>DASZEU010000580.1:0-10244 GCA_035940535.1 Candidatus Angelobacter sp.
GTTCCCGGAGGCAGCTCTCGCGGCGTTTCCGGCGTGGCCGTGGTTGCTGGCGTGGCCGCTGGTGTCGAAGAGCGCGTCTGCGAAACCAGTTGTGAATTGCGGGTGAACAACAGTGAGGCGAAACCCAAAAGCAGAAGCACAGCAACTGCCAGAGAAACAATACGAAACTTCTTCGAACCCATTTCCTGAACTCTTTTCCCGAGTGGCTGAGGCATCTTATCACGGCAGCAGCCACTCTCATCTTTAGAAGTTGAAAAAGCGGCCCAGGGTTTTACTCTTTGGTACTAAACCGGCATCTAATCCAGTGATGGAACGAACAGGGTATTGACTGACGTGGTAACACAACTCAACCGCTTGCTCCTCCATCCTAAGAACCACGCTCCATTTTTTTGGAGCCCTTGGTCAGGGGCCAAGTAATTTTATGAGGACCGGGCTTAATACTGCACTAGATCCAACCAAGCGCAGCTCCGACGCGCAAGATTTTGAAACCGCATTACGGCGGAAGATCGTTGGCCAGGACCAAGCGGTCGAAAAGGTAGTGGAAATCTACCAGATGTTTCTGGCTGGATTGAATCCTCCAGGACGTCCTATGGGCAACCTTCTTTTCCTGGGACCAACCGGCTCGGGCAAGACCCGGGTCGTGGAATCCATGGCTGAGTCCCTGTTCGGAGATTCCCGGGCGATTATCAAAATAGATTGCGCCGAGTTTCAACACAGCCATGAAATCGCCAAGCTCATCGGGTCGCCGCCCGGATACCTGGGCCATCGGGAGACACACCCTCTCTTGACCCAGGAGGCGCTCAATCAATGGCACACCGACAAGCTCAAACTCACCCTGTTGCTGTTCGACGAGATTGAGAAAGCCAGTGATGCGCTCTGGCAACTCCTGCTCGGCATTCTTGATAAAGCCACGCTCACCTTGGGCGACAATCGCCGTGTGGACCTCTCCGCATGTCTGATCGTTTTGACCTCCAACCTGGGCGCAGGAGAGATGAACGACTTGATGGAGGGTGGGCTGGGATTTGCAAAATCACGCAAGGCCGATCAAGTAGATACCCGGCTGGATGACAAGATCACTAGGACGGCGCAAGAGGCTGCCCGGCGCAAGTTCTCGCCGGAGTTCATGAATCGCATCGACAAGATCGTGGTTTTCAAGACCCTCAAGCCAGAACACCTTGAGCAGATACTGGAAATCGAGCTAGGCATGGTGCAACAGCGGATTCTCCAGGCAACCGGCAACAACCAGTTTGTTTTTAGCTGCACTCAAAAAGTGAAGCGGTTTCTGCTGGAGGAGGGCACGGATCCGAAATACGGCGCTCGCCACCTGAAGCGCGCCATTGAGAAGAACATCGTATTTCCGCTGGCAAACCTGGTAGCAACCAGCCAGATTCGTCTGGGTGACTTCATCCGCATTGACATGAAGGACAACGGGCTTACCTTTACCAAAGAAGCTGAGGGAGCGTTGGTGCCGGTGCTGTTGGAAAAATATGGGGACTTGGGAGGAACCAACCAGGTAGCCGCAAGAGCAGGCCGAGGTGCCGGCAAAACCAGAGACTTCGGAGGAATTGCCCCCCTGCTCGACCACAAATAGCTTATCGATAGGAAAAGTGGAGAAACATGGACTTGGTGTAAGAAAGCTGGCGGTCTACATTCAGCCTGAAATCGCTCTAACCCTTCTTCAGCTCAACCAACACCTGTCGCGCCACCTCTTTAAGCGTCTCAAAAACACCTTGTCCTTGAAAGGCCACGGCTTCAAAGGCTGATTCATTCTTCTTTTGCAATTCGCGCTTGAGGTCGTCCACAGGCATGGCAGAGGGAAGGTCGCGCTTGTTAAACTGAAGCACGTAGGGGATCTTGGTGAAGTCGTATCCATGTTCTTTCAGGTTTTCCTGAAGGTTCTCCAGTGCTTCGATGTTGGCGTCCATGCGCTCTTCCTGGGAGTCGGCCACGAACACCACACCATCCACGCCCCGCAAAATGAGCTTGCGGCTGGCATCGTAGAAAACTTGGCCGGGAACGGTATAAAGATGGAAGCGAGTGCGAAAGCCCCGCACAGTGCCAAGATCCAGCGGAAGGAAGTCGAAAAATAAAGTACGGTCAGTCTCCGTGGCCAAGGAGATCATTTTGCTCTTTTGCTTGTCGGCCGTCTTGTTGAAAATATATTGCAGGTTCGTGGTCTTACCGCCTAAACCAGCGCCGTAATATACGATCTTGCAATTGATTTCTCGGGCCGCAAAGTTGATAAAACTCAAAGACTCTTCCTCACACTCGGTTCGCGCAGAGCGGAGTCATCCTTGGGAACGGGAAAACTCCGAATAATTCTATGCTGCTGGATGAATGTTTTATATTACAACAGGCCTGGACGAAAAGAATTCTAATAGTCCGATCGTGGATTTTTTCATCCCGCAAAAATTACGAAAGTACTATTTCGCTTGCCCTGCAAAGGGCAAAGGGAAGTAACCATCCTTGGTCCTGACCTGCAGATCCGGGCGATGCACATTCACCACAATTGATCGGTAGGTGCTGGAAGGACTGGATTTCGTGTTATAGCCCAGGGTGTACTGGTTGCGCGCGATCTCGGTAATCTTGGCGTAGGCTTGTTCAATGGCCTGCCGGTCAAATTCAGCCACCAACTCGCCTCCGGTATCGACCACGTATTTGGGCAAGATGTTGCCGTATCCGAGTCCAGGTATGCGGATGCGGTTCAGGGTGTCATAAATCGGATAAGAGGCGGCATCTACACCTAGCCCATAGACCGAGATGTTATTGGAAAGCAGGACTTTGCGCACCTCGTCATAACTGGCGGTGCTGCCAGTTTCATGGCCATCGCTGATCACAAAGATGATCCGCCGGCGTACCTTCTCACGTCGGCTCAAGGCTTGGGCGGCGCGCAAGATGGCATCGTTGAGCACATGCGATTCCTTGGGCGGCACATATACCTGCGGAGCGCCGTTGTCCACGGGATGTCCGTTCACCGTCTGCCCCGATCCCATTGGACCCCCCACCACGGGAGGGCCACCCTCCCGGCCGGTTCGTTTGAGCCGCTGAAGCGCTGCTGTCGGAATGCTTCCCGCGCCCAGGAATGTAGAAATCTCCTGCACCGTGTTTCCGTAGCGGAACAGCGACACCTCGTCGAACTCGCTAAAAGCGCCCACCAGGGCCGGCAGGCTTTCGTTGATCTTTTTCATGGTGGTGGCGGAAACATTCGTATCCACAACCACTGCCACGGAAAGTGGAAATGGGTCGCTGGTGAAATAACTCAGCTTCTGCGGCACGCCATCTTCAAAGACAACAAAATCATGATAACTAAGCCCAGGGACGAGATGTCCTGCGTTGTCTCGCACGGTGACCGGCACCTGCACAAAATTCACGCTTACGCTGAATTTAATAAGCTCCTCACGGCTGCCGGATGTTCCCTCTGGCAACTGCTGGCCATCGGGGACGGCAATAGGATTGGCAGGCTGAGTCTCCTCAGGTGTATGCGCGTTCTTGGGCGCCGGTGGAGTTCCTGCCGGGAAGCCCGAGGGATCCGGCGGTTTGGGAGTGGGGGCATCAGGGATTTCCGGCTGCTGCGCCCACACGCTCAGCCCAGCCACCAGGATGAAAAGCGCCAAATTTCTCGTACCGGACCCAAAACCAGACATCTGTCCCTCCCATCTAAATATAAGACGATGCTCAAGCCCCTAAAGATGCGAATACAATAGATATATAAAGACTAGCAGAAAAGAAAGGCAGTCCAAAACCTCATGCGTACCCCAGCCATCTGCACAGTCCTGTTGGCATTTTTACTGTCGGCAGCAGGCTTTTGCCAGAGTACCAGCCCCAAACCAGATCAGCAGGAGCAAAATCCTACCTTCCGCAAGAATGTAAATGTGGTGAATGTGTTTTTTACCGCCAAGGACCGTCATGGAGCCCTGGTACCGAACCTGAACAAGGACCAATTCGAAGTCCTGGAAAATGGCAAGTCCGAGCCTATCAAGTATTTTTCCGCGGAATCCAACCAGCCCCTCACCCTGGGTCTGATGATCGACAGTAGCGGCAGCATGCAGCGCATGTTGCCGACCGAAAAGGTCATTGCCGCCGACTTTCTGCGCCAGGTAATTACAGAGAAGGACTTGGCCTTTGTGATCAGCTTTGATATCAGCGTGGACCTGCTTCAGGACTTGACCTCTGACACTCGTCTGTTGCGCGCCGGCCTCGACCGGGCAAGGATCAACGTAGGCGGGGGCAGCGGTGGCATTCCCGGAGGGGGCCAGGGGCCAATTCCCATTTCTCATCCCAAAGGGACTCTGCTCTTTGATGCTGTGTATGTGGCCTCCAACGAGGTAATGAGCAAGCAGGTGGGGCGCAAGGCCTTGATCTTTCTTACCGACGGCGAAGACGAAGGCAGCCGGCTCAAACTGAAAGACTCGATAGAAGCCGCACAAAAAGCTGACACGATCTGCTACGTACTGTTGTTAAGCGATCCACAATATCGCTCGAATCCGGGGGACATGAGGGAATTGGCGGAGCAGACAGGTGGCCGCCTGATTACCGTAAATCGCCCCGACAAGATGGGCGAGGCTTTTAACCAGATTTCCAACGAGCTGCGTAGCCAGTATTACATCGGCTACGCACCCTCCAATGAAAAACACGATGGCAGCTATCGCAAGATCGAAGTGAAATCAAAAGACGGACTCAAAGTCCAGGCACGAAAAGGCTACTACGCGCCAACTTCTTAGCAGCGAACGAACTTTAGCCCACGAATGAACGCGAATTATTCTTATTCGTGTTCATTCGCGCAAATTCGTGGCTAAATCCCCTATTGGGTAGCGGCGAAATATCCCTTCTTAGCCCGCACCCGGAGTTTCTTGTTCTTCGCAAGCACCGATATTGGCCGGTACTGCCCGTTGGCCAGAAAATTATCAGGCTTGTAGGCAATGAAATACTGGCTGCGCAGTTCACCCTGAATTTCGGTGAAGGCGTCGGAAAGATCCTGTAGTTTGAATGGATAAAATGCCTGGCCTCCAGTGGCGTCAGCCAGTATCTTGAGGTTTTTGTCGCCGCTGTCTTTGATGTTGCTGAGGTTTGTGCTGATGGCGTAAATAATGACCCCAGACCTCTGCGCCATTTCAATGGCCTCCTGGCGTAGCGCACGGCTTTGATTGTCGTCGCCATCCGAAACCAGAATGATGGCCCGCCGGACAGGTCCGGTGGCCTGTTCTTTCATCAGCTTGTCGCGGCATGCGTAATACACCGCGTCCCACATGGCGGTTCCGCCTCCCGGGCGGATGTTGTTGATGCCCTTGGTGAGTTTGCCGATGTCGTTAGTAAAGTCCTGTTGCAGGTCCGGAACTTCGTCAAATGCCAGCACAAATGCCTTGTCGGATTGAGGGCGGATGATCTGGTTCAGAAATTCAATGGCTGCCTGTTGCTCAAAGTGAAATTTGTCGCGAATGGAATTGGAGGCGTCGATGAGCAAGCCCACGCGCAGCGGCAGATTGGTTTGGGCCTCAAACCCCAGGACCTTCAGTGGAGGCTTGGTATTGTCCAAAATGTCAAACTGGTCCTGCTGCAGGTCTTTGACAAACCTTCCGTGCTTGTCAGTCACAGTAAAGAAAAGATTGACCTCGTCAACGTGGGTCCTGAAGGTTTGGATTGCCTGATCGTCGGAAGAGCCATTGCCGTCGGCAAGCTTGGTTGCCGGCGGCGGAGTTGGAGCCGGCTGCTGCGCTCCGGCAATGCCGGCGAGCAACACCAGAATCAAGAGCATGGCAGGGATTTTCATTTTCCACATTATAGTCTGTTCGGAGATTACTTTACTCCGATTTGGGAGAGAATGTTCTCGAGTTCCACCGGCAAAGGGCACGCGAATTTTAGGGGAATGCCCTTAACCGGATGTTTGAATTCGAGTTCGGAAGCATGAAGGAAGTTTCTCGCCAGCGAAATGGAATGCGGTTCCTGGGCTGCGCCTTTCTTTTCTTCTCGCATCATCTCCCGTGGCGCCCCATAGAGCATGTCTCCCACCACTGGATGTCCAATAGAGGAAAGATGCACGCGGATTTGGTGGGTCCGTCCGGTTTCGATCTTGACTCCCAATAGAGAGAACTTTCCATAGTCGCTATCGATTTGGTCCAGTAATTTCCAGTGTGTTACGGCCTCTCGTCCATCGCTTCGGCGCGTTGTCATGCGCGCGCGCCGAACCAGGTCACGGCTGATAGGAGCGTTGACCGTCCCATGGTCCCCTCGCATCCATCCATGAACTAATGCCGTATAAGTCTTGCGGATTTCACGTCTCAGAAATTGCTCCGCCAATTTGCGATGGGCTTTGTCATTCTTGGCCACCACAATCAACCCGCTGGTTTCCTTATCCAACCGATGGACAATGCCCGGCCTCAACTCGCCGCCCATTTGCGAAAGTTGACCGAAACGGTACAGAAGGGCATTCACCAGCGTGCCCCGGCTTCCGGCATCATCTTTGCCCGAACCGGCGTGTACGCTCATGCCTGCGGGCTTATTGATGACGGCCAGGCTGGCATCTTCATAAACGATGCTCAGCGGAATGTTTTCAGGAAAAGCCTTGAGCGCCGGCAGTTCCACTTCGCCCGTGATCATGATCTCTTCTCCCCCACGCAGGCGCAGAGATGGCTTCGGTGTGCTGCCGCGAATCAGTATTTTTTTTTGTTCGATCAATTGCTGCACGCGCACGCGGCTGATATCGGGCAGATGGGCGACCAACCATTGGTCCAGACGTACACCCAAATCTTCAGCGGGCACGCGTAATGTTTGAATGGAGGGAGCGTCAGCCACGAAACTTCAGGATGAGAGAACTTCTTTGAATTGGGTAATTGGGTAAGTTGGTAATTGGGTAATTTAAAACTCTGTTTTGGCCGAAACTCAGAGGCGGCCCTGAGTCGCAGGACCGCTTTCCGATAATTACCCAATTACCAACTTACTCAATTACCAAATGAAAAAACCGACCCACGGGGCCGTGAGTCCGGGCCGTTCTGAACCCATCCGAAGATGGTGGGAACCCGCCGCGGCTCTTTAGGCATTTCCGTACTGGCGGAACCTCGCGCACCGAGCCGTATATACGAGTCAGGCCCCCTGTTCATTGAATGTTGGTTCATGAACGGTAACCGTACTTCACCTGCTTTGCAGGCCGGTCTATCACGGACGATGCTAAAGAAAAGCCGTCCAGATAGCAAGAGGCGTCCGCAAAAATTTCAAAAATCCTTCTTACGTCAGATCAAATTATCAATGGCTTGTGGGATGATGGAACGTCATTTTAACTGGAGGGCTTGCGCGTGCGAAAACTTATCTTGTGTCTGGCAATGATCATGGTGCTGCCTTCTGCTCTTTGGGCAGCAGACAAACGCACGCCCGAGGAACAAACTGCCCGCAATTTCGATTCCATCCGTCATGATCCTTTGCGCTTGCTGTCGTTCTTGCAACAGATGCCCAAAGGCGGCGACCTGCACAACCACCTTTCAGGCGCCGTTTATGCTGAAACTTTCATCCAGTTTGCCGTCGCCGACAAGATGTGTTTTGATCGCGCTAAAGGCAAACTGGTCCGGAGCGAGCAGCAGCTTTGCGACGCCAGCAAAGGTCGCCCGAGTGCCGAAGATGCTTATAAAGATGGAGTCTTGTTTGGCGACATGGTAGATGCCTTCTCCATGCGCGATTTTCATCCGCATTGCGACTTCGTCGGCGATGCTGCCAGCTTCACCACTCGCTGTGAATCGGGGCATGACCACTTCTTTGCTACGTTCGGCAACTTTGGCGCTGCCTCCTCTGGTCATACCCCCGAGATGATTGCCGAGGTGGTCAGGCGGGCCGCGGCCCAGAACGAAAGCTATTTGGAACTGATGTTTGGTCTGGATGAGGGCGCAGCCACCACCATCGTTCCCAGCATGATAATCAATGAATGGAACGAAGGAGATGTCGAACAGGTCCCCGATCTGGCCAGGAGCCTCGAAAAAGATCCTGGGTTCCGCAGTGCAATCCAGGCAGGGTTAGACCATCTGCGAAAAATCCATGATGGCTGGCAATCGCTGCTGCACTGTGATGACCAGGCCCATCGCGAACCCGGTTGCGCTGTAAAGGTTCGTTACCTCTATCAAGTCCCCCGCGCCATTAATCTCACGCAGGTTCTGGCCAGAATCATCATTGGCTTTGCCATGGCTCAGGAAGATAGCAAGCAGGCCAATCAGGGTGGCAAGGAGCAGCTTGTACTGGGACTGAATCTGGTGCAACCCGAAGACGCATATCTGGCCGTCCATGATTTCGACAAGCAGATGCTCATTCTCAACCGCTTGCGGAGCGTCTATCCAGCAGGCCATCTCACCCTTCATGCTGGCGAGCTTACAGCCGGACTCGTGCCCCCTGAGTACCTTCGCGACCACATCTACAAATCGGTAATTGTTGCCGGCGCGGAGCGCATCGGTCATGGAGTAGACATCGCCTATGAAGATGATAAAGAGAAGTTGTTGGCATCCATGGGCACGAAAAAAGTGTTAGTGGAAATCTGCCTGACCAGCAACGATGTGATCCTTGGCATTCGCGGCGCAGATCATCCTCTTAAGTTCTATCGTGACCACAAAGTCTCGGTTGCCTTTGCCACCGACGACGAAGGAGTGTCGCGCTCCGACCTCACCCACGAGTACCTTCGGGCAGCCCAGGCCTATGACTTTCTTGGATACAAAGAGTTGAAGAGCATGGCGCGCGCCAGCCTGGAACACAGCTTCCTGCCCGGGCGCAGCTTATGGGAAGATTCCACCACCTTCAAAATAGCGTCCGCGTGCAGCCGCTCTCAAGACAAACCAGGAGCAGCCTTGAATTCACTCTCCGCCGAATGTCAAGCCTTCCTCAACCAAAACGAACACGCCCGAACACAATGGGGATTGGAAGAAAAGTTCGAGAAGTTTGAAAGAGAGATCAAGTTCTGACCCGTTATTAAAACGATACTTGACCTGAATCCAGAGTTGCTGTACCGTTCTCTCCATTTTCCGCGTGGGGCTTGGTGCGCGGGAGGAAGGCTGGTTCTGGTCATGAAACACCATTCCGCTTTTTGGGGCCCATTCATTCTCTTAATGCTTGCCGCGCTTCCGGCGCTCTCTCAGGTAAGCGTGCTTACACGCGGCTATGACAACCAGCGCACCGGCACAAACCTCTCAGAAACTGTCCTGAACCAATCTAATGTGAACGCCAGTCAGTTCGGCAAGCTATTCCAGCTTCAGGTTGATGACCAGGTTTTCGCCCAAGTCCTCTACATGCACGGACTCTCCATCGCGGGCGGCACCCACAATGTGGCTTTTGTTGCCACCGCCAACAACACCATCTATGCCTTTGACGCTGACACAGCGGGCGCGCCGCTCTGGCAGAGGAATTTCAACAATGGCGGGCGTCCTACGAACCATACCGAAGTGGGCGGGAACTGCGGCTCCTACCTGGATTTCAGCGGCAACATCGGCATTGTCGGCTCACCCGTCATCGACGCAACCACTAACACCATGTATTTTGTTGCGCGCACGATTGAGAACGGTTCGACCATACAGAGATTGCGGGCCATTAACGTCACCACCGGCGCCGACCGCGCAACCAATGCGCAAGTCACTATCCAGGCCAGCGGATTCGATCCCGTCATTCAAAACCAGCGCCCATCACTGGCGCTCTCTTCTGGCGTTCTTTATATCGGGTGGGCATCATTCTGTGACACCGGGGCCTATCACGGCTGGTTGATGTCGTACGACGCCAGTTCGTTCTCGCAGCTTGGCGTTTTCAACACGACGGCCAGTGGAAGCCAAGGCGGAATCTGGATGAGCGGCATCGCGCCGGCGTTTGATTCCAACGGAAACCTATATTTTTCCACCGGGAATGGCACCTTTGACGGCAGCAATAATTTCGGTGAGAGCCTGCTCAAGCTGGCTCCGCGAACCTTGGGCCGTCTCGACTTTTTTACCCCATCGAACTTCAATACTTTGAATGGCGGTGATACTGACTTTGGCTCCGGCGGACCGCTCTTTCTGCCCGGCACCAATGTGATCGCGACCGGCGGCAAAGAAGGCAAGATTTTTGTGATCAACAGCAACAATCTGGGAGGCGTGGTGACCGGCGATACCCAGATTTTGCAAAGCTTTCAAGCAGTCGATCCGACGATAGTTCCCAGCGCGACCTATCACATTCACAACGGCTCGGTCGCATGGAACGGTCCCCAAGGGTTGAACCTATATATTTCCGGCGAAAACGACCACGTGCGCGCCTAC
>DASZEU010000581.1:0-5741 GCA_035940535.1 Candidatus Angelobacter sp.
GTTAATCCGGGCAGTAGTGGTCGATCCGCCACAGCGTAATCCGAGTGACAACTAAAACCCAAAAACAATCGCGGAGACAAAGATCAGCAGAGCCATAACCAAACCCCTTTTTACCACAGAGGCCACAGAGGAACACGAAGGAAAACCAAAATCAAAACCTCACCGCAGAGGCCGCAGATAACGCAGAGGAAAGCGCAGAGAAGATTGATTTATAAATTTCAAATTTATTTTCTATGTTCCGTTGGTCTGCAGCTTCACCGTAATCGTCTTCTGTTCATCTTCAGACACCTTGAAGCTTGTTTCACCGGAATCCGGTTGCGAGCCAGATTTGCTGCGCTTTTTGGCCACCACCGTATAGGAGCCTGGGGCTGCGCCACGAAAGGAGAACTTGCCATTCTGGTCGGTGATGACGTGATTTGGAGATGACGGGGACTTGCCTTGGCCGGAGCCGACATGCAGCACGACCGTTACACCTCCCACGGGCGCGTGGTTGGAATCTTCGACTGTCCCAGCGATGGTCGCAGGATGCGAGCTGACCACCAATTCCAGTTTGCCGGGAGGAACTCCCGGCTCGATTTGCACCAGATGATCAGGATTGGATTGGCCATTGTAGGTCACACGCTTCAAATAGTACTCTTCCGGCAAGTTGAGAAGAATGAGTTGGTAGGTCATCGCCTCCAGGCTGGTTATCTTGAAGTTGCCATCTTTGTCTGGGCCGCTGCTTCCTCGCGAGAAGTCATCGTCTTTGCCCACCAAGGCGACGTAGGAATTCGAAAGCTTTGAAATAGCTCCGCCTTCCATGGAAAATTTTCCCGTCACAGTGAGTCCTTTAGCTAAGACCACGCGCAGATCCTTAACATCCTGTTGGCCCACTTCAAGCTTCTGGCGAGCGTTAAGGCCCTCGGTCATATCGTCGTGCTCGAAAGAAGTTGCAGCCAGGGTGTAATTGCCGGGCATGACGTGGCTGATCGAGAAATGACCATTCTCATCCGTTTGACTATTGAGCCGGGAATAGGATGTTTCCGGGTCCGAATTGGCAATGGTAACGAAAGAAGCCGATCCGGGTTTGCCATCTTCACGCACAACGATCCCGCTCACAGTGACCGTTTTTTCGTGCCGGAGCTGAATATCGGCGCTCACGTAACCCCCGGCTTTCAAAGGAATCTTCTCAGCCTGTTCCATACGGGTTGCTGCCGGATAATAGGTCGGAGCAGATTTATCAAGGGTTTCATCATCTTCCGGGAATGTGAACGCACTTCCGGAGAGGCTCAGCATGCTTAGATCGCCTCCGGTGTCAACGGCATTCACTAAGTATTCTCCGGGTTGTAGTCCAGCCAAACGATATTCTCCGAGATCGTTGGTTATCGTACCTTGCGTGGCTACCAATCCATTCTTCGGCATCCCGCTTGTATCGTGGCCTTCTGCTTCCCAAAGCGGCTCCACCGAGTCTTGCGGGAGCAACGCTTGCACCAGAATGCCTGGCGCCGGCTCACCGTCGGCATCCAAGACTTTGCCACTGATAACGCCCCCTCGGATAAGTCTTATGACAAGCCCCTCCAGCTTCTTTTCTTTGGCAACCGCCAGTATGGGGCCTGAGGATGAGGGATCGTCTTCTTCGTAGGTCTGAGTCACATAGCCATTGCGCTGGGCGTCCAAGCGATACCGTCCTGGCGGGACGTTGCTAAAACAGAATTTGCCGTCTTCTCCAGTTTTCAATCCGTAGTGCTTGCCGGGCGCATTTGTTCCTTCGGGCCTCAAGACGACGCGGGCATTCTTGATTGGCTCTCCGCCCTCATGTCCCACTACAGTTCCTGCCACCTGGCATTCCCGCTTTTCTGCCGGGGCGATTGCAGATACGGCCGTTTGATTGTTTTGAAGCGTTATGAATAAGACTGCCAGCAGAAGTTGCGACATAAATTTTTCGAGCGATTATCCAACCGGCTGCTTCTGGTAAACGGGAGAAATTTCGCGCAGACGGGCCACAGTCTCGGGGATTACGCGGATGGCGAAATCAACTTCTTCCTGCGTTGTCTGCTTTCCCAGGCTGATGCGGATGCTGCCTCGGGCACGCTGGTGTGGCACGCTCATCGCCAGCAACACATGCGAAGGTTCAATGGCGCCTGATGAGCAAGCTGCGCCGCTCGAAACCGCCAGTCCTTTCAGATCAAGAGCAATTACCAGGGCTTCGCCTTCAATGTGATCGACATAGATGTTGGTGGTGTTGGGCACGCGCGGAGCGCCTTTGCCGTTGACGCCCACATCTTCCATAACATGGGGCAAGGTATTTTCCAGACGATCGCGCAAGGCGGACATCTCAGCAGGACCGTTGTTGGCCAGCCACTCCCTTGAGATTTCCGCGGCCTTTCCCAAACCAACAATCCCAGGCAGATTCTCGGTGCCGGCGCGCCGCTGGCGTTCGTGATTGCCGCCATAGAGCAGCGGCTGGATCAAGGTTCCTTTCTTAAGAAAGAGCGCGCCCGTTCCCTGTGGTCCGTGGATCTTATGCCCGGAAATGGAGAGCGCGTCGCAACCGATCTTCTGCACATCCACAGGCACTTTGCCGGCAGCCTGCACGGCATCGGTGTGGAAGAAGACGTCGGCCTCTTTGGCGATCCTGCCGATCTCCTCTACAGGTTGCAGCACGCCGCTTTCATTGTTGGCCATCATGATGGTGATCAGCTTGGTAGCCGGGCGCAGTGCTTCACGAACATCGCGCGGATCAACCTCACTTCGGCCATTCACAGGAACGTAGGTTACTTCGCATCCCATCTGCTCCAGCCGCTTGCAGCTATTCAGAACTGCGCTGTGCTCAATGGTGGAGGTAATGACGTGATCGCCTTTGCCCACAAAACCGAAGATGCCGAGATTGTCGGATTCGGTGCCGCCGCTGGTCAAAACAATCTCTGCCGGACGCGCATTTAACAGCGCCGCAACTGAGGCGCGCGCCCTCTCTACAGCAGCACGGGCATGTTGCCCGTAATAGTGGATGGATGAAGCATTGCCAAATCGCTCCAGATAATAAGGCCGCATCGCCTCGAATACCTCAGGCAATACAGGCGTAGAAGCGTTGTTATCCAGATAGACCCGGCGCATAGCTTTATTGTACGGAAGAAAGCACTCAGCCGTCAGCATTCAGCCCGCGTAACAGCTCAATGTTCCAGTTGACATTATTGCCAGCCAGGTTACAGGCTCGATCTAAGCCGTGCCCAAAGTTCCGTAGCCCCTTCCGCCCCCGTAGCATCTTGGCCGACTGAGGCAGTCTTTAGATTAAGGCTGTGTATTGAAGATTAAGGCTGTGTATTGAATCAGCAGGTGGCATCTCTATGTATTGGATACCATTCAGGTCGCCCAGAGATGTGAGGCACTGAATCATCGACAACCTGGATTTCAATTGCTAAATAGACAATCCGGGAAAGGCAAAAACTCAGCCCCTAAACACTCTCGATTGTGGTTGAGGATGTTTAGGGGCTGAGTGCTGAATGCTGATTGCTCAGTGCTATCTTTGCTCCATCGGCACATATTTACTGGGATACGCAGGCCCGATGTAATCTGCCCGTGGACGGATCAGCCGATTGTCATCGTGTTGCTCGATTACGTGGGCGGCCCAGCCGCTAATGCGGGAGACGGCAAAGATTGGGGTAAACAGGTCCAGATCGATTCCGAGCGTGGTGTAAGTTGAAGCTGAATAGAAGTCCACGTTGGCATTCAAATGTTTTTCGGACTTGATGTACTGCTCAATCTTGGCGGACATCTCATACCATTTAGGATTGGCGGAGCGTCCCAAGTCGCGGGACATCTGTCGCAAGTGAGTGGCACGTGGGTCCTCGGTGTGATAGACGCGGTGTCCGAAGCCCGAGATTTTCTTCTTCTGGTCAAAGAAGTTCTTCTTGATGTATGCAACCGGATCCTCACCCTTCTTATCGATGTCAAAGAGCATGCGCATGACCGCCTCGTTGGCTCCGCCATGCAGCGGTCCTTTCAAGGCTCCAATCGCGCCGGTAATGGCGGAATGCATGTCAGCCAAGGTGGCGGCGATGACTCGCCCGGCAAAGGTGGAGGCATTGAGTTCATGATCGGCGTGCAGGATCAAGGCAACATCCAGCGCCCTTTCGGCGGTGCTGGTGGGCTTTTCGCCATTGAGTTGCAATAGGAAATTGCCGGCCACGGAAAGCGAGGGATCGGGCGGGACAACATTCTTGCCTTTACGAATACGATCATAACTGGCCACAATCATGGCGATTTGCGAGGTCAGGCGAATGGCCTTGCGGACATTGCTATCGTGGTCAACCTTTTCCGCGTCGGGATCATAGAATGACAGGGCCGAAACCGCGGTGCGCAATACCTCCATGGGAAGAGCAGTTTTAGGGGCTTGGCGCAGAATGTCATAGATAGCTGGGTCCAGTTTGCGCTCCGTCACCAGCTTTTTGTTCAACTCGGACATCTCAGCGCGGGTTGGAAGCTTGCCGTACCACAACAAATAACAGGTTTCTTCAAAAGTGGACTTTTCTGCAAGCTCGTGAATGTCGATGCCGCGGTATGCGAGTACTCCGGCATCGCCATCGATATAGCAGATGCTTGAACTGGCAGCGACTATGCCTTCCAGACCTTTTGTTGGTGTCACCGTCGTTGACATGGCGTTTCCCTTGCGATGTTTGGATTGGTATATCTCACAGGCGGGATAAAAGCCGTGAGGTTAACAGTCTTTTATACTCCAAACGGCTTTTACTTTCCAATCCGATGGGACAACGTAACCCACTGATCCGAAACGACCCCGCTCCTTCGCCATCTTGAATGATGAAAATAGGTCGGCGCTCATGCACTGTCTGGAACGGCAGCGACGACAGCCGGAAGTGTACTCACGTTCGTCAATGACCGGGTTAAAAAAAGTTGTACCGGAATATATCAACCAGAGCCAATCATTACCCTATCTGGTCAAGAGAAGTGTGTTTGTCTCTGTCCTTGAAAAAGCCTTGATTTCAACTTTTGGGAAGTCCCGGGATTTCCCGCAGAGAGAAATTTGGCCTGGGAGTTTTTTGACTCTTTGGGCCTTTTTGTTTAGTAAGCGACGGTTAAAAATGAGCCTGGCATAAGCGAACTTCAGTACCGGGGTTCTGATCATTGAAGAGATTGAAGAGAAAGAGGAGCTATGCCAAACAAGAAAGATATCGATAATGCCAGGAAAAACCGTCTGGAACTCATAGCCGCTGGTCTTACCCGGCGTGATCTATTCAAAATGGGCCTGCTCACTAGTGCAGGCTACTTGGTTGCCAAAAAAGGCCTCAGTTCGCGCGCTTGGGGTTTTGATCACGGCGGAGGTGGTGGAGGTGCGAGTCCACCGACGCGGTCGTTTGTCGAGCCATTGAGGACTTTGACTGTAAAGCAGCCGGTTGCCTCCCTGAATCCTGCGCCTACCATCGCCCCCAACACTGCAGGCGGGGAAGGAAGAACGATCTCCCATCAGGCGTTTACCAAGTTTCCGCCACAGAAGTTCTACCAGATCACCCAGTCGCAGATTTCGGCCACGGTATCACCTGATCTTCCCACTCAAACCCTGTGGGGATTCGATGGCGAAACTCCTGGGCCGGTTTATCACGCCAAGTATGGCGAGCCGATCCTGGTACGCAACGTCAATAACTTGCCAGCCAACAACGGCGGTTTTGGAAACAACACAGTAAGCACCCACTTGCATAACGGCCATACCCCTTCAGAGAGCGATGGTTTCCCTTGCTTCTTCTTCAATT
>DASZEU010000582.1:0-19169 GCA_035940535.1 Candidatus Angelobacter sp.
GAATCCATTTTGGTCGCGCGGATGGAATCGATCCGGCCAAAAGAGATGATGCCGCAAATCGGCCGCAGCGTGGTACATCAAGAAGGACTGGCCCTGATTCGGGAGTGGGTCCGCTCTCTCCCAGCCAAGGGGGCTCCTTGCACGACAACTTCTCACTAATATCGCTGATATGTTCCCTTAAGCCCGACCTGTTCAATGCCGGGCTTGGTGAAATCGCAAACCCCGGAAGGGAAGACGGTTGCCATTCGTACCTTCTGCTCATCAGTAAACGCGACCTTGTAGTCGCTGTATTGAATGGGTTTCAACTGGCACTTGAGAACGTCATTGGTCAGGGGCGCTCCGGCGACTAAGCGTGGCTCGCCGTGCACCGGATAGAGGGTATTGCACTTTCCTTGGCCGTTGAAGCTGGCCGGCTCGACGATTTTGTTGCCATCGGCATCCCAACACGCATCCACGGCCTCGGAGGGCTTGTTTCGTACTACCTTATCGGCGGAGAGCGGGGCGGGATCGCCTGCCATGTTATCCAGCCATCGGTTCATGGTGTCCAGCGAGAGCGATACCAAGTCCACCTTCAACGTCTGGTAGTTCTCACCGAGTCCGGCCAGCCAGATCACCTGATTGTCCGACCTCCCATTAGCTTTCTCCAGGCGCGCGCGGATGGTGAAGTCACGTTGCCGGTCATGAATATCGCCTCGTTGATCGGCATAGGGGCGGGTATGCAGGATCGGCACAGTCGCCAATCCGCCTCCACCGGAGTTCAATAGTCCGCTCTCGTAAGCCGCGCGAATGGCGATCCTGTCGCCTGCCACACGCTCCGGAATGTAATTGCCATCGATGTCGTTACCACCAATCTTCTGGTTTAGCTCCAGGAACTCATCCACGGTGATGTCGCCACTGTTGAGCGCCGCTAGGCCATATTGCACGCCAATATTGTCCTGGCCCTTGCGGGCGAAGCCGGTTTTGGGATCGCGGCCGTAGATGTTGACTCGCATTTCCTGTGATGTACACCGCACGCCTCTGGGGTTCTTTACCGGATCATATACTTTGCTCGCATCTTTGAGCGCGCAGCCTTTCGCGTTGGAGGCCAAAGCGATGGGGACGAAGGAGCGCTCCCAAGCAGACGTGGTTCCCAGGGTGTATCCGCCGACCGCGACTTTCTTGGTGTCCGTCCAGACCGCGGGATCGGCTTTGCGCCAGAAATTCTGCAGCAACCCGGAGTCCGCAGTCTGCATACTGGAATCGGGGAAGGAGAGTGAGGGTTGTAGGCCATCCAGCAGTCCAGGATACATCTCAGTGATCAGCAACTGCTGGATCGCTCCACCGGACCCGCCGAAGCCCACTGTCCACTTCGGTACTCCGTAGGTCTTGATGAAATGCTCCTTGAGCATCATCAGCGTCTCCCCTTGCAACACCGCGTTGCTGTGCAACTGGTTGACCAGCTCCGTCGCAACCATGAAGGCGAAGCCGCGGGAGAGATAAACATGGTTCAGCGCGGCCGTCGCTTGATTAGAGCCCTGGTTGTACTGCGTGCCGGCGCCGCCTCCGAATCCTACAGCCAGTTTGCGGTTCCAGCCCGGCCCGGGTGTCCATTGCGCTGCTCCGGGTTTGGGATCGTCAAGGATGGCGATGCGATAGATGGTGCGGTTGATAGTCCCGGAATCGACGCGCACGATGTACGGAACCGTCTTTCCTTCGTTGGTAGTCGTGGTTGCCAAGTCGGAAGGCCGAGGCAACGAAAGATCAGCAAGCGGCTTGAAAGTATTGCTGGATGCGCGGTAGAAGTATTCCGTCTTGGGCGTGGCTGAACAGTCGCTGTCGAGCGGTTCGCCCAACCCTGATTCGACCGTGCGGCACTCATAAGGCGAAAGATGGGGCCCGGAAAGAATAGGTCCGGCAATCGGATAGTTGGTTATGGTAAGACTGGTGTCAAGCCCGCGCTTTGTGGTTGCGCGCAAGGTATTCTTGCCCTCCGCCATTCCGCCCACGAGCGCACGAAAGCCTCCTGTCTCTGCATCGCTCTTCAGCAAGTTCGAAACATCCTTGCCGTTGAGTAGAAGCGTGACTTGGCCCAACTCTGTTCCCGCGGGCGCTTTTACCATCACCAAAGCATCGCCGCCACTAACCATGTCTGGCCGGGACGAGAGAATTTTGATCTCCAGCGAAGCCCCAATTCTTGCCACATCTTTGCTCCGGGCTTGACTGTCTCCAGAAAGCGCCTGGCTGCTTTCCCAACCGGAGAAAGCCCCGATTACGATAAATGCCGAGAGGACAACTCGAAGATTGGACGACCAAGATCTTTTTATAGGCTTCATTTTTGTCTCCGCTGAGGAGCATGGCTGATTGAACATTTCGCATCCGTCACGAAAGAAACGGTGAAACAAATCCAACGGAATATAGTGAAAATCTCCGCTCTTGACAACATTTCGCGCCATGCATCCCTCTGCAAACTGTCCACTGGCTGAATGCTGACTGCTGAATGCTGAGTGCTAAATCATCCCCCATAAAATCATTCCGCGACCAACAAAACCTTGACTAACTCACCTAAACACAATACAAAGCTTGCGTAATGAAACTACAAGGCAAAGTCGCTGTAATTACCGGGGCGTCGATGGGCATAGGCGAGGGGATTGCGAAAGTGTTTGCCCAAGAGGGTGCTCGTCTGGTGCTGTGTGCCCGCGATCTGGTGCGGCAAGAAGCTGCCCGCCAGAGAATTGGCGCGGGCGAGAATGCTATCAGCCTCGCCTGCGACGTGAGCAAGCACGATCAGGTCCAAGCAATGGTGAAGGCCGCTATGAATAAATTTGGCCGTATCGACATCCTGGTCAACAATGCCGGCTTTGGTCTGAATGACGCAGTGGCCGCGCTCGACATGGCTCAGTGCCGCCAGCTCTTCGATACGAATCTGTTTGGGGCCATGGAATGCATGCAGGCCGTGATTCCCCTCATGCGGCAGCAGGGTGGAGGCGACATCGTGAACATTTCTTCTGTTTCCGGTCATATCGCCACTCCGTACATGGGCGCTTATGCCGCCAGCAAACATGCCATGCATGCCATCGGAATGGCAGCGCGCATGGAGTTGCAGAAGCATAACATCAACGTACTGACCGTCTCGCCCGGATATATCTCCACGGATTTTGGCAACAACATGCTCAAAGGCAAGAGCAGCCAACGCGTAGGCGGAGCTGTACGTTATGCTGTGGGTCCAGAAGTTGTGGCCCGGGCAACACTCAAGGGTTTGCTCAAACGCAAAAGAGAGGTCGTTGTACCCCGCCTCTACTCGATCTTCATCAAGCTTTATGAGAATTTCCCCGGTTTCGTGGAGCGAACCCTTCGCCGATCATTACGCCCCACCGAACAGGTTCTGGCCGAAGCGGCCCGGGATTCGAAGTAAGAGTCTCACTATTTTCAAATGATACTTCCAGGTAGAAATGAAAAATGGACTCACTTTGGTTGTGCCGGCACCGTGGGGTCCTTTTCCGGGTTGTAATGAAACTTGATCCTGATACGAACTTACCGTCCCCTGAACTATGCCGGCAGTGAGTCGAAAGGACTAGCAGACCCAATGTCTTCATAGGCTGCCCGGTCCAGGGCAACATCTCCCGACGATTTTTGTACTGTAAGACCAGCGGTTTTTCCGTCCTCATCAGGGTAGATCTGCTGCTTCATGGAGTGGCCTGGTTAGCCAATTATTAGTTGTTTTATGGGGCAACGAATAGAGCCGATTGCAGCATCCAATTTTCTGCTTATGGGATACCCAAAAAAGCGCTCGTTTCTGGTGCATTCATCGTCCGCAATTCCAGAAAACCGTTTCCAGACGGGACGCGTTGCCCCCGAGACGGGAATCTATCGTGTGGTTCACAACAACCACAGACTTCCTCATGAGGTAGTTATCTTGCGTGGACAAATCTTTCCGAGATGTTCGAAGTGCTTTGGTTCGGTGCTCTTTGAACTGGCCCACGCTGCTCCTGATCTGTTCCAAAGCGGCTTTTGCAGGGTTTATGAGCTTCCAGCGATCGAGCAAGAGTCGATTGAAACCTGCGCTTAGCTCAACTCGTCCAACATCCCCGACATCTCAGAGAGGGCATGGCGGTTGCCCGTTCGCTTCGCGGACTCGATTCCGTTGGTAAGCATCTTCTTGGCATCTTCGGTCCGTCCGGTCTTTGCTAAGGTTTGGGCGGCCATGAAATAACCGTTGGTGTAATCGGGGTGCAGTTCCAGCAGCTTGTTGAATTGTTCCAGGGCGGTTTCAGTCTGGCCCAGGTTGGAATACTCCATGGCCAGTCCATAACGGGCAAAGGCATCGTTGGGGTTTTGTTGAAGGAACTGGGTCAGCATTTCCAGACGGTTCGTCTCAGGCATGAAAAAAATCTAACACATTCGAGACAATCCGCACTAAGATGTGCGTGCTGTGGCTTGCCCTTACTTCTTCCCTACCGAAAAGAGCGCCGACATTCTTTGGGCCTTCCCACATCGTTTGCCGCTGGGCGCCGGGTTCTGTGGATGGTGTATGGCTGGCAACACCAAGAGCGCGCCCACCGAAACTGAGTTGAAGGAGCTCTGCAACTTGGGCTATGCGAAGCAATGTGAAAGGTTACCGGTAGATCGTAGCGCCGACTCAATTCGCTTTTCTGTAGCCCCGGCAAACAATTTCGCGAAAGACCGCATCCGGCTGCACTACTCCTGTGAGCAGAACCACGCTCCGGTCGAGCACGGCGTACTTGAGTACGATTGCGAGACACGCTCCTGGCAGGCCGTACATGCTGATCCCTGTATCCAGCGCCAAGCAGAATGTTACGTGGAAACGTATTTGGAGAGACGAAGGATCAGGTGATGGGAAAACCCCGCTTCTGGCTTCTAGCTACCGGCTAAAGCCTAATGCCATTTACTTTTCATCGAGTATCAATTTCTCCCTCTAAAACGCCCTGTCATCCTGACAGGCGCGTTCTTTGCGCCTGGAAGGACCCCGAAAATGTATAAATGTTCTACGTCAGATTAAGAGGCAACTCGGCAATGCTCGATTTTCCGCCAGAAGCCAGTCCCACGCAGCCCGCAGCTCGTATAGATCAAACACATGGCGGGTATTCTTGTTCTAAAGTAAGTGACATTTGGTTAAAGCCGGCTAAACCCTGCCAATCGCAATTTGCCCGCGACTGTGAGTCTTTGCTCAACTGCCAATGTTTTTACTTTCGGCTAGCAGCTAGAAGCCAGGAGCTAGCAGCGGTTTTCAAGGCGTATAATCAAAGGTTAATCCCCCTATCAGAAAGGTTCACATTGGCCCACGGACATCCACATGGAGCGCCACAGCAGGCCCCGCAGCCGTTGCCGGGTGTAGAAAACATTGTTGCTATCGGTTCAGGCAAGGGTGGAGTCGGTAAGACCACCGTCGCTGTAAACCTCGCTGTGGCCCTGGCCGCAATGGGCCACAAGACTGGGCTGCTCGATGCAGACATCTATGGCCCCAATGTTCCGCTCATGATGAACTCCAACGCTCAGCCGCGCATGGTGGGTGAGAACCGCATTGAACCTTTGCAGAACTTTGGGGTGAAGATCATCTCTGTAGGTTTCCTCAATCCTGGCGATAAGCCTTTGGTCTGGCGCGGCCCCATGCTGCATTCCATCATTCGACAGTTTCTTCAGCAGGTGGAGTGGGGAGAGCTGGATTACCTGATAGTCGATTTGCCTCCGGGAACCGGGGATGTCGTAATTTCATTGTTCCAGACCGTCCCGTTGACTGGTGCGGTGGTCGTCTCCACGCCGTCCGATGTTTCTTTGCAGGATGCCCGCAAAGCTATCGAGATGTTCCGTACCGGGCGCGTTGACCTGCTGGGCATCGTGGAGAATATGAGCCACTTTGTCTGCCCGCACTGCCATCAGGAAATTGATATTTTCTCCAAAGGCGGAGTCGCCCGCACCGCGCAGCAGTTTGGTGTGCCTTTTCTGGGGTCCATCGAACTCGATCCCGATATCCGCAAAGGCGGCGACGGCGGTCAGCCGGTTGTCCTAGCCGGTGAATCATCACCCCACGCTAAATCACTCTTTGAATTTGCCAAGAGAGTAATCTTCCGCGTCCAGGAAATGAAAAGCAGCTCCTCGGGCACGGTGATTCAGGTGCAGTAAGACAGCCCTTGGCCTTTAGTCTTTAGCCTTTGGCTCTTGCCGTGTATGCAAAAATGCTCCGGTTTCGATGGCCACACCGGCCAAAAGGCTAAGAGCTAATGGCTAAGGGGGTGGCCGCTAAGGCCTAAGAGCTAATGACTAATGGCTAAGGGCTGCCCCTAAGGGCTTGCCGCTAAGGCCTAACAACTAAGAACTAAAGGCTAGTTACTTGTTGACACTAACTCGCTAATATTCCACAATCTACGTGTTAACGAGAATTGAATCTTACACCTAAACTTCTGCATCTAAAGAACTTAGGTGTGTCTAAGTTATGTCGAACCCAGGACAAATCGGTCCCCGCGAACGCGAGATCCTCACTGCCATCGTTGAGACCTACATCTCTACGGGTGAGCCGGTGGGGTCTAGGATTTTGTCGCGGCATCACAAGGATGGTCTTAGTCCCGCGACCATTCGCAACGTGATGGCCGATCTGGTTGACGCTGGCTACCTGGAGCAGCCACATACCTCTGCCGGCCGGGTGCCGACAGCGGAAGCTTACCGCTACTACGTGGACCACATCTCAGGAAAAACTACACTCTCTCCCGCTGACCACAATTTGATTTCAGGATCGCTGGAAGGAGTCGTGGATATTCAGGAATTTCTGGAGCGCACCTCTCATGTTCTGTCGCTGGTTTCCAGTGGCGTGGGGGTGGCCGTTTCCAGCAGCGGTCCTAAAAACGCATTGGAGCACATTTACTTTTCGCGCCAGGGAGCTAACCGGGTTCTGGCTGTAGTAGTAACCAAGTCGGGTGTGGTGAAAGATCGCATGATGCGGATGGAGAATGACCTGAGCCAGACTGACCTGGATACCGCCGCCCATTACATCAACGAGAATTTTGGCGGTTGGACCATTGAGGCCTTGCGGACCGAACTGGTGCGACGCATCGAGCAGGAGCGTAGCGAGTATGACCGCTTGATGAACAGCCTCGAACAGCTCTACAAAGGCGGCGCACTGGCAGGCAGCGACGACGCAGCCAAGAGTATTTTTGTGGAAGGTGTTGCCAACCTGGTAGCCAACGAGGAAGACCGTGAGCGCCTGCGGGAACTGCTGAAAACGCTGGAGGAAAAGGAGCGGGTGGCGAAGCTGCTCTCCGCCTACCTGGATACCAAGCAAGAAGCCGTGCGCGTGGTCATTGGTTTAGGAGATGCCGTTCCCCAAATGCGTAATTTTGTGCTCATCGGCGCTCCGGCGCGCGTGGGAGACGAGATGCGCGGGTCTCTAGCGGTTATTGGTCCTACGCGCATGGATTACCAGCACACCATCACGGCGGTTTCCTATATCGCCCAACTTTTCGATAAGCTATTAAATGAGATCGAGTGAAAATTCCAATCAAAAGACCAGGTTCAAAGATAGACATGAGCAAGTCCAACGGACAAGCAGACATTCGCATTGAAGAACAGCCTGAACAGGCCACAGAGGTTCGGGAGCCGGAGCTTCCTCCGGCTGATCCGGTCGATGGTTTTACCGAAGTAGCCACACCGGCGCAGCCGGCGGTAGCGGCAGATCCTGCCCCTCCAGTAACTGCGGATCAACCGGCGCGCGAGGCCGAAGAACTGCAGAAACTACGCAAAGAACGTGATAATCTCTTTGACCGTCTCGCACGGCTACAGGCGGAATTCGATAACTATCGCAAGCGTGCCGCCAAGGACAACGCGGAGTTCCGCGATTATGCCGTAGCGGAGGCTGCGAAATCCCTGCTCCCTGTGATGGATAACTTTTCCCTCGCATTGAAGAATGCCGGAGCCAAGCCTGAAGACTTCAGGAAGGGTGTCGAGTTGATCCACAAGCAGTTGCAGGATGTGTTGCAAAAGATGAATGTGCAGACCATCGCTGCCCAGGGCCAGCCTTTTGATCCGCGGGTGCATGAAGCTATTGAGATGGTCGAAAGCAATGACGCCGAAGACAACCACGTGCTGGAGGAGTTGCAGCCCGGTTATCGAATCAAGGAACGGCTCCTGCGTCCGGCCATGGTGCGGGTGGCGAAAAATACGAAAAAGTAAGGTTTGAGGTCTAAATTGGCAACGCAAGCAAAACGTGATTATTACGAGGTTCTGGGTGTAGAGCGCACGGCTGTGGAACAGGACATCAAGAGCGCCTACCGCAAACTGGCAATGCAGCATCATCCTGACCGCAATCCGGGCAATCCCGCGGCGGAAGAAAAATTCAAGGAAGCCAGCGAAGCTTACAGTGTGCTCATCGACGTGGAAAAGCGTGCTCGTTATGACCGCTATGGTCATGCCGGTATCAGCAATGGCGCAGGCGGATTCGATCCCTCCAACTTCACCGATTTCAGCGACATCTTTGGCGATATCTTCAGCGATTTCTTTGGCGTCAATATTGGCAGCCGGGGAAACCAGCGAGGAGGCGTTCAACGCGGCGGCGACGAGCAGGTGGATCTGCACCTTACCTTTGAAGAGGCTGCATTTGGCAAGAAGACCCAGGTCAAAGTTCGCCGTTATGAAGTGTGTGAGCAATGCAAAGGTTCGGGAGCCGCGCCCGGCAAAGGGCCGGTAACGTGTTCCACCTGCGGAGGCCGCGGCCAGGTCCGTTACCAGCAGGGCTTCTTCAGCATTGCCCGTACTTGTCCTACATGCCATGGGGCGGGGCGCGCCGTCACCGATCCTTGCACCAAGTGCAAAGGTGAAACGCGGGTCATCCGCGAGCGCACTGTAGACGTCAACGTGCCTGCTGGCGTGGAAGATTCTACGAAGATCCGTTATCAAGAACTCGGGGATGCAGGGGTAGGCGGAGGTCCGCCGGGTAATCTCTATGTGGTCTTGCACGTAAAACCTCACGCCTTCTTCGAACGCGAGGGCAAAGAACTCTTTTGCACGGTTCCAATTTCGTTTTCGCAGGCCTCGTTGGGCGCGGAAATCACCATCCCGACGCTCGAAGGCGAACACAAACTGAAGGTTGCCGAAGGGACCCAGACCGGCACCGTGCTTCGCCTGCGCGGTAAAGGCGTGCCGTCGCTTAAAGGCGGAGCCAAGGGCGATCTGCACGTCCAGTTGCGTGTTGAAACACCGCGCAAGCTTACGAAGCGGCAACGCGAACTCCTGGAAGAATTGGGAAGCACCTTTGCTCTGGAAAACAAACCCGAACCCCGCGGGCTGTTCGAGAAGGTGAAAGATATCTTTGGGTAGAATCTATCTGTGGTTTGTGATCGTCACGGCAGCCCTTGCTGCCCTGCCCCGCTTGCTGCTGGCCAACCGCTTGGCGGAATTGCAACAGGCCAAGCTCCAGAAGAAACAATCCATTCTCCGCTCTAGGAAAACAAGCCTGTTGTTGTTTGCCAGTATTACTGTCGCTGGAGTTGTGTACTATGTTTTGGGGCGCAGTCACGAACTGTGGCTGGATGTAGCAATCGTCTACTCTGCGCTGGTCACCGCTGAATTCTTCTTTCAGGCGCGCTTCCCTTCACTCGACTCGCTTATCTTCCAAAACCGCCTCTTAGGCATTCTCTATCTTGGGCTGTCCATTGGTTCGTATGTGCTGCTGAGACGGCTATGACCCGCCGCCGGTGGATTGCCGATCGCGTGGAAGGAGAGCGGGCTTATCTGCTTGCAGCCAATGCGGCTCATCTCGCGCGTGTCCTGAGGGCCAAAGCCGGCCAGCAATTTGATATTGCAATTGGAGGGGCCGTACGCATAGGTACCATCGTCTCCATTACGCCCGACGAGGTAGAGTTTGCGCTAGGAGCTGTGGTGCATGGTGAAGCATTGCCGGAAGTCCATGTAGTGCTCTCCATTTTTAAATTTGACCGGTTTGAATGGGCCATTGAGAAGTTGACTGAACTGGGCGTAGCGCGCATGGTGCCCGCAATTGTCCGCCGTACCGAGCCGCATCTGGCTAAAGCAGCAGAAAAGCGCGTGCAACGCTGGCGCAAACTGGCCCATGAGGCCGCGCAGCAGGCCCGAAGGCCATCTGCTCCTGAACTACCTGATCCAGCGCCTTTGAAGAAAGCAATTCAGGAGGCTAAAGGTCATCGTGTTGTGCTCTCTGAAGCCGAAAAAAACTCAACCTTGAAATCTGTTTTGTCATCAGGCCAGTCGCCTCTCACTCTCGCCTTGGGCCCTGAAGGTGGATGGACAAGCGAAGAGTTGCAGATTTTTCAAGCGGGCGGCTGGATTTCAGCATCACTGGGAGCAACAATACTCCGCGCTGAAACAGCAGCAATAGCAGCGGTAGCGATAGCAATGTCAGAATTGTGCTAGATCTGACGGCTAAATTAGCTCGCTGCCTTGGACGCCACGGCCGCATAGACCGGTAATTCGAGCACGATGCGGGCGCCATTCGGCTCTTTATTCACAGCATAGATATCTCCACCGTGCTCTTTCACAATGCCGTAGCAGATGCTGAGTCCAAGTCCTGTGCCTTTGCCGACCGGCTTAGTGGTAAAGAAAGGATCAAAGGCGCGGTTCAGATCGGCAAATCCCGGGCCGGTATCGTCGAAGCGGACCAGCACGCGGTCTCCCGTATGGGAAGCCTCAATGTGGATGCGCTTACGGGAGGCGTGCTCCAGGGCATCAATAGAGTTGTTCAAGAGATTGAGCAGGATCTGTTTGAATTGGTCTTCATCCAGGGCCACGGAGGGCAGGTTGTGCTCGATATCGATCTGTATGGCAATGTCATGGTTGCGCAGGTGGTATTCGCGCAAGGAGACAACTTCCAGTAACAGCCCCCGGAGATTGGCCGATTTCTTTTCCAGATGGTTTTGCCGGGCGAAGCGCAGCAGGTTTTCAATGATGCGCTTCATGCGCTGGGCTTCACGGATCAACTTTTCCAGCTTTCGGCGGGAGCTCTCGGCGGTGACTTCATCGGTGAGAAGCTCGGAATATCCCACGATGGAGGCCAGTGGATTGTTCAGCTCATGCGCTACTCCAGCCACCAGTTGTCCGATCGCGGCCAGCTTTTCTGAGCGGACCAGTTGGCGGTGCAGGGTGGTGTTGTCGATGGTAACGGCCAGGTCGCGGGCCAGCAATTCGATCTTTGACATCTCCTCCGCGGTGACCCTGGTGACATCGCGAGGATCATCAAGCGAAATGCAACCTACATGCGTGCCTCGCGTGGATTGCAACGGCACGAACAGCTTGTTTCCATTCACCCATTGCGGATTTGCCGGATACTTCAGTTGGCTGCGCACACAATTGTATTTCTGCGCCTGCTCGGGCGTGAGTAGAAATGAATTCTGCCCGATCTTTTGGCCGATGCGCCACATTTCAGAAAGATTGTCGATCTTCCATTGAGTGCATTTCTGCCTGAGTTCAGCCGCCCCTTGCTCATCCATCCCGCTCTGTCCCGCGACAATGAGGGTGCGGTCATCGGCGCTGAGCACAATGACGGTGCGCCGGAAGGTGCTGGTTTCGGTAATGGCATGGGCAATTTCATTGCACAGCGAATTCACTTCCACTCCGGTCAGCAGGCGGGAGGTGATGTGCGCAAATTTCTGGAGCTGCTCATTGAGCTTGTGCTCGCGTGTACGCGAAGATTCCAGCACCGCGGATTTTTCTTCCAGCAGTGCCAGGATCATTCCGAACGCCACCAGATATTTTGGCACGTTCCAAAACTCGGGGTTGATCTGCGCTAAAAGCACCGGGTTGAACTTGTTGAGCAGGGCAGTCACCGGGAAGACCGCTCCCCACAACAGGAAGCCGCCCATGCTGGTGATTACACCTGGAGACCACCGCCGGTAGCGGCGCCGGAAGAGCAGGCCGGGGAGCGCGAACCCCCCGGTCAGCGTGGCATTGAATCCAAAGTCATAGTTCCCATGCCATACCTCATAAATGGACCATGCGCCAATCACCAGGCACAACGGCAGCCAGTACAGTTTTTCCTGGCTGGCTTTTCGGAAATACAGAACGAAGGCGGGCGCCCCAAAAAACGAAATGGACAGGCAGGCGATATACAACGCCGGAAGATTCAGGTTAAAAGCTGTTGCCGCCGAGTAAATAACTACAGGCAGCCCATTAAAGCAGAGCAGGCCAAACGTCCTTTTCTTGTCATCGTAAAAAGTGGTGAGGGAGGCAATGAAAAACATCGCCGAAAGCTGAAGTGCCCCGTAATCGATAGCGAGAATGAATCCGAGCGGGAAGGAAGGCGTTCCAGGAGGTATGTCTTTGGGCTCGAAACCATGTACCAGAACATGAATAAAGATCAGCACCCAGGCCGAAATCCAGAGGGTAAGACGCCGCGATTTCACGTGCCGGCGCAAACTCACGAAGATTCCAACCAGCACGGCCAGAATTAGGATCGCCGGAATTCTTCCCAGAAACAATGCCATAAAAACACACCAACTCGACCGCAGCATAACACACTTTAAGTCATTAAAAACAAAAGACCTTGGGCAATGGAGTGACCGAAGTAACTGCCAAAACTCCCCGCCGGCTGCTTCTTCGGGAGTGAATGGAGACCTGAGAGCGGGGCAAGCCAAAAACGAAGTTGGTGGGTAGTTTGGCCGAAAGACCAAGGGAATTGCAGGCCAAGAGATTAAACTTCGAAATCCTGATCGGGAGAGTGCACTGAGATCACACCTTCCCCATTACGACAGAGCCGGTTGACTAGGTATCTTGCTTCGGCGGCACCACAACAACACCAAAGCCATTGCCACAAACCGAAACCCCATTCCTATCAAGCCGGCTTCAGGACCATAGTCGCCGCCACTATAGGCAAAATCACCTTGCAAGGATTGGGAAACCAACCCATAACCGGCATTGCCACTTACAGGAAAACCCAGAATTGGTCCCTGGACAAAATTCCAGGCAAAGTGCAGGCCCGTTCCCAACCACAGTCGCCCACTCTTCAGATAGGCGAGAGCGTAGACCATTCCACCCAGTGCATTTCCCAGAATCGAGATAGGCGAAGCATAGGGATTGGCAGCATGAATAAACCCAAACGCAATCGACGAAATAGCTACCGCCAGCCACTTGTTTTTCTGCCGAAGCACCATCGATATTCCGTTGAGCATCAATCCCCTGCAAAAAAACTCTTCAGCAAAGGTTCTTGGAAGGTACCAGACAAACAAGCCGAGAATGAACAGGCTTGAAAGATGAACTCCAGCTACCCGTAGCAACTGAAAGCTCCACTCGACGAGAAATATCCCAGCCATCGCCAGCGTGCCGATCAAGGCCCCTGCCAACATGTCAACAATAGAAACCCGATCCAATGACAGGCCCATGATTGCCCATGGATCGTCGATGCCTCTTTTCCAACGGGCCAGAGCAATGATATTGAAAATGATTACGCTGAAAGCGCCGGCAATGTAGACTGGCCACATGAGTAAATACTGCCCACATCATGCATTGAATTTTGAATATTTTCTTTTTCGCTTCGCTGCATCCTCATCAAGCAACGAAGAGGTTGGCGCTACATGCTGGAGAGTTTCGGCGAAACAAAAGCTTCTCTAAATAGTAGTGACAAGACAACACAAAACGTTACAATTTGGGCTGAATCAGGATCGTGGGAAAACTTGGGGGCCGGTTCAGCAACTTTTGAAGTCTGCTGTGCTGAGAACGGTGACACTATCAATCCGGTGGTGAAACCAATCCACACCAAAACCGCCGTGGAGGTGTGGGAACAATGTGCGTCCGCAATGTTAGCTTTCCTTCACGGTGTGCCTGCATTGCTCCAATACCTTCCATGAGTTCAGCAAAGAGATTCCTCTTATTTGTCTTTTTTGGGCTCATTTTCCTCCTCTTTTTCCGGGCGGCACGCTCGGCCTCCAAGACGCGCCTAAAATTGGTCTCTGTAGTTCTTGCTCAAATCGAATGCCTCACTTTTGTCGTACAAGGTTAGCAGACAGATGTCGCGGTCTTGCTAACTTCTGCCGTGCTATGCACTATGGCGACATACTTCTTAGTTCGGATGCCGAAGATAGAACAGTCTTGAACCAGCTCACGAATTGTGTTCTGATAACTAAAACCGTGAGCCGCGCGGTTCTTGCCCGCGTGCTGTAAACCTCAACCCCTCACTGCATTCCATAAGGAGAAAAATCATGAGCAAAGTTCCGCATATTCCCCAAGGGTACAACTCCATCACGCCTTACCTGATCGTCAAAGGCGCAGCCCAAGCCATCGACTATTACAAGCAGGTCTTCGGCGCCACCGAAGTGTTTCGGATGGAACAACCTGGCGGCAGGATTGGCCACGCTGAACTGAAGATCGGCAACTCAAACATCATGCTGGCGGATGAGAATCCTAGCATGGGCCAGGGGCACTCCAGCGCTGCCATGATTGGCGCAAGCCCCGTGAGCCTGTATCTGTATCTCCCCGATGTCGATCGCGTCGTGGAGCGCGCTGTCGCTGCGGGAGCCAAAATCCTGAAACCAGTCCAAGATCAATTCTATGGAGATCGTTCCGGTTTCATCCAGGACCCATTCGGACATCTCTGGGCCATCGCAACGCACGTCGAGGATGTATCGCCCGAGGAAGTGGCCGAGCGAGCGAAGAAGGTGATGCAGGCCGCATAATCCCAAACCAAATTCCTGTGTCAAGAGCGGCGGGCTTCCGCCGCTCTCTTCTTATATCCGTTTGTTTTCTGTACTCCACATCACATAAATTCCTTCCGTTTGTGACGATTTTTGACGGTTATGAAAGTCGCAGCCGAGGGTGGCTGCGCTCCATACTTCTTTTTCGTTCATGCAGCGGCTCCCCTTAACAAATGTTTACAAAAACCCACATTTCAAATTTTTAATTTGCAGCTTAGTGGTATCCACTAGACATGGATAGCAGTCTAAAATAATCAGTTTTGCAGGTATGCCTTTTTGCAATCCAGGTTGCACTGGTTACCGCCGCTGAATACGCTGTAAAGAAAGCTGCCTTGTTAGAAACATCAAAACCCTGCCCCCAGAAGAGGATATGGATGTTTAAGTTTGCGTCATGGATTACATGGCTTGGCCGGATTGGTTTTGCCCTTTATATTGCCACCTTTTTAATTGGCTGCGGGAACAGTGCATCCAAAACTGCGCAAGCCTCCAGCGGACGTGGAGGCCGTGGACAACAAGGGCAAGCGGTTCCAGTGGCCGTTGCCAAGGCAGAGCGCCGTGATCTGCCGATTGTGCTTACCGGGCTGGGTTCCATTGAAGCCTTCAACACCGTAACCATCAAGAGCCGCATTGACGGACAACTTGTCCAAGTGGCGTTTAGGGAAGGCCAACAAGTCAAGAAAGGCGACCTGCTGGCGGTGATTGATCCACGTCCGTATGAGGTACAGTTGAGCCAGGCGCAGGCCAATCTTTTTAAAGATCAGGCTGCCCTCAAGGATGCCAACGTCAATCTGGAACGATTTCAAACACTGTTCAAGGAAGGCGTAATTTCCAAGCAGCAACTCGATACACAAGGCTCGCAAGCCGGGCAATTTGAAGGAGCGGTGCGCGCCGACCAAGCCCAGATCGAGAACGTAAAGCTGAATTTGTTTTACACCCGCATCACTGCGCCGGTAAACGGGCGAGTTGGATTGCGGCTGGTGGACATCGGCAATATTGTCCACGCCGCCGATCCCAATGGGCTTTTAGTGTTGACCCAGCTACAACCGATCTCCGCCGTGTTTACCTTGCCGGAGGACAATCTCCCAACCGTTGCTCGATACATGAAACGCGGAACCCTGCAAGTGGAAGCCTACAGCCGCGATGATCAGACCAAGCTTGCGAGCGGCAAACTGATGACGATCGATAACCAGATCGATCCGGCAACGGGCACGGGAAAGCTGAAGGCTGTATTTGAAAATCAGGACAACGCCCTTTGGCCCAATCAATTTGTAAACATGCATTTGCTTCTGGAGGTTCGCAAGAACAACACGGTGGTTCCTGCTGCCGCGATTCAGCGCGGCCCTCAAGGAACCTATGTTTTCACGGTGAAGCCTGACGGCGCAGTCGAGATGCGGCCAGTCTCTGTGTCTTTAACGGTAGGAAACTATGCGGCTGTTGACCAGGGGCTGCAGATCGGCGAGCAGGTGGTGACCGATGGCCAAGACAAGTTGCAGCCGGGCACTCACGTTGAGGTACGCGGCGGCGCTTCTCCACGACAGAAAGTGGCCCAGAATTCTGAAGCGGTAAAAGAATGAGTCCGTCGCGCATATTCATTCTTCGTCCGGTTGCCACCTCGCTGCTCATGATCGGGCTGCTGCTGGTGGGGATTGTGGCTTATCAGCAATTGCCGGTCTCTGCCCTTCCTCAGGTGGATTATCCGACCATTCAGGTAACTACTTTTTATCCGGGCGCCGGGCCGGATGTGATGGCTTCTTCTGTGACTGCGCCCATGGAACGGCAGTTTGGGCAGGTGCCAGGACTCAGCCAAATGACCTCCACCAGCTCCTACGGCAGCTCGGTCATTACGCTGCAATTCAATCTTGAGTTGAACATCGACATTGCCGAGCAGGAAGTTCAGGCTGCGATCAATGCTGCAGCAACTTTCCTTCCGCGTGACCTTCCCAATCCGCCTATTTACAGCAAAGTCAATCCTGCTGATGCTCCCATTCTTACCCTCGCGCTTACTTCCGACAGTCTGCCACTCTCCAAGATCGAAGACCTGGCCGATACTACGTTGGCGCAAAAGATCTCGCAGCTTTCAGGGGTCGGATTGGTTTCAATCAGCGGCGGCCAAAAGCCGGCAGTTCGTATCCAGGCCAACCCCACTGCGCTGGCTTCTTATGGATTGAGTCTGGAAGATGTGCGTACCGCCTTGGGACAGGCCAATGTTGACCAGGCCAAAGGGATTCTTGAAGGCCCGCGGCAGTCCTTTACCATCGCCAGCAATGACCAGTTGCTCTCCAGCCAAGGTTACAAGTCCATCATTGTCGCTTATCGCAATGGCGCTCCCGTGTATCTCACCGATGTTGCCAGCGTAATCGACAGCACAGAAAATTTGAAACAGGCCGCCTGGATGAACCTGTCCCCCGCGGTCATTGTGAATATTCAGCGCCAGCCTGGGGCCAACATTATCAACGTGGTGGATCGCATCAAAGCGGTCTTACCTCAATTGCAGGGGGCGCTGCCTTCTTCCGTAAAGGTCTCGGTACTCACCGATAGGACGGAAACCATTCGCGCATCGGTAAAGGACGTGCAGTTCGAGCTGATGCTGACCGTTGCCCTCGTGGTAATGGTCATCTTCCTGTTTCTCCGGAACCTTTCGGCCACGATCATTCCCAGCGTAGCTGTTCCGCTCTCTATCGTGGGTACATTCGGCGTGATGTATCTGCTGGGCTACAGCCTCGACAATCTGTCCCTAATGGCGCTCACCATCTCCACCGGATTCGTGGTGGACGATGCCATTGTGATGATCGAAAACATTGACCGCTTCCTCGAAGAAGGGAACACTCCGTTGGAGGCCGCTCTCAAGGGATCAGGGCAGATAGGCTTTACCATCATCTCGTTGACCGTCTCGCTGATAGCCGTGCTGATCCCGTTATTGTTCATGGGAGACATCGTTGGCCGGCTTTTCCGTGAGTTTGCTGTGACATTGAGTGTGACCATCCTGGTTTCGGCGCTGGTCTCCCTGACCCTGACGCCGATGATGGCGTCGCGCCTTCTCAAAAACCCAGCGCAGGCCAAGCATGGGAAGTTTTATAAGGCTTCTGAACGGTTCTATGAAAAGGTGATTGCCTTCTATGGCCGCACACTGGCCTGGGTCTTGAAGCACCAGACCGCCACTCTGCTAGCCACCGCCGCCGCCCTGGGTTTGACCTTTGGACTCTACATTATTGTTCCGAAAGGATTCTTCCCGGTCCAGGATACGGGAGTGATTCTGGGAGTATCGGAAGCGCCAGAAGACGTGTCCTTTGCTTCTATGGCAGACCGGCAGCAAAAGCTTGCGGCGGAGATCCTGAAAGATCAGGATGTCGCCAGCCTGTCATCGTTTATCGGCATTGATGGAACCAACACCACCGAAAACACAGGACGCATCCAGATCAACCTGAAGCCTCACGATCAGCGCAGCGCCAGCGCCTCCGAAATTATCCGCAGATTGCAGCCTGTATTGGCCAAGGTGGAAGGAATCACCCTTTATATGCAACCGGTCCAGGACTTGACGGTAGAAGACCGGGTGAGCCGCACACAATTTCAGTACTCTCTGGAGGACGCAGACGCCAACGAGTTGAACGATTGGGCAGGACGAATTCTGGATAAGTTACAAACTCTTCCGGAATTAAAAGATGTAGCCAGCGACCAACAGAACGGCGGTCTCAAAGCCGACTTGGTTATCGACCGCGATACGGCTGCGCGGTTTGGCATCTTGCCGCAGGCGATTGATGACACTCTCTATGACGCTTTCGGCCAGCGGCAGGTCTCCACGATTTTCACCCAGCTTAACCAATATCACGTGGTGCTGGAGGTTGGTCCACAATTCCGCCAGGACCCCACTGCGCTCAAGGACATCTACGTCAAATCTGTCACGGGCACACAGGTTCCTCTCTCGTCAATCAGTCATTTTGAGACTTCAAAAACTCCGCTGACCATCAATCACCAGGGGCAGTTTCCGGTGGTGACCATCTCCTTCAACCTTGCTTCCGGGGAATCGCTGGGGAACGCGACCAAAGTCATTGCGCAGGCGGAGCAGGAAATTGGGATGCCGGCCAGCATCCATCCTAGCTTTCAAGGGACGGCAGCGGCCTTCCAGAACTCTCTCGCTTCTGAACCCTGGCTCATCTTGGCCGCTTTGATTACCGTCTACATCGTGTTAGGCGTGCTGTACGAGAGTTACATACATCCAGTCACTATTCTTTCAACATTGCCTTCCGCCGGAGTGGGAGCCATTCTGGCTTTGATCGTCACCCGCAATGACCTTACGGTGGTGGCATTGATTGGCATCATCCTGCTGATCGGAATTGTGAAAAAGAACGCCATCATGATGATTGATTTCGCCCTGGTGGCGGAGCGCGAAGAAGGCAAGTCTCCGCAGGAAGCCATCTATCAGGCCAGCCTGCTGCGCTTCCGCCCAATCATGATGACCACTATGGCTGCGTTGCTGGGCGCAGTGCCCTTGGCATTGGGCCGAGGAACGGGATCGGAGCTGCGCCATCCCTT
>DASZEU010000583.1:0-9736 GCA_035940535.1 Candidatus Angelobacter sp.
GCGCGGTTTTGCGCGCACGCTGGCTCGTAAATGCTGGGTATAGAAAGGAAAAACCCTCTTCCTTGCGCCGCAGGCTTGCGCGCAGCGAAGCGGAGCGCAATAAGAAATGGTTTTTGATGCCAGTAGCACCAAATACGAAGCACACTCTCCGTAGGCAAATGTTATACACAGTGACTCTCACTTTTAATTACACCCTCAGGCAATAGGCGGCTTGCCGATCTCAGCTCCCCCGCATATACTATGGACGCTTTTGGGAAACCTTAAATATTGAATCGATTACAAGAGGTGCAAGATGACAGGAACCAAGCTAAACGCAAAAGTAAGCCTTTTCGCACATCGAGAGAAGATTACAACTGACGCCCTTGGAGAAGAGCATCCCTCGACATCGATACTGGGCGAAGAAGATTTCGCAGCGCTCGCAACAGGCGAAGAGAAAGGACGGGGAGGTCCGTTCGGGGCCTTCTAAGCAATTCCTCTAACTCTCTCCCGCAGTTGAAACGGCGGGCTATTTTTATTTGTCCGGCTAGCGCCGGACTAGCACTCATCAGCGCCAATCAGTTCAAATCAGCGTTGAGCTTTTGGTTGCAGCTATGGGATTGTTCCACTCACTTGTGGGCCACCAGAATACACTGTATCCCCAGATCATCATAACGAACTGAAACCTCCTTAAATCCGGCGGCGCGTGCCAGTCTTTCCAGCGTCTCGGCGTTCCGGTAGTGGACGTGAAGTTCAGCCAGCTTCAATAGGTACTCAGAGAGCCATCTTCGCTGCATGCCGCTGCTTACAAATATGCCGCCGGGAACAAGAGCTTCGTAAACACGTGTGTAAAGCACCAGCAATGCATCGTCGTCTAAGAACTCGGCCAGGCCGGTCGAGGTAGCGAAGTCAACAGCCGCTGGGTAGCTGCTGTGGGTGAGCGCATCGCCATAGTGCGGCTGGAAGTTGTTCAATCCGCGCTCCACCGAGAACCTCGTCGCTTTCACCAGCACTCCAGAATCAAGGTCGAGACCATGAAAGACGACGCGGCCTAGATTGCACCAATGTTTGCGCGCAATGGCCGCGGCTTCGGCAAGCTCACGCGGTATGCCGCAAGGTACGCTCAAGATATGGAGCGCCTCACCGTTATGCTGCTGGAGAAACGATGCTAGTTCATCCCGGGCCGCAATAAAGCGATTTCGGAAAGAACGGACAGCGGGCAAAGCAAGCAGACGCGCATCCAGCCAGCAGCCAAATCTGTTTCTTCCTGAAGGAACGTTGCGATAGATGTGATCCGCGAAGCGATAGCTTCCTGAGTTTTCGAAGCCTTCGCGTGCCAGATCACTCTGGCGCAGCATGTAGTAGAGCGGCAGTTCCAGCAGGCGTCCGCGTTTGAGCAGGCCCAGCGGGATAGAGTGTGAGCTTCGAGTCCGGTTGTAAAGCTCGGGCCCGCGAAGCACGTCCTCCCGGCGAACGCTCCGGCGGTGGAGCACATGGTCTAACATGCTGCACGTTCCATGGCCAGCGCGTGGTCCACGAGGTCAATCACATCCTGCACTGTCCGCACCTTCCACAGTTCGGATTGATCGAGTTCAATCTTGAATGTGTCTTCGAGTCCGAGCACGCACTCGATGCGCGCAAGCGAGTCCACACCCAAATCAGCCAGACTGGTTTCAGGCCGTACTTGGGAGTCATCTACCATGGCCGCACGGCCAATGATCTTGGCGATCTTGTGTTCTATCGTCTTCATGATCTGACCTCCGTATGAAACATACAATTCAAGCGTAAATAAAGGTCTTCAGAGACCTTGCGATCGACTTCGCTCCACTTACGGCGTGCTTCTTTGACTTGCGGAGGAGGCAAGGTGCGAAGCGCCTGTTCCAGCCAGCAGTCTTCCCCGTCGCCGTGCTCTTCTTCTTCACGAAGAATCTCCTCCAGCACAGCCCGCACTCTGGGATGCAGCCCCGGAGCGGTCAACTGCTCGCCGTACACAGCCAGGACGCGGTGCTCCAAGACCTCTGATAAGACCAGCAGGTCGACCAACTCCGTGGGCACTCCACCTTCCCGTGAGTAATGCTCCTGCATGGTTTGCAAGTTGGGATCCAACTCTCCGCCCAGTTCGGCCACCAACTCCGTCAGCAAGGCGGCATGCTTTGCCTCTGTGGCGCAATGGCGGGTCATGTTGGCCAGCAATTGCGCCGAAAATTGAGTGCGTGCGAGCCTGCCCATGAGCAGCGCTCCATGCAACTCGCTATTGCGAAAGAAATTAAGAAGCCAGAGTTCACGATCAGTAAGCGGCATAAATCTCCTTTTTTGAGAATTCGGAAATGGAAATTCCGCACAAGCGGTGCATCTTTTTGTCGAGGGTCAAAATGGCTTGAAAGTCGTTTTTGCAGGAGATCGGGACCTGCTGCACAACGTCAGCCCCTACGTGGATGAAGTTAGTCCCAGCCTCCAGCACGCGATTGCGCGCCTCGTCATCGTTGCGGACGCGCGGCTCCAGCAGATCGTAGGCAAACTGCGTATGCCGGAATTCGTCTTTGGCGATGAATGCGGTGATCTGCCGCAGCACCGGTTCTTTGGCTTGACGCGAAGCCCGCAGGAAAAAATATGCGGCAAAATGTTCGCTGATCATGTACCGCGCCAGCTCCCGCAGAGGATCTTCCACGCGGTTGTGAACACAGTTCGCCCGCACCTCGATAAGATCACGGTCGGTGAGCGGACGATAACCAACCACTTCGAGATAGCGGTTGAGCACGTAAAAATGTTTGTAGGATTCGTAAAGCTGTACGGAAAACACAGCAGTCAAGTCAATCTGGTCCCAGCAGGCCCGAAGCAGGTTAGTGGTGTAGAGCGGAAAGTAAGATTCAATCAAAGCCGAGTCACGAATCTGCTCCAGCAGGTCAGGTTGAGTAAGCGCCAGTTCAGGGCGGATGCTGTTCCAGGAAACATCGGTCTCCAAGATCCAGCGCTGTAATTCAGCGGTTGTCAGATAATCATCGTAGATCATTGCAGTGCCTCCACAAGTTCCAGTGCCCGGTTGATTCCGTGCCGCGCAGTCAGCGCCAGGAACCAGCGCTCCAGACCGAAAGCCACGCACCCGGAGTGGACCGGCAATTCGTTTTCCATGCGGATGTTGAATTTTTCCGTGAACAGCTCCTCGTGCAAATTGAAAGACGCCACGGGCATCGATATTCCGGCAGGTCCCGGAACCGTAAGTTCATACTTCAGCTCTTTGATCTGCTGAAGAAGCTTCTTGCCGCGCGTCTGCGCGCCAAAGAATGGATCGGTTGCCAGATTCACCTCTGCATCCAGGCTCAAGGCCCGTGCCCAGCAAGCTGCCTTACGCATCCAGCTCAGCCGCTGTTCACCTACCATGGCCGCCGGACCAAGGAAAACAATTTCTCTCATGGTGAATTCCCAGAGATGTCCGTTGCTGATGGTGTCGGCCCGAAAACATTTTCCGCAGCAGGTGATGGTCGTGTGGCCTTCAAGGCTCGTATTGGCCAGGAATTGATAGCAGTGGTAGCAGACTGCGGGTGAAAGAAGATACGCTCCTTCCCTGCCCGGCGCTTTCACTGCTGAAGCATAGTCAGGGAAAGACTGAAAGTATCCAGTGATCTCCAAGGTTTGCTTTCCAATCAGACTTGGGAATTGCTTCTCTTGCGCGCCTGACTGCACCGCCGCCTTTCTGAACTTGGCATCGAGCATGCGCATCAACTCACAAGCGCCGGCGCCCAGCGTAGGAAGCCCATCGGGCGAGACCAGAAAATCGAAATGTAATTCGCTTGGGGGCGGCGATGCTGTGCTTGTCAGAGATTCAGTAATCATGGCTCCAAAAAACTCCTTGCGATGACGGTGATCGTGCGAAAGCGGTCCATTACGATCAGCTCATCAGGTATCTTCTTTCCCGCTTTCTTTTCCAGGAAGGCAATCAGGATCAAGATCTTGAGCGAATCGATCCGGCCATCCTCGAACAGTGGTGTATCGGCCTCTACTTTCTCCGCTGAAGCGGCCAATAGATCCTGGTTCACGAAGCGGAGCAGGCTTTCCACCATTGGTGTCGTTGCTCTTGGTACCGGGAGTTCTGTTTTCACAAGGCCATCCTTTCCTGGCAAAGCGGCTGCCAATTGTTCTCTAGAAGGAAGCGAACCACTTTCGGATAAAAATCGCGCATCGCTGCCCGGACGATCCCCGCCGGCTTGAGTACGGCATGGGTGGCCGCATCGCTGATCCGTTTCGGATAGGCCAACTGGGGCACAAAATGCTTCAAGGCAGCGACGGAATTTACAATCGCCGAATCGCCAACCTCTTCCACGGACCTTACAAACAGTTCGAATGTTTCCAGGTTCACAATGGCGGGCATTTCGATGGCTCGTTTCCGCCAGGCGGGACGGTGTTGATAGAAGAGCCGTACCGTAACATCGAGAAACGCTTCCAGCGACAACGCATCGTCGGCCCCGCAGACGTGCCAGGTCGTATCGGGCGCGAACGCCTGCATGCCCAGCAAGGCCACGCTCTCCACGGCATAATCGAGTGGAATCAGGTCAACAGCGCTGTCTTTTCTTCCTGGGACAAAGGGAGCAAGGCCATGAAACATCATGCGCATCGCATGGTGGATGCCTCCCATCTTGTTCACGGCACCGCTGCCGGAATCGCCGATGACCGTGCTCAGGCGCACAATCGTTGCGGGCAGTCTGTACGACTCTGATTGAACGAGTTGTTCGGCTTCGTACTTGGATTGCTCATAGGAATTGACGAACCCTGCCTCGTGTTCCAATTCGGTCTCACAGATTCTGCCCGTTCGCTTTCCGCATACATAGACAGTGCTCAGATGACAGAAGCCCCGCAAGCGCAGGCAGTCGGCAGCCAGTTGCAGCACCCATTCCGTCCCAGCCACATTCACTGCGCGAGCTGCCGTCAATTCAGAAGAGAAGGCCGTCAAGGCCGCGCCATGGATCATGGTGGTGACACTCTGGGCCAGTTTCCGCCGTTCGAGCAGCTCCATTCCCAGATCGGCACACTCGACATCACCGTGGATTATTTCCAGCTTGGGATGAGGCCGCAACGTTGACGAGCGTCGCGTAAGCACAAATACTTTCTCTACCGTGGGCGCCGCACAGATCTTGGCAACCAGGTGACGGCCAATCATGCCCGTGCCACCGGTAATGAAAACAGTTTCAAGCATTAGTACTCCATCAAAGTCGCCGCCCAATGGGCGCCAAAGCCGAAGTTGAATAAAAGAAACTTGTCGCCGCGATTCAACGAACCGCAATCCATAGCGTCCTTAAGGTTGATCCAGTTATCGGCTGCGATCACGTGGCCTTTTTGTGCGATGTTGCGGGAGAAAAGCTGGTCGTGCTTCAGGCCAATCAAGTCCAAGAGAATCTCCCAGCTTCGAAGAGACACGTTATGTGGGAGAAGCAGGCGCAGCTCTCTGGCGTCGCATTCCGCCTGTTGCAACAAACCTTCAACCAGGTTCTTGGCTGTGGGAAAATAGGCGGCCATGATCTCGTTTTTACGGTCCATGCAATGCCAGTAGTAGCCTTTGGTTACCGATCGATGGGCGAGAATGCAGTTCTGCTGGGAATGCCGCTCCACCATCAGCGCACACGCGCCGTCAGAGATCACGTTGAAAAGAATCTCGCGTGCAGCTCCATGCGGCAGCACATCGGCGCTCACGCACAGTACGCGCTGTGCATCAGGATTGGCTTGAAGAAAATCGACGGCAAACTTTACCGCGTAGGTCAGCCCCATGCATCCGGTCTGGCTCACGCCAATGGCGGCCGCCCGCGCTAAACCCAGCTCGTACTGAAGCATGGCTGCCGGATAATTGAAGCTGCTGAGAAAGTGTCCATTGCCAATTTGATGGCTGGGGCTGATAGCGCCCGCGTAGAGCAACAGATCAATGGATTCGGGAACGACCTGATGGCTTTCCATCAATCGCGCTGCAGCCATGAGCGCAAGTTCTTCAGCCGGGACACCACTGATATAGCAAGACTCGAAGCCGAAGCTTTTAAGTTGCTCTGGCGTTGAGGTCAGAAGCCCGGCATCCGCCAACTCTGGCAACGAAAGAAGCCCAGAGGGCAAAACATATTCGATGGCTGAGATACCCGGCATCATTGAACCTCTTGAAGAACTGCTCACAGGTCGAAAATACTCGCGCTCCAGACCGCTCTCAAGCGGCAAAAGGCGACGACCTGAGGGTGTCGCTCAATGTCGTTTCATAGTGAATTGCTTTCCTCTGCGCCCTTTGCGACCTCTGCGGTGAAATGGTTCTGTCTTTTCCCTTGTCGCTGTGCGTCCTTTGCGGTGAAGAGTTTCTGTAAGGTATATTGACGGTGCTTTCTCTCCTGCGAGGTGCAGATGTCTCGAATTGTCCGAAGCGGATTGATCCAGGCCAAAAACGTCCTTGGCCCCGACCACTCGTTAGAAAAAATAAAAAAAGCAATGATCGATAAGCATCTGAAGCTGATCGATCAGGCCGCCAAGAAGAAGGTCCAGATACTTTGCCTGCAAGAAATTTTTTATGGTCCTTATTTCTGCGCGGAGCAAAGCCCCCGCTGGTACGAACTCACCGAAGCAGTCCCCGATGGCCCCACGGTCAAGTTGATGCAAAAAGTGGCTGCGAAACACCGAATGGTGATCGTGGTGCCGGTGTATGAAAAAGAGATGACCGGTCTTTACTACAACACCGCCGCGGTCATCGATGCTGACGGAAAATACCTGGGCAAATATCGGAAGCACCACATTCCTCAGGTGGCTCCGGGCTTCTGGGAGAAGTTTTACTTCACCCCCGGTGATACCGGCTATCTCACGTTTAGCACCAAGTACGCACGCATCGGCGTTTATATCTGCTATGACCGGCACTTCCCTGAAGGCGCACGGATCCTGGGACTGAATGGCGCGGAGATCGTCTTCAATCCGTCAGCCACTGTGGCCGGGCTTTCGGAGTATCTATGGGAACTGGAGCAGCCTGCTCATGCTGTGGCCAACGGCTATTTTGTAGGGGCGCTCAATCGTGTGGGCACAGAAGCTCCGTGGAACATTGGCGAGTTCTACGGCAAGAGCTATTTCTGCAATCCGCGAGGCAAAATCATCGCGCAAGCCAGTCGCGATAAGGATGAACTTTTGGTCGCCGACCTCAATCTGGACATGATTGCCGAAGTCCGCAACGTGTGGCAGTTCTTCCGCGACCGCCGCCCAGACAGCTACAAGCCCCTGGTGGCCCAGGCAGGGCAGAAAGCAGCTTCGGGCTTGTAGCTACTAGCTTCTAGCTTTTGATTGCCGGAGGAATTTGCAGCGTTGAGAAAAGCAAAATCATTTGGCTACGAATAAACGCCAATACACTAATTGGGTTTGCTCTTAGCCTGATCAATCTATCATTCAAGGTACAAAGAAAACTTGACTGAACAGTATTCGGGGATTAATCCCAGGTTTAGCTAGAAGCTAGCAGCCAGTAGCTAGGAGCTTGGCTTGCATTCGTGTCATTCGCGCAAATTCGTGGCTAATCCCGGTTTAGCTAGAAGCTAGGAGCTTTCATGCACGCCCAAGACATCCAGTCTAGCCCGCTGTACAACCACGATCTGGCCCCGGTAAGCGGGGAGCGGCGCTCGTGGACGACCTACAATTACGCGGCGCTGTGGGTGTCGATGTCGGTGAACATCCTCACCTATATATTGGCGGCCAATCTGGTTCGGGGAGGCATGAACTGGAAGCAGGCCGTGATGACGATCTTCCTGGGCAACACGATTGTACTGGCGCCCATGCTGCTCAACTCTCATCCTGGTGCACGCTATGGTGTTCCCTTCCCGGTGCTGGCGAGGGCTTCTTTTGGCGTCCTCGGCGCAAACATTGCTGCGGTGCTGCGCGCCCTGGTCGCCTGCGGTTGGTTCGGCATTCAAAGCTGGATTGGCGGAGAAGCCATTAATACTCTGCTCGGTACAATCTGGCCGGCGTGGCGAGATAACCCTTATGGCGCGGCAATCTGCTTCATGATTTTCTGGGCCATCAATGTGCTGGTTATTCTTAAAGGCATTGAATACATCCGCTTTCTTCAGGGGATAAGCGCGCCTGTTCTGCTCGGAGTCGGCTTGCTGTTGCTGGGCTGGGCCTACCTCAAGGCCGGAGGTTTTGGCCCCATGCTCTCTGCGCCTTCACAGTTCGCCACCACCAGTGACTTTCTGAAGTTCCTGGTTCCTGCGCTGAACGGAGCAGTTGGTTTCTGGTCGACCGTATCGCTCAACATTCCGGACTTCACTCGCTTTGCCAAAGACACACGCGGGCAAGCCATCGGACAAGCGATTGCTTTACCACTTACGATGACCCTTTATGCCTTCATTGGTGTTGCTGTAACTTCGGCCACCGTGGTCATTTATGGGACAGCCATCTCCGACCCAATCCAATTGCTCAGCCGCTTCCATTCGCCGATAGCAGTAATCATTTCTCTGCTCGCAATTCTGCTGGCGACTCTGAATGTGAATATTGGCGCTAATGTCGTTTCCCCGGCCAACGATTTCTCCAACCTTTGGCCGCTCAAGATTTCCTTCAAGCTAGGCGGCGTGATTACCTGTTTTGTCGGCGTAGCCATGATGCCCTGGAAGCTCCTGGCCAATCACCGAACCTTCATCTTCGGATGGCTGGGCGGATACGCCGCAGTGCTAGGCCCCGTGGCCGGAATCATGATCTGCGATTACTTTCTGATTCGCCGCAAGCAGTTGATCGTGAACGAACTTTATCTGCGCAACGGTGAATACGAATATTCGGGTGGCTTCAACTTGCGCGCCATCGCCGCGCTCTGCATCGGCTCAGCCGTGGCCCTGGCAGGATTGGTAATTCCTTCGATCAGAGTTTTGTACGATTATTCGTGGTTTGTCGGTTTTGCGGTGGCATTCGTGGTGTATTGGGCATTGATGAATAGATCCCATCCTTTGCGATGAACTCGAATGTGCCGCTATAATCCGTCCCCTATGCGCACCCAATCTTTCCTTACGCTCGCAGTATTTGTGGGCGGTGCTTCCCTGCTTTGCCTCAGCCAGAATTCTGCCAGCCTCGACGAGGTGGCCAAACGAACCATTGCGCGCGAGCGTGTAGTGGGCGCTTCAGTGCTGGTGGCGCGCAGGGGACAGATTATCCTGCATAAGGGCTACGGCTTTGCCGACCTTGGCCTGGAAGCACCCGCCAAAGATGAAACCGTGTATCACGTGGTTGGGCCTATGCTGCCCTTTACCGGGATATCGGTGCTGCAACTAGCCGAGCGAGGAAAGTTGTCGCTGGATGATGACATCTCCAAGTTCATACCGGAATTCCCATTACAAGGCCATCATGTAAGTATTCGGCAGTTGCTCAATCACACCTCCGGAATCGTTGACTACCACTATCTTGGAGATCCGATCGAAGCCACCAGCCGCCAGCCCAAGGCGCTCGATGAGGTTATGGCGCTCTACTCCGGCAAAAATTGGGTGAATGAGCCGGGAAAGAAATGGGATTGGTCCATCTCCGGTTTCCAGCTTCTGGTTACGATCGTGGAACGCGTGAGCGGCCAGAGTTTTCCAGACTACGTGCAGCAAAATATTCTCTCACCGGCTGGGGTCAAGTCCACAACATATTGCGATGATTTCACACTGGTGCGCGGCCTTTCCCATGCCTATCGAAAATCGGGAAACAGCTATGTGCCTGCCAACGAAAATGACATGGCATACAACTCTGACCTGCGCTTCTGCAGCACGGTAGGCGATCTGTATCAACTCTGGCGGGCGAT
>DASZEU010000584.1:0-4126 GCA_035940535.1 Candidatus Angelobacter sp.
TGACGCAGAGAAGTCAGGCCACCGCAATCAGACTTATGACGTTGTGATTGCCACAAATGTAATTCATGCAACTGGTAATCTGGAAGTAACGCTGAGCAACGTGCGCAAGCTGCTTGCTCCCGGTGGCATATTCGTCCTGAACGAAATTACTGCGCGCCAAGACTTTGCAACGCTCACCTTCGGCCTCACCGACGGCTGGTGGCACAACAATGATGGCTACCGTATCGCAGATAGCCCCCTGGTAAGCAGCAGCAACTGGCGCGCTCTGCTCGTGCGTGCCGGATTTGCTGCAACCGAATGCCACGGGACAGAAGACCAGCAGGTCATCGTGGCCCTTGCGGCCAGTGCCGAATCGCTCTCTGCCGTGACCGAGCCCCCTGGTTTGACGGCGGATGAGGCTCCTTTGCAGATTAAAGCTGAATCTGATCCTTGGCGGCCCAAGACAAGCGTTCCTGCTCCTCCGCTGCTCGACAAGGTGCAGGCATATATATGCCAGGTGATCTCCGAGGTCATGCTCATCAACGCTGCGGAGATCGACGTCAATCAGCCGTTCAGGGATTATGGAATCGATTCGCTCATTGCGCTGGAACTCTTAAAGCCCTTCCGCAATGATCTCGGCGCTCTGCCGGCAACCATTTTGTTTGAGCATCCGACAGTTGCGCAGCTTGCGAGACACTTCCTGAATGAATTTGGCGCTGCGTTGCCGCGCGTGCTCGGTGAGTCGGTTTCAAGCTCATCTGGGGTTGCTCCACCGCCGGCTCCAACAGTGACCGGCGTTAGCTCAATGCTGGTGGCGCGTGATTTCCTGCGCGGAGTCATAGCGGAAACAATGATGATGGATGTTCAGCAGATTGAAGACGAGGTTCCATTCAAGGAGTACGGAATCGACTCGCTCATCTCACTGGAGATTCTGAAACCGCTTCGAGCGGCCTTCGGCTCTCTGCCGGCCACGCTGCTGTTCGAGTATCCTTCCGTTGCCAAGCTCTCCGCCTACTTTGCGGAACATCACCAGCAAGCTGTGCGAGCGTTGGCGTCCTCGCGAAATGGGTCCGCGCCTCGCGAAGTGATCGATAGGCCAGTATCGGTCGATCTGCCGTCGCCCCGCGCACTGATTCGCGAAACCGCTGCTCGCAATGAAGATATTGCCATCATCGGGCTTTCGGGCCAGTTTCCCCAAGCAGCGACCGTCCATGAATTCTGGAGAAATCTGTCGGAAGGCCGGGATTGCACATCAGAGATTCCCGCGCAGCGCTGGCCCTTGCAGCACTTTTACAATCTCGGAAGCCCTTCTGCCGGTACCGGTAGCTATACAAAACGCGGCGGCTTTATCAGGGATATCGATGCCTTCGACCATGAGTTCTTCGGGATCACGCCTTTAGAGGCCCAGAGAATGGATCCCCAGGAACGTCTCTTTTTGCAAAACGTCTACCACAGCATCTTGGATGCGGGTTATTCCAAAGCTACCTTGCAGGGGCAAGAGGTCGGGGTATTTGTTGGTGTGATGAATGGAGCTTATGCCTGGCATCGCCCCCGGAACGAGGAAGACGGATCGCCCACTTCACTCTTCTGGTCGATCGCAAATCGTGCGTCCTATGTTTTCGACTGGAAGGGACCCAGCTTGGCGATCGATACCGCCTGTTCATCTTCCCTGACAGCGCTACATCTCGCCTGCCAATCGCTCCATGCTGGCGATTGCAAAACCGCTGTCGTTGGTGGCGTCAATTTGATCGTGCATCCCCGGCAGTATGAACTGTTGTGCAACATGCACATGTTATCGAAATCGGAGTGCTGCCGGCCCTTCGGAGAGAATGCGGATGGCTTCGTAGATGGCGAGGGTATTTGCTGCATCGTCGTCAAGCCCTACGCCGATGCGCTCCGTGACAATGACAGGATCTATGGAATCGTGCGCGGAACTGCGATCAATGCCGGCGGACAGGCAAACGGATATTCAGCTCCCAATCCTGATGCGCAGCACAAGCTGATTGAGAGGGCCATCAAGCGCGCCGGAATCGAAGCCAGGAACATCAGCTACGTCGAAGCCCACGGCACCGGGACGGAGCTAGGCGACCCCATTGAAATCCGCGGCCTCTCCTCTGCATTTGCTTCCGTGCCTCCGGGTTCAGTGGCGATTGGCTCGGTGAAGGGAAACATCGGCCATCTTGAGTCTGCCGCCGGCCTCGCCGGCGTAATCAAGGTCCTGCTCCAGATGCAGGCCAGGGCTCTTGTACCGTCAATCCATGCCAGCCGCGAGAACCCTCACCTGAATCTTTCTCGAACTCCATTTCGCATTCAAAAGACCTTTCAGCCTCTTGATGTGCGTGGTCCCATCTTTGCTTCCGTGAGTTCGTTCGGAGCCGGCGGAGCCAACGCGCATGTCATTATCCAATCCAGTGGTAACGAGGCACCAGTGCGCTCCGCGCAGGAGCGCGTGGCTCACATCGCAGTGCTTTCTTCGCGCACTCAACGAGGCTTGCAGAGGCAGATCGATCACCTGCGCCACTGGCTTGCTGCGCATGATCCGGAGCCTGCTGCACTCTCTTATACCCTGTGCTGCGCCCGTGATCACTTCGGATGCAGAATCGGATATGTATTTGAAACTAAGGAAGAACTGCTGCGCCTCTTGCAATCGGATTTGCAGGATTTCGACCGCGCCCGGCAGACTACCCCTGAAGAGGCGGCACTCACAGCCGCTCTAAATGCCGGTGGCAAACTTAACCGGCGGCACGCGCAATTGCTGGTGGATGCCTTTGTTACCGGCCACGATATTCCCTGGAATCACTGCTTCAAGACCCGGGAGATCGTATCCCTTCCCGGATACTCTTTTGAAAAAAAGAGGTTCTGGGTCGATTCGGAAGAGTCATGTTTTCACGAACCGAACGAGATCGTGAGACAGCATGTCATTCTGGGCGAGGAAATCGCTCCAGCCGCCTGGACTCTCTCGCGGTGCCTGGAAGAAACAGGAGCGAGCGTGTTCAAAAATGTGCTGTGGTCCAGCGTTATACGGGATGTCAACAATGTTGCATTCCACACAGAGGGAAGTAGATTCTTTCTCCAGTCATGCGACGAGACCATCACCTATTGCGAAGGCACGATTGCTGAGCGTGACTCTCAAAGCAATCAACCGGAAATCGAACATGCTTCCGCTTCAGCTTTACTGGTTGAAGCGGAGGAAATCTATCGTCGCTTCAACGAGCGAGGCTACTGCTACGGCAGTGATATGCAAGTTTTGCGTTGGGCCAAGCTGTGGAATTCGCAGGTGAGGGGCAGCGTGGATCCTCAACATGACTGGGGTTTTAAGGTTTCTCCCGGGCTGATCGAAGGTGGATTGCAGGCCGCCATCCTCATGCCGGAACTGCAAAATTTTGCTCGCGAAGGCGAAATCCTTGTTCCCTATCATCTTGGGGAGCTTAGCCTGAAACACTTTTTCAGAAGTGACGCCATCTACTGCCACTGCGTACTCAAAAAAGCATCGTCACTGGAGCGCATCGTCATATTGGACATTCACTTCAGCAATGAACGCGGCGAGGTTCTGCTCTCGTTAAGGGACATGGTATCGGTGGTTGCCGGCATCGGCGTTCTGCAAAATCGTCGGACAGCGCTCACAGGCCGTACAGGTGTAGATCACACGCGCTCCCCCGAAAGAGTGGCCGTTTACGAGATTGAATAAGAATGCAACGGCTGGCACAGATGATGGTGCGCAGCTTGTTTGCGAGGAACTTTAATGATTGCTTGTATGTTTCCAGGACAAGGTTCGCAATTTCAAGGAATGGGTCGCGAGTTATTTGCTAAGTATCCCGACCTCTGTGAGATTGCGAACCAAACCGTTGGCTACTCGATCGAATCTCTTTGCCTGGAAAACAATGGTGGCCGGATGAATTCAACATCGTATACCCAACCGGCGGTATTTTTTGTAAGCTGCCTCGCCTTTTTGGACCGCCGCAAAGAAGCCAATGTTACGCCTGAAATATATCTTGGACACAGCCTTGGGTTGTACGCTGCTCTGTTTGCAGCCGGCGTCTTTGATTTGGCTGCCGGATTACGAATTGTTGCCAAACGCGGCCAACTGATGGAAGCCGCCTCAGAAGGAGCCATGATCGCAGTAGTCGGTGAACTCGATGGACTCCAG
>DASZEU010000585.1:0-3725 GCA_035940535.1 Candidatus Angelobacter sp.
GCTGCTCAAGTCGTATTTGCCGAACGATGGGTGCTCAAGTTCGGCGATATACATGGTCGGCACGCCGTAAAGCACGGTGCAGCGTTCGCTGGCGACGACGTGCAAGACTTTCTCAGGATCAAAGGAGGTGAGCGGCACGATTGCTGCTCCCCAGGTGTAGGCGCCCAGAATTCCCAGGACACAGCCAAAGCAATGAAAAAAGGGCACTGGAAGACATACTCGGTCTTCCGCCGAGAACCGCTGCGTGTGGCCTATCCAATACCCGTTGTGCACGATGTTGTGATGGGAGAGCATGGCTCCCTTGGGGAAACCAGTGGTACCGGATGTGTACTGGATGTTGATGACCTCGTGAATGTCGAGCGCAATTCCCGCAAGGAGATCGGCGGGCGCGGTTTTTCCCAGATCCTGAATTTGCGCGTAGTTCATCATGCCCGCAGGCGCTTTTTCTCCCAGAAAAATAACGTGGCGCAACCAGGGAAGTTTTGAGCAGGAAAGTTTAGTATCGGGGTGGTGGCTGCGCAACTCCGGCGCAATCTGGTAGATGACTTCCGGGTAGTCAACATCCCGGAACCCTTGCGAGAGAATCAAGGTGCAGGACTCTGATTGCCCCAGAAGGTATTCAACTTCATGCTTGCGCAGCAGCGTGTTCACCGTAACCATGGCCGCGCCGATCTTCGCCAGGGCGAAGAACAGGATGACCCACTCGGGAAGATTGGTGGACCATATAGCCACACGCTCGCCTTTGGCTATGCCAAGCTGTGCCAATCCTCGCGCACAATTTTGCGCCAACTCCTCTAACTGACGAAAAGACCAGCGAAGCCCCAGTTCGGGATAGATCAGGGCATCCTTGTCTGGATACTGGGCTGCCTGCCGGGAGAGAACATCTCCCAGCAAACTCGATAAAATGGGCTGCGGTGTTGGTGTAGCCATGCGCTAGCCTCCGCACTGAAGCACGTCATTTTCTCATGCTGCGCGGTGCTTCGGCATCGTTTGTTGGCACGGCATTCGCGTGGTTTCGCTATAATCGTTTTTTGGCAAAGAGACAGGCTAAATCTATCGAACCGAAATGGTTGTTTGACGCATGGTTGTTTGACGCTGAGAAATGCGTCTCTTGTGAAGACGTGTAACAGGGCATGACTTTGGAGCTTGCGGGAAAAGGGACTATCAGAGTTGATTTGTATCAGGGCACGAGTTTACTCGTGCCGCAAAGCGTTTAGAATCAATCGGGCTTTAGCCCCTGCAAACTCTCTTGCTCTGACGAATTGGTTTCTTCCGTAGCCTGTAAAGCCCGATTAATTCTGTAGGCTTGCGGCACGACTCCGCAGCCGGTTGTGCCCTGATACGTGTATCCATGATGGACACTTTTATCTGGTTCAAACGTCTCTCTGAGGGGATACGAGTCTCTGCAATTTAAAATGCATTTCTAGCGGTCAAACGACAACACAGAAGATTCATATTGGCAGAGCCTACTCTAGAAACTGAAGCAGCACCCCTTCCCGGGCTTCGCAAAGGACGCGCCGCAGGCATCGTCGGCATTTTTACCATGATTGTCGCGGTCTGCGGTTATTTCCGCGAAGCTGTGCTCGCGGCGCGATTCGGTGTATCCAACACCATGGACGCCTATTTCGGTGCGGTCTTCATTCCCAATGTCATCTACTACGTCTTGGTCGCCGGAACGCTTTCTCCGATTTTCATCCCCATCTTGCTCGATAAAGATGGAGGAGAAGATCGTGCCCGCATGTCGGAGACCTTCAGCGTGGTCATGAACTTTGTGATGCTGGCGCTGCTGGCCATCGTTGTATGCGGCGTGATGGCCGCGCCGCGCTGGGTACCGCTCCTCTTTTCAGGCTTTGACGCTCCCACAACCCAAATCGCAGTGCGCTTTATTTACCTTATTTTTCCTGCAGTACTGTTTTTGGCGGTCGCCGGCCTTCTTACCTCGGTCTTGAATGGATTTCACAAGTTTGCGCTTCCCGCGGTGGCCCCCGCTATTTCCAGCATCACCGTAATCTTGGCGGTTTTGCTCGCTCGCGGAACTCGGGCCATCTATGTAGTGGCCGCTGCCACCGGCGTCGGATTCGTGCTCCAGGCTGTTTTGCTGTTTCCGTCGGCGGCGGCGCTTGGCATTCATTATCGGCCCATACTCAACCTCCGTCACCCTGCGATTCGCAAGTTGTTACGGCTTTGGCTTCCGCTCTTTCTTTACTTGGGGGTTGCCAACGTTTCGTTGCTGGTAGAGCGCAATCTGGCCTCGCAGCTTTCCGCCGGAGCAGTCTCCGTCCTTTATTACGCTCTTCGGCTTTTTACCGTGCCCTCAAATTTTCTGGCAGCTCCGCTGGCCATTGTCGCCTACCCTGGCTTTGCTCGAGAGGCAAAACGTGAGGGGCGCGGCGAGTTGGCCAACCAGCTCTCGCGCATGTTTGGATTAGTCATCTTTTTATTCATTCCCATCACCGTGTGGACGATTCTCAACGCTCTGCCTGTCACCCGCCTTCTCTACGAGCATGGCAGGTTCCTCCACGCCGACTCTCTGGCAACCGCACATGTCTTGTCTATTTATAGCCTGGGAATTCTTGCCAATGCTATCGCTGTTCTTTTGCTGCGGTGCTACTTTGCCATTGAAGATACCGTAACGCCTTTGATTGCGGAGTTAGTGGCGCTGGTGTTTTTTGTCGCAGCCGCGCCCTCGCTGACCCGTCACTTTGGCATCTCCGGATTGGTGGCGGCTCGCAGTGGGGCCTTTTGCCTTGTAACTGCGATTCTTATCTGCGTGCTTTGGAAGAGACGGAACCTCCTGAAGATTGATGGCCAGCTTCTCCGCTTGCTGCTACTGACGGCCACGGCATCCGGTGCAATGGCGCTCGTAAGTTGGGTGAGCCTGCGTTTATTGCAACCACGGTTTGATTCCGGGAACATCTTGCTGCGAATGGCGGTGCTGTTGATCGTGTTGTCATTGAGTGCTGGAACTTTTCTTGCAATCGCGCGTCTGTTCAAATTGAGCCAGGCGAGGCAGATCATGAGCACGGTGTGGGATCTGCTGCCGGGCGCTGCGAATCGCGACCAGCGATGACTTGCGGCGGGTGCTAAAATATCGGCAGTCGCCTATTTGAATGAAAATTGGTTCTTCAACTGAGTCCATTCCCGATCCGACGCCTCTTTTGCTTCTAGTACCCGCTATTGTGATCTTGCTGTGGCCAGAGGCCTTTGGCACAACCATCTTGGCGCTGGCTGGCGCTATTTGTGTGGTGCCCGTTGTTTATTGGTTTGTGCGCAAGCCGGAAGTCGCGGTCATAGCGCTGGTGGTGGCCTCTGCTGTTCCGCGTTTGTATGTCGAGATCGGGGGCTTGAAGGCCAGGCCGGAGCATATCGTCGGTGGACTGGTGTGTTGTGCTCTTCCATTCATTTTGAAGAAGCGCCAGCAGCCTGTGCGCTGGACGATCGTTGATTACCTGTTGGTCGCCTATATCGGGGTGAACATTATCAGTTCGCTGTTCATGTCGGTTGAGCCGCCTCAAACACTGAAATGGTCCATGCAGCAGGCGCTCGTCATACTGCCCTATTTTTTTCTGCGCGTGCTGATTTCCAGTCGCGAAGGATTTCAACGGGCTTTCCGTGTGTTGCTGATTGCGGCTGCGGCCAGCGCGGGGTTTGCCCTGCTTTGCTTCTACGCCAACCTGCTTTTCGGCAGTGAAATAGGGGTCGATGTCGAGCAATATAAAGGCATT
>DASZEU010000586.1:0-4615 GCA_035940535.1 Candidatus Angelobacter sp.
TCGAAAGAAGATCGCGATCTGATTCTGATGTGTTATATGAGCCGCGACTTTCGCGAAGGCATGGACGCATTTCTGAATAAGCGCACGCCCAATTGGACCGGGACATAGCGGAATCGTTTTCTCGGGCGTTAGCACCTGCGAATTATTTGGCTGAGACTCCCGCCCTCTGTGGGAATTAGCCGAACCTGACCTTACGTCCGCGCGCCAATCGTGTTGTCACCCTCGCGGAGGGACACAGAAGGCAAATACTCGCCCGCGAGCGAACGCATCCACCATTGGCCCGTCTCGCGCCGCTCCTTTGCTGTCGCAAACCGATAACGATAAAGGCGCGCTCGAATCACTTTTGGCCCCTGTGGAAACGGACTTCCGGCGAGCAGTTTCAGTGTTGAAGAATCATTTTGAAGCAATTTCTGTATGAGAACGATGAGCCAAGGATGCTCGAGATAGTCGTAAACCGGCGACATCGCCGCAAACCACATTAACCAATCGAGCCGCAGATGGTACGGAGCAACCTGGCGAGGCCGGCGCTTCGGATCTCCGGGCTTGGCCTTGAATTCATACTCTTTCCATTTCGTTTGCTCCCGCGCTGCCTCATCCTCCGTGCCTTCAATCACGATTTCATAACGTGCTTTGGTTACGGTTCCGAAGGCCCCATAAGTATTTACGATGTGATAGGGATTGAAGCTGGTGTTCATCATTTGCCGGCGTGAAAGCATGTTATGCACCGGCCAGTAGCTGAGGACAATAAGCACGGCAGTCAGCGCCACAATGGCCCATTCGTAAGCCGCTGGAGACGATAGGCTAGCCGGCGTTTGCGTCCGCGCAAGAGCGTGAAGCTGCGTGTTGGTGAAACTGGGAACGGCCAAAAGCATTGTCAGCACGTTCAGCCATGAATAATTCCCGCTGATGAACAGCCACAACTGCGTCAGGATTATCAGCGCTCCCGAGATCCCGGCAATGGGTTGCGGAAAGAAAAGCCCCCAGGGAACTACAAGTTGCGCGGCAAAATTTCCCACCACTTCCAGCTTATGAAATGAACCTGGCAGTTGATGAAAATAGCCACTCAGTGGATTGGGCAGAGGTTGCGTTTCGTGATGGAAGTGGAGGCAGGTCAGATTGCGCCAGCAAGGGTCCCCTCGCAACTTGATTAGTCCGGCCCCAAATTCCACCCGAAAGAGCATCCATCTCAAAAGGAAAATGATCGGTATAGGAGCAGCCATTCTATTGGAGCCCAATAGAATCGCCAGAAAGCCTGCCTCCAGCAGCATGGATTCCCAACCGAACCCGTAAAACGTCTGGCCCACATTCATGATGGAAAGGTAGAGCACGTAAAGGGAGCTCCATACAGCGATGGATATCCAAAGGGGGCCGCGCTCCGAAAAGGACGTCAGCGCGATGATCGAGAGCAAAATGCCTGCTAAGCTAACGCCAGTGAAAAAATTATCGGAATAAAAGAAGTGAAATATGCTCGGAGTCTTCCTGAAATTTACGAACCCCAGGAATTGCGGAACCGGAAGAAGTCCATGCTCCCCTAGCAGGGGGCGAAATTGATTGAATGCCACGAGGAAAGCAATCAGGTAGATCAGCGCCAGCCCTCGCTGAAACGCAAATCGGGCCAGCCAGTATTCCGATCCAAACAGGCTATGCCAGAACGCGTTGGGCACCATCATCTAAAACCAACGGAGAGATGCGACCGACAGACGGCAATCCCAACATATTCCGGAAGTTCTATCAATACTATGAAGACGGCTTCAACGAGAAATTGGGAGCGTCGCCAGACGCCAAGATGCCCTTGCGGCCGATGCCACAGCTGATCCTTCCGCCGGATCCCTAGGCGCCCAAAACCTAAGAGCCTTTCGCTCTTACAATTTCAGCAATCGTTCGGCATTGCCGTGGCTGATCTTGTGCAGATCTTCCGGGCTCACCGGCAGCGCGTCTAGAAATTTTCGGCCAACGGTGTTTGGGGTATAAGGGTAATCCACCGAAAAAAGGATGTGGTCCGTTCCGACGACCTGCATTGTGCACAGCAGGGGCGGTACGGTGAAGTAGCCGCTATTCGTGATATAGAAGTGTTCCTGAAAGTATTCGCCAAGCCGCCGCTTGAGATGGCTTACGCCGCGCGAGAGCACGGCTTCGGCGCGCGCAATCGAGAAGGGCAAGTCCTCGCCCATGTGCCCGATAATGATGTTTAACTTGGGGAAGCGATCGAATAACCCGGAAATCATCAGCCGCAGGCAGTGCATCCCGGTTTCCACGTGCCAGCCCCAAGCTGCCGTGGAAAGGAGAAACCCGGTATCGCCCGGGAGCCCGGTAAAGTAGGCATCTTCGACGCATTTCGGTGGGAGCGTCGGGTGCAGGTAAACGGGAACATCGAGTGCCTGTGCTGCTTCAAAGATTGGAGTGAACCGAGCGTCGTCTAAAAATATTCCTTTCGTGGTGCCATGGATTAGGGTGCCCTTGAAGCCAAGTTTTCGCACACAGCGCTCGAATTCGGCGGCCGCTTTTTCGGGCTGTTGCAAATCGAGCGCGGCGAAGGCGGCGAAACGCTGCGGATAAGCCTTAACTGCGTCGGAAAGCCTGTCATTGGCATCGCGGGCCAAAGCCGTGGCGGTCGGGCTGTCTAATTTATCCAGACCGGCGTTTGTAAGCGACATTATCTGCAGGTCAATTCCCGCCGCATCCATATCGGCGATGCGGATTTTTCCCAGATCCAGCAGCTTCTCTTCTACGGCCTTCAAGAAATTATTCCGAGACGCCGGCTGTATTTCCGTGGATTTTTTCAAAACTTCGGGCGTTATAAAGTGCTCTTCGAGAGTGATCGTTCGCATGGATTCAGGTTGTTCGCCTCCGGGCCCACACTCTATCACGCAGGCAAGTCCGGCACCGAATGAAGCGCAACGGTGGCAGGCAGAAATCCTCGCGAACGGAATCCGGCGTTGTTAGGCGGCGAAGGCCGCGTGAATCAGGGATTCGCGGTTTTGTCTTTGATAGAAAGTAATTCGACCTCAAAAATGAGCGTGGTGTTGGGCCCAATCGTGTTGCCCGCGCCGCGGTCACCATAGGCCAAATTGGAAGGAATGAAGAACTGCCATGTGGACCCGACCGGCATAAGTTTGAGACCTTCTTTAAAGCCAGGGATCACCTGCCCGACCTGAAACGTTGCTGGCTGGCCGGCCTGGGATTTGTCGAATTCAGTTCCATCGATAAGAGTGCCCCGATAATTACAGGTGACGGTGTCGGCATCCGTTGGTTTTTTGCCGTCTGCGGCCTTCACGACTTTGTACTGCAGTCCGCTGGGCAACGCAACGATGCCCTCTTTCTTGCTGTTATCGGCCAAGAATGACTCACCTGCTTTCTTGTTGTCATCGGCCAGCTTGGCTCGTTCCTGCATTTGCTTCTTCGCGACCTCTTGCTGCAGCGCGCCCATCGTCGTGTTTAGATCCTCGTCGGACATCAGTAGCTTTTGGCCGGAGAGCGCGTCACGCAGGCCTTTGATCACCAGATCAGTATTCACATCGATGCCTTGGGATTTTAGGGTCTTCGCTACCTGAACCCCAATACCGTAACTTACCTTGTCTTTTGGTGTTGTTGGTGCCGTGGACTCCTGGGCGCTGGCTGGAATAGCCAGTAACCCGAGCCCCAGAACCAGTATCCATTTTGCCTTCATGAATTTCTCCTCGTCGGAAGGGAATCTGTAAGCTTAAATTTCTCGTGCCGATCCTTGCTGGGCCTATTCTTTTCTTTGATGAACCTTGCGGCGAATATCGGGCCAGAATTCTTTCACTACATTGGAAACGGTATCCCAGCCCATCATTGTGCCCCATGTCTCCATGGTGTTGGTAAGATTTCGGTCGGTTACGGGGTGGTACGTATTGGAAATGCCAGCGGCCACGGCAGCGCCCCCAACTTCCGAAATATTGAACTCCATACGGCCCTTATCGCTGCGAGTCACCGCGGTCCGGCTCACGGCATATTAAATATAAATTTAATATATTGATGCGATTTCTTCCCAGTGTTCAGCTAAACCAGTAACAGCTTCTGTCCCGGTTCGTTTTGGTTGTATTGGCTCGGAATGCCATTGTACGCGCTCTTCGCCGAAGGTTTTACAGATTCGAAATGGTAATGTTAGCAAAATGAAAGCGTTCGGTAAGTCTAACGAAAGGATATAGTTAGCACGCCTGCATTGCTGTTCGGCCGTTATACAAGTGCCCGAATTACACCGAACCGCCCTAGAAGTAAAAGAGCATCGCTCTTACGAGTTCACAATTCGCGGGGATAACTACTCTCTGCTTCGCGTACAAATTTCCTCTTGAGGTTCACGTGTATTGGTCTTTCAACAACGGCATTGGCCGATCAGCGATTGCCCCGATCGGGCGAGTGGATCTTGCGGCTGCGCGAGGCTTTTTGCGCGTAGAGTTCCTGATCGGCAGATTCGAGCAAATGCTGCACAGACGTGCCGTTGGACGGGTGCGTGGCCACCCCGACGCTCACCGTCAGTTTTGGCTCCTCGGTGGCAGCCTCGAGATGCTGCTTAATTCTAGAAGCGACGCGCCGAGCCGCGCTGTCGCCAGTCTCCGGCAGCAGCAGGGCAAATTCATCACCGCCGTATCGCGCA
>DASZEU010000587.1:0-21765 GCA_035940535.1 Candidatus Angelobacter sp.
TGTGGAGCGCGTCCCGTGCGAAGTAGAACCTCATGCTGCCTCCGAGCGCTATCTGAATACCAAGAAAGAAAAAATGGGACATTTGTTTACGTCTCGTTGAGAAGCATTCAGCAAGGAAGCACTCAGCATTCAGCCCGCGTGGCAGCTTGGTGTTTTGATTGCATTGTCGCCAGCCAGGTTACTGGTTGAGAAGCATTCAGCAAGGAAGCACTCAGCATTCAGCCAGGAAATTGCCAAGATTGCCATAAATGCCAAAATTGCCATAATTTGAAGAGGAGTACACTCTCGCGCTCTGTTAAAGTCCGCTTTTGTCTCCCTAACGTCGAACTTTCTTTGGCTGAGTGCTGAATGCTGAATGCTGAGTGCTTCTCTTCAGCAGCTTAGCTAGCTCCTCTTTATTCCGGGAAGGCAGGTCTCTCAGGGCTGATTGAATCAAGGTGCGATAAACTTCGCTGGCTTCGGGGATTTTGGCTAGCTCTTGCAGGTGGCCACGGATGGTATTGACATCTCCACGTTTGACTGGACCACTGAAGGCCGCTGCCGCTCCGGCGCGCAGATAGTTCTGGAGGGTTTGGCGCAGAATGGGCGCCATGACTTTTCGCAATTGCTTTTGAGAAAACCCCGCTGCACTCCCAACTCGCTCTGCCGTAACCAGCGTAGCCACCAGCATGGGAGATGAAAATGATCCCAGAGCGTGATAGAGGACTTTGGCGTTTTTTTTAATTTCGAAGATATCGGCCTTCAGGGCTTGGGCAACTTGCCGGGCAACCGTGATCGCTCGACGATCGCCTTCCACTGCGAACGGCACGCCTTCCATCGATGGCATGGAACCAGACACAAAGGTCATCATCGGATGAAGAGAGGCGGTTATTGCTCCTGCATCTCGTAAAGGAAAAAGCACGTCGCTGGTCAATGCGCCGCTGGAATGAAAGACAACTTTGCCTTTCCATCTTCCCCGCTGGGCAAGCTGCCGGGCAGTCTCTGCCAGAGCGTCATCGGTTTGGCAGAGCCAGACGATCTCCGAGACGATCTCAAGATCTTCAAGAATCACAGCTTTGGTCTTCAACTTCTTTGCGAGCGCAAGGGCGCGACGCCGGGAAGCGCTGAGTTTTCGTCCAGCAACCGCATCAATTGAGTAACCCACGGCGCTCAATGCCGGACCGAGGGCATGGGCCAGGTTGCCGGCGCCAATCAAAGTAATGTGGCCCCTCGAGTGCATAAAGAGACTGTAGCACGAGCCACAACCAACAAATTTCCTGATTCTGTATGATGGTTTGCTATGCCTTCGCCATCGAAAAAAAACTCCGTCCGCGTGCTGTCTTCGAAAACCATCTTTCGTGGCCCAATCTTCAATTTAGTTTCTGAGGAAGTAATCGAGCCGCAAAATATACGGGTTCGCCGGAACATTGTTCGCCATCCCGGAGCCATTGTCGTGTTGGCCGTTGACGATTCCAGGGGTGAACCTTGGGTCTTGCTGGAGCGCCAATATCGGTATGCGGCTGAATCCTATTTGTGGGAGCTGCCCGCCGGACGCATCGAACCTGGCGAAGACAAACTGGCAGCCGCGAAACGGGAATTGCTGGAAGAGACGGGTTTTACTGCAACCAAATGGCGAAAAGCCTTATGGTTTTATCCCAGCCCAGGGTTTCTCGATGAGATCATGCATGTTTTTTTGGCCCAAGGCCTAAAGCCCGGTACAGCGCAACCTGAAGAAGATGAGCTTATCGCCGTTCGGTTTTTTCCTCTGCGACAGGCAGTGCGGATGGCAATGTCGGGAAAGATTATTGATGGCAAAAGCATAGCCTCTCTCCTATGGCTGGAGAATAAGCTCAGATCCTCTCGGCTGAATTGATGAGTGGCAAGCGTTAAATGCCTAATAAGTTAAAGTCATAATGAGCTTAGTTCGAAACTAATTACGGTAGATTTGCACATTCATCTCTCTTTTAAGCAAGTTGACAAAGCAGCCTGAATGGCCGCAGAATAAGAAAAAGCCAATGACGGGTATAAGACGTATAAAGCTGTGAGGTAATGGAGGTAGTCGTTGCCCCCGGCAACTTGCGTCCCTCCCTTAAGCAGAGGCCATCCCAAGAAATTAAACGACGGTCCAGGTACGCACAGTCGACCGTGTCGCTTGGCCCAGTGGAGTAAGGAACGTGTCTCGAATTAAAGGTAAAGTGAAGTGGTTCAACAACGCCAAGGGCTTCGGTTTTATTGGTCGTGACGACGGCCCCGATGTCTTTGTTCATTACAGCGCCATCCAGTCGGAAGGCTACAAGAGCCTGCAAGAGGGCGATGACGTGGAATTTGAAATAGTCCAGGGGCAGAAGGGCCCCCAGGCCGAAAATGTGACTAAGCCGCAACCACATTCAGCCTGAACTGTTCAGCCTCCCCGATTGAATTCGAGGCCCGGTTTCTCCCGCCGGGTCTTTCAATCCTATCGTTAAAGCTCCACACGGCTTGGAGTTACGAGTCGACTCCGAAGTGTCCCTAGCCGTTGATTGCCAAAACTGCCATAATTGCCAAGATTGCTATAACTTGATTTTTCACTTACTCAATTAACAAATTACCAGCTACTAAATTCCCAGTGCTCCCTTGCTAGAATCATCTTTTGCGCCATGGACAATAAAGCGATTGCCAATCTTTTCTATGAAACTGCTGACCTGATGGAAGTTCGGGGCGACGATTCCTTTCGCATCCGCTCCTATCGTAATGCGGCCGAGGCCCTGGAGAGCCTTCAGGGGCAAGTGGCCGAGATTTATCAGGATGAAAAGGCTTTGCTTGCCATCCCCGGAATTGGCAAGAGCATGGCCACCAATATTCGTGAAATCTGCCGCGAAGGCAAGTTGAAGGTCCGCGAAGAGCTGTTGCAGAAATACCACCCGTCGATGCTCGAGTTACTCAAGATTCAGGGCCTTGGCCCCAAGACGATTGCCTTAATCTGGGACTCATTCCACGTCTGCGACATTGACGGCGTAGCCAAGCTCGCCCAGGAAGGCAAGCTGCGCACTTTGCCCCGCCTGAGCGAGAAGAGCGAGCAGAAAATTCTTAAGTCGATTGAAAACTATCGCCAGATCACCGGCCGCTTTTTGATCGACAAGGCAGATGAAGTGGCCGCCAAGATGATCAGCCTGCTCAAGGGACTGCCAGGAGTCGAAAAGATCACGCCTGCTGGCTCGTTGCGAAGAGGCAAAGAGACGGTTGGTGACTTGGATCTGCTGGTTACGGGAAAGTGTTGCGCCAACGAGGAGCAGCGCAACAAAGTTATCGATCAGATCCTGAGTTTTCCGGGAATACTCGACGTGCTGGCCAAAGGCGAGAATAAGGTCAGCTTCAAGCTGCGAGGCGGCATGCAGGTGGATGTGCGCTTGCTTCCGCCCGATTCTTTTGGCGCTGCGCTCCAGTACTTTACCGGCTCCAAGAGCCACAACGTTTCGTTGCGCCAGCGTGCTCTCAGGCTCGGCTACACGCTCAATGAATATGGCCTGGTCCGCATGGAAGACAATACGCGCGTAGCCGGCAAGTTAGAAGAAGAGATCTACAAGAAGCTGGGAGTGTCCTTCATTCCCCCTGAGCTGCGTGAAAATTGCGGCGAGGTTGAGGCCGCCGAGAAGGGCGAGTTGCCGGAACTGATCACCCAAGCCGATCTTCAAGGCGACGTCCACATGCACACCGTGGAAACCGACGGCAAGTGCACCATCGAAGAGATGGCCGAGGCCGCGCGCGAGCGTGGTTACAAATACATGGCCATTACCGATCATTCCAAGAACCTGGCTTTTGCCAATGGCCTGGACGACAAGCGGGCGGAAGAGCACATCAAGAGGATCCGCAAGGCCAACCAACAAATGGAAGGGATCACCATCTTTGCCGGCATCGAGGTCGATATTCTTGCCGAAGGCGATCTGGATCTTTCCGATTCGGTATTGGAACAGATGGACCTGGTGATTGCCAGCGTCCACTCGCATTTTCAGCAGGATCACGCGCAGGTGACCGACCGCCTCTTGCGCACCGTGAGCAATCCCAATGTTTCCATCATCGGGCATCCCACCGGACGAATCCTACTGCGCCGCGAAGGTTACACCTTTGACTGCGAAAAGGTCTTTGCCGCGGCGGCCCAGGCCGGCATCGCCTTGGAGCAAAACGCTTATCCTGACCGCCTGGATTTGCGGGACCAGCATTTGCGACTGGCTAAATCCAAAGGCGCAAAAATCGTGATCAACACCGACTCCCACCACACCAGTCATATAGAAAAAATCCGCTACGGTGTCCTGCAACTGCGCCGCGCCTGGCTGACGAAACATGACGTGCTGAATACTCTGCCTGTCGCCGAATTCGCTAAAGCCATGCGGCGGGGAAGACCCGTTCTGGCAGAGATGTGACCTGGGCCAGGCTTAGAGAAGTATCTCCATGCCTTCAGAAGCCGCCCGCACCTTGGCATAGTGCTCGCGGGCGGTGCTTACCACTGCGTCAATGCATTCATCAGTATGGTCGGGATCATGGTGAAAGAGAATCAGCTCTTTGGCTCCGCTCTCCATCACAATGTTGATTGCCTCCCGCCAATGGCTGTGCCCCCAGCCGCGCTTGTTGGCCTCATATTCTTCGGGAAGATATTGGGCATCATAGATCAACACATCGGCGCCTTCTGCCAATTTGCGAACGTTCTTATCGAAGACGGGAACACCGGGTTCATTGTCGGTCGCATAAACCAGCACCTTATCTCGGGTCTCCAGGCGGAACCCTAGACAGCCTTGCGGATGATTGAGCCACATTGACTTGATCAGGCAGTCATCGAATGGAATCTCACCTTCTTCGATATTGAAGAACTGCCGATGGGCCGCCATTTCATTCATATTGACTGGGAAATAGGGATCGGACATCTGCTCTTCAATGGCGCGTTGCAGCCCCCGAGTACGATTGGAGGAATGGAAGAAAAAATGGCTTTCACGATCGGTGTAGAGCGGAGTGAAAAATGGAATGCCCTGGATGTGGTCCCAATGGAAATGCGAAAGAAATATGTGGGCAGAAATAGAATTTCCATTGGCTTCCTGTACCAACTGCTTGCCGAGGTTGCGAAAACCGGTTCCACAATCAAACACATAGATGTGGTCGTTCAGGCGAACCTCCACGCACGAGGTATTACCTCCATAGCGCAGGTTTTCTGACTGAGGAGTCGGCGTAGAACCGCGAACACCCCAGAATCTGACCAGCATCCGCGTTCACCTATAGCTTGAGAAGTTCAGTCCCTCAACCCTAAAAAATCACGGGGAAATTTTGCGCCACGTCGGGGAGCCAATTTTGAGAAGTATAGTCTAAATAAGCCCCTTGGAGTCAATGACATGTCCCTTTGCAGTACCTGCTTATGTACCTGTTGCCTTGCTCCTCGAAACTGATCGGCGCAGCCAAATCTTTGATCAGAAGGCTAGGGAGGGGCTGGAACTGGGGAGATCAACGATCTGAAATGCCGAATGACTTCGCTCCCTAAACTTCCAAAGATTCATGGAGATGCCAAATTACATGCGTGTTTCGGCAGAAATCTGAGCGTAATGCACAATCTCTGAGGTTACTAAAGGACGAATTCGATGATCGCCCAATCGTAAGCTCTCAAATGGCAATTGGACTATAAAACGCTATGCCCAGGCCCAACGAGAGGGTATACTTCGCTGCGGTGATCATCTCAATATATTCCCATTCTGGGAACAATCATATTGAGATTCCTTAAGCCGTTCTCATTTTCGGAATCTCGATTCGTTCCAGGGGAGAGATGCGTCTCTGAAACATGTTTGGATCGTGCCTAGATTAGAAGCCTGTATAGAAAGGGGAGGTAAATGAAACGTCTAGTACCATTTTCCGCTGTATTGTGTGTTTGTCTTCTCGCTGGCCTGGGCTGGGTCGTGAGCCATCCTCAAAAAGCCGCTGCTCATGCTGTATTCGATGATGATAAGCATGATGGCGACCACGACCGCGACAAAGACAAGGATAAAGATAAGGACCGGGATTGTGACCAGGACGGTGATAAAGACCGTGATCACGGAGATGGAGATAAAGACCGCGATCACAACGACCACGACTATGGTCATGATGGCGACCGCGATCATAGCCGTGATGATGATGACCACAAACATGCTGACCGTAATGCCACGGTCGGATCTTACTTAGTTACCATCACCAAATATGGAACCACTGTCGTCGTAACCGAAAGAGCAGTAATTACTTTGCATAGCGACGGCACGATGTCCTCCGTTGACTCAGGGCAAGGTGGACCGGTATCGATGTTTAGCAGCCAGTTAGGCGCGTGGAAACGCGGGTGCAACGGCGGGGCGAAGGGTAGAACCCTCGACTTCACCTTCCCGAGCACGGGCATCAATCGCCTGGACTACACCTTCGACGCGAACCAACCCAAGAACACGATCAAAGGCGAATTTATCCTGACAAATTTCCCCATCGATGCAGATCCCCAAGGCAGCGGCGGAACTGTGGTGGGCCAATTTGAATTCACCGGGCAACGCATCAAAGTGCCTAAATAAACACCTTTCCCACAAAGACAAATGCGGGCGTCAAGTTGATTCTTGACGCCCGCAAACCCCTCTGAAACCTTGTAGCGCAATCCCTGTATCTCACCTTCTTACGAAGAGGCTCATTGTTGAAAGGCCCTCACATTCTTTCGAACGCGAGGGCCCGCAAGCGATACCAGATCTGTAAGCCGAATTCTGTACGGCGTTGCCGCCGCGACGGTCATTCCTCTAGGCCATCCATTGCTGCATGGCTCAAGCGACCTACCCGAAGGTTTTGCGCGCCGAGCCGGAGCGCACGCGCCTTTCGGCGCAACTCCCTCCCTATTTGGTCTTGCTCCGTGTGGGGTTTGCCGTGCCTCGTGCATTACTGCACGAGCGGTGCGCTCTTACCGCACCTTTTCACCCTTACCTCGGTCTTTGACGGACTGAGGCGGTATGTTCTCTGTTGCACTTTCCGTCTAACGGGCTTGAACCCGCCATCCCGGACGTTATCCGGCACACTGCTCTATGGAGTTCGGACTTTCCTCTCTCTTCTTGCGAAGACAGCGACCATCCGATCTGCTATCAGCATTCATATTATAGATGGTTTTTCGGCTGCTTCGATTCTGGCTGTGTAAAACGCGTGTTTACAAAAGTTGTCTTTTGGATGTGAAGGTTCGCGACGGATTGGCGTGAAAGAGGGCGAATCCAAATCAAATGAAAAATCCCTGAAAGATTTTTCTAGATTCTTTGCAAAGAAATGTTAATATCTTCTGACTCATTGAAAATAAAGGCTTTCGTAGCCCGTCGGTGGAGTCGGAGAACCCCTGTGGCATAAAATAGAAGGGATTGCTGTTATCCATTTCATGTTGAATCAGTTGCCTGGTCTTGTTGCCGCAGTATTGGCCTTTTGCGGCATGGGTTTCTATGTGCTCTGCCTGTGGAGCGTCCGCACTTTTCTGCGTGACAGCCGCAAGCCTTATCCGGAATTCACGCCACCGGTTTCTATCCTTAAACCTCTGCGCGGAGTCGATCCGCAGATGTACGAAAGTTTTGCCAGCCATTGTGTGCAAGATTATCCTGACTACGAGATCATCTTCGGTGTAAATGAGGCTGACGATCCCGCAGTTGATGCTGTACACCAGCTTATGTGTGAATTTCCGAGCTGCCGGATCAAGCTGGTAATCTGCCCCGAGGTGCTGGGCAACAATCGCAAAACCAGCAACCTGGTGCAGATGCTGCCGCACGCGCAATATGGCCATATCATCATCAACGACAGCGATATCTACGTCCCACCAGATTACCTTCGCCGCGTCATGGCGCCCTTCAGCCGGCCTCAGGTAGGCATGGTGACCTGTCCCTACAATGGGATCGCGGCTCCCACACTGGGATCAAGGCTGGAATCGATTGGCATTAGCACGGATTTTTTTGCGGGTGTGCTGACAGCGCGACAAATTGAAAATGGAATCCACTTTGCCTTGGGCTCTACCCTCGCCATGAGCCGCACGGCACTGAACGCCATGGGCGGCCTAGCGCCGATGGTCGATTACTTGGCCGATGACTTTGAAGCAGGAAACCGCATTGCAAAGGCAGGTTTTGAGGTTGTGCTCATCGATCTGGTGGTGGAAACCCATCTGCCCGCCTATACCTTCCGGCAGTTCTTTGACCACCAAATGCGCTGGGCGCGCAGCACCCGCGATTCGCGGAGGAGAGGCTACGTCGGCCTCCTGCTTACCTTTGGTTTGCCCTGGGCCATAATCTCCGTTCTGCTATCCGCCGGCGCCTGGTGGTCGTGGCCGGTACTGGCATTAGCTTCACTGTTGCGCGCCGCAGTTGCGGTTCAGGTGGGCGTGCGGGTGGTTCACGATCCTTCCATTGTGCGCAGACTCTGGCTGATTCCTCTGCGCGACCTGATTGCGTTTTGGGTGTGGTTTGCGAGTTTCGCCGGACGCGAGGTCCACTGGCGAGGCGAAGTCTTCATCCTGGAAAATGGCAAAATCCGCCCTGTTCATCCCTCCCAACCAGAGCTAGTCAATGAGGCTGAGCCCGGCCACGACAAAGTGTCGGTTCATTGGTAAGCACCAGCTTGCCTCCCCATTTCGCCAGCTCACAATAGCCTGCACTCTTGATGTAAGCGGGAATGGTGTCTTCTTCGGTCCAGAGGAAGACACGCTGGTTGGTATGCCAGAGTTTTTCAAAGGATTGATCGTCATCAAAAATCTGCGGCGCATCAGGGAACGTCGATCCATACCAGATGTTGTTGCGTCGTCCGTTTAAAATTCGCATCTGGCGATGAGTGTAGAAGTTCACGCTGGATGCAGCCTCATAATCACCGTTGTCTTCGATAATGTCCCCTGGTTTCCAGCGCTGCTCGATGGCCTCCGCCAGGACCCTGGACGACAACACCGGTGAAAAGATCACCAGGCTGATATGGGCTTCATGCAGCAACACCGCCATCATTGCAGCCAGAACCAGATTCGCGGGAAAAGTGCGATTGGAGCGGCGCAGCAGCCAATTGAGTACCGTGCCAAGAGCGAACACAATTCCTGTGATCAGCAACGGAACTTTGAATGCACCCAGGGCTTGAGGGGTGAGATCCAGGAAATGTCCAAAGGAGAGCTTGTAGGCTTCGGGATTTTTCTTGAGTAACTCGGCAATATCATAATTCCGCGGTGGCGACTGGGATTGCACTGCCAGCACCACCGCAAGAACGCCGGCAACAAGGCCAATCACCACTAGAACAGCCGATGAGATCCTCCCGGAGCGCCGTTCGCTGCTCGAAGGCGCAGATGCAGTTTCACGCGCCAGCCATCCCCCGATCAGCAACGCTAGTCCCGGCAAGCCGGGGAGCACGTAATATTCTTGGCGGCTGGAAAAACTGAAGAACAGCAGGACCAGCAAGGCCCACAGGGCGAATAACAAAGTTCCTCGCTGTCGTTGCGTGAGTCCCGCCCGCCAATTGGAAATCTTGCGAGGGACTTCCCCCAGTGCTTGCACCACAAACGCCGTCCAGGGCATGAGCCAAAGCAGCATCAATCCCCAAAAGAGCCACAGCGGAAATGTGTCGTAGTCGTAGGGAATCCGCTTTTTCAAGTAGCGAAGAAAATGTTCATTGACAAAGTAGAACCAGAAAAATCCTCGAGTTTGTCCCTGAGCAGGATTCCTGAAGCCAGCCAGCAGATGCCAAGGCGCGGCGATCGCAAGAAAGACAAGCAAGCTGGAAATTAGCCGCAATTTAAAAAGATGGCGCAAGTTGCGGGTGATTGCCAGATAAATAAAGATGGCAGCGATGGGAAAGACGAGTCCGATCAGGCCCTTGCTGAGCACATTCAGGGCCATGGTTGCTGCAATCCCCCAGCACGACCAGCGAGAAGGTTTTTCCTGCTCTACAGTTGTCAAAAAGAAGTCAAACCCTAAGGCCAGCCATAACCCAACCATCATGTCTGGAATAAGAATGCGCGTGAAGATAAAAGGTCCAAAACCGGTGGCCAATGCCAGCGCCGAGTAAAGACCGCCTTCTTCGCCGTAAGTGCGGCGTCCCAGCCGGTAAACAACCAGAAGCAAGGCTAGCACTCCCAAAGCAATCGGCAGACGGGCCGACCATTCATGCACGCCAAAGAGCTTGAAGCTGACCGCGACCATCCAATACATCAAGGGAGCTTTCTCAAGGTAGCGGAACCCGTCGTTGATATGAAGTGTGACCCAATCATGGGTGACCACCATCTCGCGCGCCGCCTCGGCATGCACCGTATCCGCATCATCGAGAAGCGGTGGCTGGAACAGGCTGCCCGCGTAGATGATCAGCCAGGCAAGAATAACCAGACCAATAAACAGTCTGCGCCTTCCGACAGAAGCGTCGAGAGGGCGGACTTGGGATGCCTGGGCTGTCGAGATTTGGGTATTCATTCGAAACTAACAATTATAAGGCGGCCTAAGACATGATCTTCAGCACGTTGCAATCCAAGATGAACTACATGGTGAGCTTCATATCCCGCAGCGTTCGCTACTTTTACAAGGCTTATATGCAGGCATTCATCGATCAGGAATTTCATTTTGGGCTAGGCTGCCCGATGCAGTCGTTTGCGCGTACGACGACTAGCGGTCTTCCCGTCTTTCATCAATGGCTTTCTGGATAGCTTTCAGAGACAATCCTGTCAGTGCCGCACCCTCCGTTGGTGTGGACATATTCATAAGCACAATCATACCCTAACCAGGGATTAATTTATGTTTTCTTTAATACAGGGTTGAATGCCTTGAGTCCACCTGAAGTGATGTCAGCGAAAACCCCCAAGATAGATCATTGCATAAAGATTTGTTGCCATAGTCCAAACACAAACAATCTGCCCTATAATCAATTAACCACTCCTCATTTCAATTCCCACTTGGAGGCTCCCATGGAGCTGCGGATAGCAAACCTCTCGAAACGATACGCGAACGGCACCCAGGCATTGCAGGATGTCTCACTCTCCATTCCTCTTGGCATGTTCGGTTTGCTGGGGCCAAATGGCGCTGGCAAATCGACGCTGATGCGTACCTTGGCCACCTTGCAGGAGGCTGACCACGGCGCGGTCACGCTGGGCAGCATTGATGTGCTGAAGCAGAAAGACGAAGTGCGCAAGGTGCTGGGATACCTGCCGCAGGAGTTTGGCGTGTATCCGAAGGTTTCAGCGGAAGACCTGCTCTCCCACTTCGCCGCGCTGAAGGGGATCGGCAATCCCAAGGAGCGGCGCGAGGTCGTGTCAGCCCTGTTGCAACAGACCAACCTGTTCGAGCACCGCAAGAAGGCGCTAGGCAGCTTTTCCGGAGGCATGAAGCAGCGCTTTGGCATTGCCCAAGCCTTGCTCGGGAATCCGAGATTGATCATTGTGGATGAGCCTACGGCAGGGTTGGATCCGGAAGAGCGAGTACGCTTCCATAACCTGTTGAGCGCCATCGGGGAAAACATTATTGTGATTCTTTCTACTCATATCGTCGCCGATGTCAGCGATCTCTGCCGGCAAATGGCCATCATCCACGAAGGGCGTGTCATGCTCACCGGCGATCCGGCGGAGCTTGTTTTGCTGGTGAAGGGAAGAGTCTGGAAAAAATCTATTGATGAAGCTGAACTCCAGGACCATCGCAATCGCCTTCAGGTAATTCTCACTCGGAGATTTGCCGGACGCATCCTGATGCATGTTGTCAGCGAGCAGTCTCCAGGCGCGGGTTTTGAACTGGTCGAGCCCGATCTCGAAGATCTCTATTTCGCCACGATCAAGGGATTTATCCAACAACCAACGGCAGTCGCAGCAGCCCAGGTGAATTAAATCATGATCATCACAATTGCCCTTTTCGAGCTTCGCCAGCGGCTGCGCCGCGTCTCCACCTATCTTTATTTTCTGGTATTGTTTGCTTTTACGTTTTTATTTGCGCTCATCAGCGGAGGGGCGTTTGCCAAGGTCTCGATCGATTTTGGGACTGGCGGTAAAGTTTTTGCTAACTCGCCGTTTTCCTTGAATATCCTCATCGCTCAACTGAGTGTGGTGGGCGTAATCATTACCGCCGCGCTTGCCGGGCAGGCGACCTACCAGGACGTCGACAACAACTGCACAGCGTTTTTTTATACCCTGCCTATCAGCAAGCGTCAGTATCTGATAGGCCGTTTCCTGGGAAGCCTGTTCATTCAATGTTTCATCTATTCGGGTTTGGCCGCGGGCTTATGGGTAGGTATGCATACGCCGTTCCTGGACCCGACGCGGCTGGGGCAGGAAAGACTGATCGCTTATATTCAGCCTTATCTCACATTGGTCGTGCCCAACCTGATTTTCGTTACAGCAATATTTTTTGCACTGGCGGCGCTGAGCAAGAAAATGCTTCCGGTGTATGCGGGCGGCGTGCTATTGCTGATTGGCTATCTGCTGGTGGGGGACCTTTTGGCCGATCCCACCAAGAGTTCGTGGCTCTCATTGGCCGATCCATTCGGGCTTGCTTCATCCAACCGAACGACTCAGTATTGGACCCCGTTCGAGCGCAATACCCACCTGATACCGCTCACCGGACTTCTGCTGGCCAACCGGATTGTGTGGTTGGCGATTAGCCTTGGAATTTTTCTCTTCACCTATTTCAAATTCCAGTTTGCTCACCAGTCGCCCAAGAGCAGCCGTCGCCAGGCAGAAAGCGTTGATGGCGCACCGCTTTCAACCAGCCTCCCAATTGCTCACCCCATTTTTTCATTTGGCGCTTCCTTCCGGCAGCTTCTTTCCCTTACCCAACTCCAGTTTGTAGAGACAGTTAAAAACGTGGTTTTCATGGTGATTCTTCTGGTTGGGTTTGGATTCTCTCTGATCATTTCGATAGAGGGTAATAATCCGTTCTCCACTCCGATCTATCCCGTAACCTATCGCGTGCTGGAGCTTTCTACGGGGACGTTTGCGCTAGTACTGCTGATCATCATCACCTTTATCTCCGGGGAGCTGGTGTGGCGGGAGCGGGACGCTCAACTCAATCAGATTGTGGACGCCCTGCCGGTGAAAGGCTGGGTCTTATTTACCTCCAAGCTGCTCACGCTTATGCTGGTCGTAATTCCAGTACTGGCGGTCTCCATGATCGCGGGCCTCACTGTCCAGCTTATCTACGGATACCATCATTTCGAGTTCGGCCTGTACTTCAAGGAACTCATTCTGGTCCAACTGACCGCGTATTGGATTCTCTGCGCCCTGGCGCTGCTGGTCCACACCATTGTCAACCAGAAGTATGTTGGACACTTTGTGATGGTGTTGTATTACGTTGTCGTGTTCGTCACCCTGCCGTTCACGAATTTCCAGCATTTCCTTTATCGCTTGGGGAGGTCGCCCTTCCCAACCTATTCCGATATGAACGGCTATGGACATTATGCCGCGCCGGTGTTTTGGTTTCGCCTTTATTGGGGCGTGGCAGCAGTGCTGCTGGCAATTATCACTAACCTGTTTTGGGTACGGGGCACAGATGGCGGACGCCGCCAGCGGACGCAACTTGCGCGCGCGCGTCTCTCTATGCCAGCGCGTGCAGGGCTGGCCGTGTGTGCTCTCCTTTTTCTCGGTATTGGCGGCTATATTTTCTACAACACCAACATCTTGAACACCTATCGCACTCCCTTTCAACAGGAGGAGCTCCAGGCCCAATACGAGAAGCGGTTCAAGCAATATGAAAATATGCCTCAGCCACGCATTACAGACATCACCACGCAGATTGATCTTTATCCTGAACGCCGAGGGGCATCCGTTCAGGGAACTTTATGGCTCGAGAATAAGACTTCGAATAACATCGACCGGATCGCAGTTTCCGTCAACCCGGCGCTCTCGCACTTGGAGATCCAGAAACTGAGTTTTACCGGCGGTCAGACCGCGATCCTAGAAGAGCCCAAGCTCGGCTTTCGTATCTATAGCCTGGCTTCACCATTGCCGCCTCATGGGCGCACCGCTCTGGAGTTTGCCCTGAAGTTTGAGAATCCAGGATTTGTGAATGCCGCACCCAACAATCAGATGGTCGAGAACGGCACATTCATCGATAGTTCGTACCTTCCGCAGATCGGGTATGTTCAATCGTCAGAGTTGGCCGACGACAGCACGCGCCATAAGCATGGCCTTGAAAAAGCAAAGCGACTGCCAAAACTTGAGGATGTTGCCGCCCGCCAGAGCAACTATGTTTCGCCGCAATCGGACTGGATCAACCTGGATGCCACCGTCAGCACCAGCCCGGACCAGATCGCAATCATCCCTGGCTATCTGCAAAAGGAATGGACCGAGAACGGGAGGCGGTACTTCCACTACAAAACCGATGCTCCTATTCTTGGGTTTTTCTCCGTGAATTCGGGACGTTACCAGGTAGTGCGCGACCGCTGGAAAGACGTGAACCTGGAAATCTACTACCACCCTGGACATGAGTATGACCTGGAACGCATGAAGCGCGGCATGAAAGACACGCTTGAGTATTGCAGCACCAATTTCAATGCGTTCCAGTTTCACCAGTTGCGCATCATCGAATTTCCGCGTTATCGAACGTTTGCCCAGTCACTGGCCAATACCATTCCTTTTGCTGAAAGCATCGGCTTTATTACCCGTATCGACGATAAAGACAAAGAGGCGGTCGATCTGCCCTATTACGTAACCGCGCATGAGGTTGCGCACCAATGGTGGGCGCACCAGGAGATCAGCGCCAATGTTGAAGGCGCGACCTCCATGGTTGAAACCCTGGCCCAATACAGCGCGTTGATGGTCATGAAGCATCATGACGGTCCGGAGGCGATCAAGAAGTTTCTTCACCGTGAACTGGCGGTGTACCTGCTGGGCCGAGCGATTGAACGCAACGAAGAGCAGCCTCTCTATCGCGTCCAACCCAACCAGGGCTACATCCACTACAACAAAGGCTCGCTGGTGATGTATGCCTTGCAGGATTACATTGGAGAAGAGAAGGTCAACCAAGCATTGTCGGAATTCATCAAGGCTTATGCCTTTAAGGGCGCGCCTTATCCAGTCTCGACTGATTTCATTGGATATCTCCGCAAAGTCACGCCGCCGGAGTTTCAGTATCTGTTCGACGATCTGTTTGAGAACATCACCATCTATGACAGCCGGGCAAAATCTGCTACCTATTCGCCGCAGGCCGATGGTAAATACAAGGTGCATCTTGCCGTGGAATTCCATAAAAACCGCGCCGACAACCACGGCCAGGAACACCCGGTCCCCATCCACGATTGGGTCGATATCGGCGTTCTCGACAAGGACGGCAAATATCTTTATTTGCAAAGACAAAAATTCGATAGCTCAAACGCCGAGTTGGACTTGGTGGTAGATAAACTCCCAGCGCAGGCGGGCATCGATCCCCTCAACAAGCTGATAGACCTGCGGCCAGATGACAACCTGATTAAAGTGACGAAGCAATAGTCTCCTTTTACCGCTGGCGCACTTCCACCTCCACTGGACGCGCCACCGAATTCACTGCCGGATCATAGTATTCGTAAACGCGAGACTTAAACGTCCGGGCGCGAATTGGATATTTGGCGCGCAAACGGAAGCGCAGCGTGACTGTATCTCGCGGGGCAAACGTATCGAAGTAGAGAATGGCTTGAGTTGCTGTCAGGCTGAACTTTTCCAGCCGTCCGCTTTTCTGGCCTGAGCTTTTTTCCTGGTACGCCTGCAAGTCTTCGCTCAGCAGGTCAAAACCCGGAGGAATGCCGAGATCAACCATCACCATGTTGGCGGATTTGGCCAAGTTGTTCCTGATGGTGGCGGTAACATTGGCGATATCATCTTGCGCAAGCCGCGTGCGGTCATAAGCTACGTCGATGGAGAGCGGCTCATCCACCGGTCTTTTGTCCCAGGGAAGAAAATATTGCCCCACCACTTGATAGGCAAGGCCGCCCTTGCCCTCAAATCGGATTTCCACCGAAGGAGCTTCCTTGGCATCGCCAACTTTGTATACGAATTGGTGGAGCAGATCATTGTTTTCGGGAGTCAAGATGATCTTTTCAGCGGGCTTGCCGTTGAGCAAGACTTCGAGCGTGCCGCGAACGTCTCCCGCGCCTTTCTCCGTTGCCAGAAGTAAAGCTCGCAAAGCCATGATGGTCGCCTGCGTGGTGCCCCAGGTTCCTGAAGAATCTTTCTTCGACGCCAAATAAGTCATGACCTTACGCGCTGTTCCAGATGCCTGGCCCCACTTGAGCAGAGCTTGCACAGCCAAACCTGTCGTCTCTACGCTGGCGCTCGTGCCGGTGGCATAGACGCTGGTTTCGTCGGCGTTCCACCATGCTTGTTCATCTTTTTCAGTGCGAGCATCGAGCAAGAGCTGCATTGCCTGCCGGGTAAAGTCGCGGTCTTTGCCATAATCAGTGGCGAAGTTGGCCAGCACCGCCAGGGTATAGGCGTCCAGCTTCGCCCCGGAGCCCATGTTTTTTTCTATGAACTGTTTGGCCTTGTCCACCGCCGATCCCTGGTAACCGGTGTTTTCCAGCGACCAGGCAAGATAGGCGGTAATCCGTAGCACATCTTTGTTGTAGCGGTTGGTAGCGCCTTCGTTGATGAAGTTAGTGTCCGGCTTCCAACTTCCATCCGCTTGTTGCTGCCCGGCAAGCCATTGCTGGGTTCTCTGGATGAGGTTGGAGTCTACCTGGTAAACCTGTGACATGTCGTAGAACTCCATCAGGCCATAGCCGGTCAGGATCTTGTTGGCGGGCGCCTCGCCGAACCACGAAAAGCCTCCTCCGCGAACCTCAAAGGTCAGCAGCCTCTGGTAGCCGTTGGCGATGTATCCCGCGGCCTTGGCATGGACCTCGGGCGTCAGCTTCTTGGTGCGCTTCATGTAGTCGAGTGCCAGCACGTTGGGATAAGTGCTGGAAGACGTCTGCTCGAAGCAGCCACCCGGCATGCGCAGGATGCTATCCATGCCTTCAATCACCTGGCTTAGCGGGCCGGGGTAAAGCCTCACAAAAATCTTGCTGGCATCGGGAATGCTCGTCTCGGGAAAATTCAGTTCGTGACGAACGGAAGTCTCCAGCCGTCCGTTGAAGACCAAGTTCTGCTCGCGCCCGTTGGGAATGACCTCGATCTCCCGGACCACGATGTCCTCCCGGTTGGCCCCGCCTTTCATGCGGGCCGAGAGAGTCAGCTTGAATTTTCCAATGCGCCGGGCTTCGATGGTGTATTGCGATCCGCCCACACGAGAAGCTTCCACAGTAACGGACTTCTCGGGAACATCATCGACCATCGCAAACCAATTGGCCGCCTGCAGTTGCAGATTCACATCTCCGCGTTCGCCTGAATAGTTGTAGACGGCCACGGGGATGGAAACACGATCACCCTGGGTAAGCGTGACCGGCAGATCCAGATCGACAAAGAAATCCTGAAATACCTTGATGCTCGAGGTAGCGCTCCCGAGTGCGCCATGCGTGGTGGATGCCATCATGGCCATCCGCCAGGTCGTGATGGAGTCGGCCATCGGGATCACGATGCTGGCGCGGCCCTGCTGGTCAGTGATGATCTCAGGATTGATGTAGAGCGCTTCCGGAAAATAAGCACGCACACGCGCACCCGAACCTGCCCCTGATTCATCCTTGGCCAGCGTTGCAGAGCTGGGCGCTTGAAGTGCGTGGTCCGCAACATCAACCGCGCCATTTGCAGCTTTCAGAACCATTGGAGCAGGGACTGCCATGCGTTCCGCCCTTGGTTCGAATTCTACAATTTCTCGTCCTCTGCCGGCCCCGAAACCAGCTCCAACTCCGCCCACAACTCCGCCACCGAATCCGTGGCCAGTGCCAAAACCTATTCCCCAGTTCTCATTGAGCGCCACGATTTTGGCAGGTTCCTTTCGGAGAAAAACCGAGACCACCGCATGATCTCGCGCAATGAGTCTGAGCTTTTGCGAGATGGTCTCTGCATCGGTGGAGACTTCGACCAGGAAATCACCTGCTGGCAGGGCTGCCATACGGAATTGTCCTCTGGCATCGGCTCGGGCGATTCGTGTATTTCGCCTGGAGATTTCCCGAACCTTGATGGTAGCTCCCTGCAGGGCGCCACCATCCTGATCGACAGCCGTTCCCACGATTTCGGCACGGCCGTTGAACGGACCATAGTCATGCTCAATATTCACGTCAATCGTGCTTGCGCCAGAAGTCGGATGACCGACTATTTTTTTATGGCGCACTTCCAGGTAAACGGCCAAGTCATCGTTGGTGCCGAATTGTTTGTCGGGGCCGGCACTGTGAACCAGATAATAGTGCTTCTGGCCGTCGTCCCAGGCAGGCTCGATGCGCATCTTGTTTGACCATGAGTCGTGAACTGGTGGCATGTTTGCGGCGATCTTGATCAAGTCGGTCTGATCAGGCCTTTGCAAGACTGTGCTGTTCAGTTTTTCTGAGAGCTGCCGGGCCTGTGCCACGAACTGCTTTTGATAGCGTTGAGCGTAATCAGCATATTTCGTCATCGGTACGGTTCGGCCGAATTCCGTTTCAAACTTGTTGGGGCTGACCATCTCCGTGGCCGAGAACAAGGCTCGCGCTGCACGGTCACGCTGCGCGATCTTCGATTTCTCCACCGGTTCCACAATCTCCGGCATCCCGATGGAATGAATCTCATAGCGAGGTTTCAGCACCTCCTGCTCCAGGTAGAAAAAGACCTTGGCGAAACCAGGTTGTTTTTCGGCTAGCGCGAAGACTGCCTCATCGACCACTTGCAAGCCAAGCGCGGCATGTACGCCCTCACCCCGTGAGTTGGTCACACGAAAGCTGATGCGGGCCTCGCCGCCCGGCTTGTAGACTGCGGAATCGGCGACAGTTTCGATCTTGAGCTCATCCGCAGGCTGCACGAAGACCAATCGATGGTCGCCTACCGGACGCGCATCACGGCTAAAGAGATAGGCGTTGAAGTCCACGGTACCCGCCATCTCCGGCGTGGCGGTGAGCGAGAGTTCAGCTTGGCCATTTTCAATGTCGAGGTCGCGGGTCAGTACGGTCTGGCCTTCCTTTACGATGTCCAGATAGGCTGTGCCTCGCTTCTGGGTAGAAAAGATGTGCAGTTGAATGCGCTCACCCGTGCAGTAAACGGCGCGTTCCGTCCGCAAAAGGATCTGGTCGAGACCATCGCGGGACTGGAGATCAATCTTTCCTGAAGCGTGGTTTCCTTGCTTGTCTGTGGCTTCGACCTCTAGAGTTTGTGTTCCCGCACCAGCGTTGATGCGGACCACAGCAACGCCTCCATCGTCGCTACTGGCATTTTGGCCGGAATTGCCGGCTGCGTGAACCTTCAAGTTAGTGCTGGCGGGTGTGCCATCAGGATATGAAGTCAAGACAAAAATCTGATTTTCCAAATTGGGAACCAGTGTACCTCCTTCGGGAACGGCAGTAATCACCAGCGGTGATTCGCTCACAGTGAGAGGCTCGCCGCGAGTTTCGGAATGGCTGGCAGAGTCTTTCACAGTCGCTTCAAGCAGCACGCGGGCTGCCCCCTGGGTCAGAGGGCGTCCAGCAAAGTAATTGGGCAATTGCAGGTCAAAATGATATGTGCCTTCGTGGTCGGTCTTGCCATGCACTGCCCCCGCCTCAAACACAGCGACATCTATGGCTGAAGCCTTGACCGTAACTTCGCCTCCATCCACAGGTTTGCCGAAAAAGTAGTTGGCGCGGACAGTTCCAATCACATGATCACCAGGCCGGTAACCGCGTTTAGTCTTGTCGTCCTTCCCGGAGAAATCAATGGCGACCTTGAACTTTGGCAGAACATATTTCTCCACGTTGAGGGCTACTTCGGCGGTATTGGTGGGAGCGCTATCGGTTTCACCTGTCTTCGTTCCAGCCATGAGGGCGCGGAGGTGGTACGTGCCCAGGTTCACCTCATCGGCCAGTCCAAATTCGGCTGAGGCTATTCCAAACTTGTCGGTCTCTGTAAGCTTCTTGAATACTTTGTTGCCGCGCGAATCTTCTAATTCAAAGATCAGTTTGTGGTTTGCGGCTGCCTCATGGTTCGATCGGTCGAGCGCCAGCGCTCGTACATGAATGGTCTGACCAGGCTGGTAGATCGGTTTCTCGGTGGTAAGAAGAATCGATACCTTATCTTCAAGGCGGACCGGTTGCGTGAACTCTGTCGATCCAATCGGTGTGTCGACCAAGTAGCGCAGTTGATAATTCCCAACCAAACCTGCAGGAAGATGGAACTGCGCCTCCGTTGTGCCTCTACGGTTGAGCCTTCCAGTAAAGAGATCGCGTGATTTCTGATCGGTTTTCTGATCAGAAGACACGAGTTGAATCCGTACTGAGCCGGGACCGGCAATAATTTCGTTCTTTGAGTCCGTGACGACGACTCGCACGGCGGCCAATCCACCCGTCAAATACGATTGTTGGCCTAGAATATGCACGACAGGAGTACGCAGGATTTGCGAGATGGATTCCGTGCCTTCCAGAGCTGCATCTTTTCCATCGCTGTATTCAAAACGGTAACGCACCCGGTCCCACACCACATCTTCAGTAGGGAGCGGTTTGTCGAGTTTGATCTCTTCCTGCCAGCGTCCTTTGCCTTCGGTAACGTCCAAGCTGCGTTGCGCGCGCCCCAGAACGTGGTCCTCGGGATCAAGAACTTCCACCATCAATTGTCCGGTACCGGCATGAGCAGCCTTGTAAGGAATAGCGACATGCAGAACCCCATGTGAATAAGTCGCGCCGGTAGTGTCGCTGCTGGCAGGATAGAAAGCTTGCAGTACCACGACGGCGGCGATGACAACGAAAGCGATGGACAAGAAGAACCACGAGTTGGATGGGTTGTTGTGCAGGTTACGAAATTTCATTATGCGTCTCCGTACAGCAGAACGCATGGCGGATATGTTCTTGCGGTTACTGAAGGCAGCGAACAGAAAAATAAATATCTGGAACTTCGCGTAACTAAACGGTGTCAAAAACCGTTATAGCTTTATAGGCCTACGCTGCACACCAGATAGAAATCAGTCCTTTTTCTTTTCTCATGCAAATCAAAAATCACTAAACCCTTCGGGAAGTGTCCATTTCTTCCGTTTTTATAGATAGCGCGATGGAGATTTACCCACCGCCAAACTTCAAACCTACAAGGAGAAACCATGACAACTGAATCAGTGTCTGCAAAAATGCTGGCTAATTTGCACCCGTCGCAAAAGGAAATCACCGCCGGCGCCATCGCAGTAAAGCCACCAACAGCGTGCGATTGCCGCGCCCGCAACGCCTTCCACGAATTTCGGGAACAAGACCTGACGCCTGCATTTAATGTAGCGTTCACGTTTACGATTCCGGCGAAATGTCGCGTGGTGATCGAGTTCGTGACCGCCACCGTAGTTGTGCCCGCAGGGGAAATGGCCAGGTTGCGTCTGTCTACCGGGTTGGGCCAGACCGCATCCAATCTGGACTTGACGCTGACTCCGCAAGGGATCGTCAACAGCCAGCAAATCCTGGTTGCCACGCATCGCGTTCGGGCCTATGCCGACAGCCTGCTTCAGTTCAATGTGAATAGAGACAATAGTGCAACGCCAGGGCACGCTTTGATTTGCATTTCAGGATATTTGGAGCCAATTTAGCGAGGCAAAGGCCACTGCCAGGGAGACGCGGCGGGCGCGCCATGAGTACGCGCTCGTGTTACGGTTTCGCAATAACTGCGGCGCGAGGCCCTGACGCAAATCGCAGACTTTGCCAAATCCAGGCTGTCTGCTATATTCAGTCACGCTATGCAGAACTTGCTTCGGAAGACATATTGTTGTCCGCCCTGTACCACTTGTATGGGCATGGTGTCTTCCGGCTGAAGCTGCAATTGATTTC
>DASZEU010000588.1:0-5428 GCA_035940535.1 Candidatus Angelobacter sp.
TTCGTCGGGTAGCAGAGGCAGAAACCGTACGCGGCGGCATCATCATCCCGGATACCGCTAAAGAAAAGCCCCAGGAGGGCATTGTTATCGCGGTTGGAACTGGCAAATTTGAAAAAGGCCAGACCATTCCCTTGGCAGTGCACGAGGGCGACCGAGTCTTGTTCGGCAAGTATGCCGGCACAGAGATCAAGATCGACGGTGAAGAGTTGCTGATCCTCCGCGAGGAAGAAATCCTTGGCATCCTGAGCGGCTCCTCCGCCAAATCCGCCGAAAAGCACGAAAAAGTCGGCGCTGGCAAGAAATAGCTCCTGGCTACTGGCCGCTAGCTACTAGCTCAACGCTAGCAGCCCATGGCTGAAAAGCTCGCCCCGATAAGGGGTGTAACAACAAGATCGCAGTAAGCACAAAGAAATTTTCAGGAGAGATAAATTATGGCTAAGCAAATTGTTCATGGTGAGGAGTCGCGTCAAGCAATTCTGCGCGGCGTTAACATCCTGGCAAATGCAGTAAAAGTTACGCTCGGCCCCAAGGGGCGCAATGTTGTCATCGAAAAGAAATTCGGATCACCCACGATCACCAAAGATGGTGTTACCGTGGCCAAAGAGATTGAACTGAAAGACACCCTGGAAAACATGGGCGCACAGATGGTGCGCGAAGTTGCCAGCAAAACCAGCGACGTGGCTGGCGACGGCACCACCACCGCCACCGTTTTGGCCCAGGCCATCTTCCGCGAAGGCGTAAAGACGGTTGCTGCCGGCGCCAATCCGATGGCCCTGAAGCGCGGCATTGAGAAAGCCATCAGCGCCATCTGCGGCACGGTAGACAAAGAAGGCAATCGCAGCAAAGGCCATCTTGACAGCCTCTCCAAGCCTGTCAGCGGCGAGATGATTGCCCAGGTCGGCACCATCTCCGCGAATAACGACGAGACCATTGGCCGCATCATCGCCGAAGCCATGAAGAAGGTCGGCAAAGACGGCGTGATCACTGTGGAAGAGTCCAAGACCATGGAGACCCAGTTGGATGTGGTCGAAGGCATGCAGTTTGACCGTGGTTATCTCTCTCCTTACTTCGTCACCGATCCGGAGCGCATGGAAACCATCCTCGAAAATCCCTACATCCTGATCTACGAAAAGAAGATCAGCTCCATGAAAGATCTGCTCCCGCTGCTCGAGCAAGTTGCCAAGAGCGGCACTCCCTTGCTGATCATTGCTGAAGACGTGGAAGGCGAAGCTCTGGCCACCCTTGTCGTCAACAAGCTGCGTGGCACATTGAACGTGGCTGCCGTCAAGGCCCCGGGCTTTGGCGATCGCCGCAAGGCCATGCTTCAGGACATCGCCATCCTGACCGGTGGCAAAGCCATCACTGAAGACCTGGGCATCAAGCTCGAGAACGTCCAGATCCAGGATATGGGCCGCGCCAAGAAGATCACCATCGACAAAGACAACACCACGATTGTCGAAGGCAAAGGCAAGGCCGCTGAGATCGAAGGCCGGGTGCGCGAGATTCGCAGCCAGGTCGACAAGACCACCAGCGACTACGATCGCGAGAAGCTTCAGGAGCGTCTGGCGAAGCTGGTTGGCGGCGTAGCCGTCATCAAGGTCGGCGCCGCCACCGAAACCGAGATGAAAGAGAAAAAGGCCCGCGTGGAAGACGCCATGCATGCCACCCGCGCTGCTGTGGAAGAAGGCATCGTTCCGGGCGGCGGTGTTGCCCTGGTTCGCTGCGCTATTGCTCTGGATGGTCTCAAGCTGAAAGGCGATGAAGCGACCGGCGCGGACATCGTTCGTCGCGCGCTCGAAGAGCCCTTGCGCCAGATCGTTGCCAACTCCGGCGAAGAGGGCGCAATTGTGGTCGGCAAGATCCGCGAGTCTGAGCAAAACAGCTTTGGCTACAACGCTCAGACCGATAAGTTCGAGGACCTGGTCAAGGCCGGTGTAATCGATCCCACGAAAGTGGCCCGCACCGCCCTGCAAAACGCCGGCTCCATCGCAGCTCTCATGCTCACCACCGAAGCCCTGGTGTCGGAGATTCCTGAAGATAAGAAGGAAGCTCCAATGCCCGGCGGCCACGGCGGCGGAATGGGCGGCTTCTAAGAACTCGCTTTACGTGAAACTCAAAGCCCCGCAGAGATGCGGGGCTTCTTACGTGGCTTGAGGCACATTATTCTGGGTAGGGTCCCAGGAATCGGTCTCCGTCAAAATGGATGAGATGCGATGGCGAATCGGCGATCCAGACTTCAGTTTCCCACGAAATATCGCTTCCATATTTTATGAATGTCTTCTTGTCCAAGAACGCGGTTACAAATACTAATCCGGCCTTGGATCCCGCAAAAATAGTTCGCAATTCTGCTCTTCTTTTGGGGTTAATTGGCCCATGCGAAGTGACAGCTTCTACGAGCACCAGCCAACCGGCCTTCGTATAGTGAAGAATCACATCAGGCATCTTTCCATGGAGATTCACGTCCACGCCGAGCTTGGCTAGATGCTCTTTGTCGAAATAGGCAAACTTCTCATCCGTATCGCCGAGATAAATCAGCTTTGCTCCTGGAGTAAATCGAGGTGCAAATTCCTGCCAAATCATTTCTACAAGATTGTTCTGGCCGCCAGGAGAGAGTTCAATAACTTTGCCCGGCTCAATTTCTATCGGAATTCGTGCCATTCTTCGTTCTTGGGCATATTTGGCCTTCAGCGTACCCATACTACTCAGATAGTTGTCTAGCTTCGCGCCCCATTGTTCCACCCCGAAATTTCGAAGCAAGTCGAGAGCCGGTGCTGAAATTTGATAAACCCAATCAGGACTATTAGTTGGCCGGTCGATTCTGTCAGGATTCGTAACGAGCAAACCCGCATCAATCATTTGATGAACTGTAAATCTTCTTATGGTTTCACGTGTGTTTGGCGCATATTTTTTCCCATACCATGTTGAGATGAATTCCATTATTGGAGTTATACCCCGAAGCAGGTTTTGGCAACTGCTCCAGGGTTCCTCTGGCTTAAGGTCGAGAAGTGCCAATAGGGTCAGTGCAGAGCGCTCGTTTTGCTGTTCTCGTGGTAGTCCGAGGCTCTTGAGAATTTCTTCCGCTTCTTTGATACGCTCTCTGATCTTGATTGGGTTCTTTTTCATAGGAGATTGCTGAAGGAGCAAAGCAACTTCTTGATCCAGTGACTTCTGATCTGTTTGTTCACCCACGCGTGATCCCAATTCGCGCAGGATATTCTCGCGAGGATATCTTAGGCTTCGCAAATCCGAAGCGTTTACCTGCGTATGGCCATTAAATTGACGAAAATATTGATCGACTAGGGTCGAATTCAAATAGGCGGCAAGACCGCGGGCGAGTTCAGGCTCCAAGGATCCACCCTGCTTATGGTAATAATTGAGATGATTTTCAATTCCAACTAGCTCGGTAGGAATGGTCCTATCATAGACAACCGCAACGACTCTCTTTTTTTCTTCTTTGCTTGAAAATCTCTTTACAAAAATATAGGTCCCGTTGGGAATCAGCCACGGGCGAGAGGCGCTCGTATTCCGAATTGCATTGGGCTTGCGAGAGGCAACTGGCCACACTACAGCGCCTGAAACAAGATGTGACGGATATATCAATGGAACTGATCCCGCAACTTGCTCCGTCAGCAAATCTTCCTTGAGACGGAAATCTACGACCGGGCCAGTAGAAACGGCCAATCCTAAATCTGTTAAACCACATGCTAACCCTCTCAGAGTTTCCGCGAATCCCTGGTTGATGTCACTGGTGAAGATATGAATGAATTTCTTGGGGTCAGCGGGATCAATGACTTCAGAGTATTGATTCTCTCGAATCGAGACTGCTTCATCGTGCCCATCATCGCTGGAGGAGACTAAAATTGAGGTTCGATTTTCACATCGGTCCCCGTGTTTTTTTGCATGGACAATAACGCTCTCCTGCAAAACTCCATCTTCACGGAATGTGTTGCTTCGGCTATTAAATAGATGAATTCGATGAATGATCGTTTCATCCAGCAACAACTTACGGAAGGACAGAAAATACTCTCCATTACAAAAACTCCGCGGTGTAATGGAAACAAACTCGCCTGATTCATCAAGCAACCTGATTGTGACGGCTAGAAAGCCCGTATAAAGATTGCTCGTCTCTATACCCAAGCTCTTGAGTCTCTTTCTCTCGATAGATTGAGAGTGGATTTTTTTATAAGGGGGATTCAATATCGCACAATTGAATCGAGGTATTTCCAAATTACCGAAAAACAGATCTCGGCGCAAAAATTCCTCTGCTGCGGCAATGAACTCCTGCATGTACAGCTCGGCAGCGAACTCAATACCATTCTGTACGCATAGGTCATGGCAGAGCTTAATGCTCTCCTTCAAATAAGGAGCCAGCATTTGATCAACTTCGAAAAGCGTGGCAGCAATTTTCTTAGGCTTTAATTGGCGTTTGCAGCACTCCTGTACAAATGCAACAGTGAGCGTCCCTATGCCTGCACCGGGGTCGAGGACTCGTATCTCATTCACTCCTGGTGTGAACATTGAGGCCATAAGCCGTGCTATGGGCGCTGGTGTGAAGAACTGGCCAAGGTCAGCTTTGCGCTCATTTGGGTAAGTCCGGCCTGCTTGTAGCCTGAGCGAATCAATCTTTGCCAAACAATCAAAATTAGCCGCATGGGACATCAGAATTGATTCTAAATTTAAAGAGAATTTTTAGTAAGCGAAATCCGACCGAAAGGCCAACGGCGCGCAGCAAGATCCTCATGCCTTCATGTCGAAATACGATATAACGAACCTCCGCTGCTTTTCAGTTTTCTGCAACGAGATTTGTCCGAATGCGCTGGTCTGTTTTTTGAGCCTCAGATTTGTTACGTGAGTAATATCGGTCAATGTCTCAGCCTGCTCTCTTTCAATCAACCGGCAGCCTCTTGGAGCCGGCCATGATCGCGACCACAATGACCACGCTGCATCGTGCGCGAGCCAAATCCGTGGCCAGCGCAAAGTCGATGCCCCCGGCTTCCTCCGGTGATCACCGCAACTTTGTTTTTGAGGGTGTTCATGTCGGTGATTATAGAATGGGAGCTTTATGGCAAAACGTGCACCTGCTCGAAGACGTCCGCGCAAAGCCAAGCCTGGCAGCAAGGGATTGGGGCCGGCGGAATGCCGGCTGGAAAAACCCACAGGGGCAGCCGCTGAGGTTGCCGAGTTGATTGAGAAATCTGGCGGCTGTATTGTCGGGTTTTACAACGAACCATTGGGTGGCCACCCAGTTCTGCTCTCGATTTTGCCCATCGATGCTGTCGAGCCTACGCCGTTCCAGCGCGACCTCTCAGACACTCATCATAAGCGGTTGGCTGATGTGATCAACAAAACGGGCCGCTTTCTCGATCCGATCATCGCTGTAACCGCGCCTGCCGGCGGTTTCTGGACGCCCAACGGCCGCCACCGCCTG
>DASZEU010000589.1:0-4209 GCA_035940535.1 Candidatus Angelobacter sp.
GAGCCTTTGATTTTCAATGATCCACTTACCAAATTACCCATTTACCAAATTCCTAAGCCCCAAACACTCTCACAAAGATCTTATCCACATTCCTCAACTGGCGTTTCAGGTCAAATGCCTGCTCGATTTGCTGGCGTTGAATGCGCTCCGTGATTTCAGGATCGTTCATCACTAGGTCACGGAAGACTAAATCTTCTTTCCAGGCTCGCATGGCATGTTTCTGAACGAGCCGGTACGCATCTTCGCGCGACATGCCGTGCTCAGCCAAATCCAGAAGCAATTGCCCGCTGAACACCAGCCCGCCGGTGCTTTCCAGATTTTTCATCATCCGCTGAGGATAGACCAACAGGGTCTCAAGCAGGTTGGTGGTCTTCTGAAGGAGATAGTCCGTCAAGATGGTGGAATCCGGCAGGATCACCCGTTCCACGGAAGAATGGGAGATGTCCCGTTCGTGCCACAGCGCCACATTCTCAAAGGCAGCCTGAGAGTTGGAGCGGACCACTCGCGCAAGCCCGCAAATCTGCTCACAGGTAATAGGATTGCGTTTATGGGGCATGGCGGAAGAACCTTTTTGCTTCTCGCTGAAAAATTCCTCCGCTTCCCGAACCTCCGTCCGCTGAAGATGGCGGATCTCGGTGGCAATCTTGTCGAGGGTCGCGGTAATGACCGCCAGCGTGGCCATGTAGTAGGCATGGCGGTCCCGCTGGATTACCTGCGACGAAATGGGCGCTGGTTCCAGTCCCAGCCGGCGGCAGATCTTCTCTTCCAATTCCGGCTCCAGATGAGCGAAAGTTCCCACCGCGCCGGAAAGCTTGCCTACCCGCATTTCTTCGGCTGCCCGCTCAAATCGTGAAATGTCACGAACCACCTCCGCATACCATGTTGCCAGCTTGAGGCCAAAGGTGGTCGGTTCGGCGTGGATGCCATGGGTGCGGCCAATCATCGGCGTGTGCTTGAACTCGTGGGAGCGGCGATGAAGAACATCCTTGAGCCGTTGCAGGTCCTGCAAGATGATCTTCGACGCCTCCTTTACCTGAAGGGCTTGGGCCGTGTCTACGACGTCATTGGAAGTGAGGCCATAATGCAGCCAGCGTGCCTCTGGCCCAACCTTTTCGGCAACCGCGGTGGTAAAGGCGATTACATCGTGCTTGACTTCGGCTTCCACCTCGTGAATCCGCTTGAGATCGAAATCACCGAGTTCAGCGATGGCATTAGCCGCAGCCTGGGGCACAATGCCCACTTCGGCCAGGGTTAGACTTGCCGCCGTTTCTACTTGTAACCAGCAGCGAAACTTGTTTTCTTCATGCCAGATGCGGCCCATCTCCGGGCGCGTATAACGTGATATCAAGCGGACTCCTTAAAAAGTTTCGTGGATGCGAACTCCAGATGATAAATGCCGGAACGCAGAGGTAGCAAAGAGCGCTTGCAGACTTAGGACAGTTGCCCCGATAATGGGCAGCACACCCAGGAACCCAACGAGCCTTCGCCGAACCGGGGCGGCTGCGGCATTATGTTCAGGCCAGAATTCTGGCAATATTGCATCAATACATTCTCGGGACGGCCAATGAAGGGAAAAGAACATAAACCGTTGAACGACGCCGAATATATGGCGCTCGCCGAATTTCGCTATCAAATCCGCAGGTACTTGCGGTACATGGAAGACAGGGCCAGAGAGATGGGCCATAATCCGCAGCAATACCAGGTCTTGCTAGCCATCAAAGGTCTGCCCAAGGATAAGTCACCGACCATCAGCGCAATAGCGGAGCGCATGCAACTCAATCACAACAGCATGGTGGAGCTAGTAGATCGCTGCGAAGAGCGCGGCTTGCTCCGCCGCGTACGCTCCGTTTCAGATCGCCGGCAGGTGGCCCTGGCGATCACCTCAGAGGGAGAGGCGCTCATGCGTCAACAAGCCGCTGGAGCACGCCAGCAATTGCGCATCATCGGACCAATTCTCTCGGAATCCATTCAGCGCTTGATCGAAGACACACGTGCTGTGAAAGATTCGGGCGAAAGCGCGGGACAACGTACCGGCGGAAAAAAGAAATCGGTTCATGAACGAACACAATAAATAATCTAGACCGGCTCAGGGCAATTTCGTACATGGTTTACTGGATCATTCGACTGAGACGCCGAATAACTCCGCCATCTCGTCATATTTAAACCCCTGACCGGGTGTATAAGGCTGCACCCAACTACCGTTAATTACAAATTGGGGAATGGCCCGTTTGCCGGTGTTCTTGACGACCTCGTCGGCCGCACCCGGAATCTGTTCAATGTTGATCTCTTGATACGGAATCTGATGCTTAGAGAGCCAGCGTTTTGCTTCGCGGCAATCATGGCACCATGGGGCTGAATAAACTATGAGTTCCATCCTGCTTTGATTTTAACGGCTGAGACAGAAATCGGGAAAGAGCCGCTGTGATAGAGTCCCGAAGGGACGTTTGGCAGTAGCCCAGCATGGTTCGGTGCTGTCAGGCGCCGAACCCAATGCTGGGTTACCTTCCAAACCAATGGGAGTCCCGCAAGGGACGGCCTGAATTTTATGTCGCACCGCGAGAAATGGGATGACAGCTCTGGCGGTCGGGGGCGTTTCCGATCATATCCATGTTTTGCTCTCCCTGGGGCGAACTATATCGCCAGCGAAAGCTGTTCAATTGCTAAAAAGCCGGATCTTTAAAATGGGTCAACGAAAGCTTTCCGGCAAGGGGAAGATTCTCTTGGCAGGAGGGATAGGGAGCGCCCCCACGAGACAGGACGGTAGCCTACATTCGGCGACCACCAGAACATCACAAGCGGATCAACTTTGAAGAGGAATTCAAGAGATTATTGGCGGCTTACGGAATTAAGGAAGAATGATTCAGCCGTCCCTAACGGGACTCCGTTGGTTTTGAAGCTAACCCAGCATTGGATTCAGCGCCTGACAGCGCCGAATCATGCTGGGCTACTGTCAGACGTCCCCTTCGGGGACTTAGCCCCGTAAAACCGTGAGTACATATATAGAAACTCCAGAGAGCCGCCAGTAAACTGGCGGCTCCTGGCTAAAGGCTAATTACTAAGGGCTAATTACTATTCAACAACAACCCTTCTGTTTTTTCCGAGTTCTCGCCAATCGGGCGATAGAACAACTTGTCGCCGTCAAGGTAGACCTCGATGAATGCCGGACGCGTTGTAATGAGTCCCTGAATGAGCGCCTCAGACAACGGGTCTTCGATGAACCGCTGTAACGCCCGGCGTAACGGACGCGCACCATAGCTGCGATCCGGTACGGTCTTTTCCAGGACCCACTTCTTGGCTTCGTCCGTCACTGTGATAGTAATGTGACGTTGCGCCAAGTTAGCGTTGAGCTGGTGCACCAGCAGTTCAAGGATCTGGATCAGGTCGGCATCGTTCAGAGCGTTGAAGATGATGACTTCATCCAAGCGGTTCAGGAACTCCGGATTGAAGGTCCGCTTCACTTCCTGCTTCACCAGGTCTTCAATCTTCTCGGTGACCATTTCTTCTTTATCCACCTGGAATCCCAGTCCTTTGCGCTTCATCAGGTGGCGTGCGCCGATGTTCGAGGTCATCACGATGATCACGTTCTTGAAGTCCACCGTGTTGCCCAGGCCATCGGTAAGCTGGCCATCTTCAAGCACCTGGAGCAGAATGTTGAAGACATCCGGATGCGCCTTTTCGATTTCGTCCAGCAGGACGACTGAATACGGCGATCTCTTGACCCGTTCCGTAAGCTGTCCGCCTTCTTCGTAGCCCACGTATCCAGGCGGCGAGCCGATCAGCTTGCTTACCGAATGCTTTTCCATGAACTCCGACATGTCGAAGCGAATCAACGACTTTTCGCTGCCGAAGAGGAATTGCGCCAAGGTGCGCGCCACTTCAGTCTTGCCTACGCCGGTCGGCCCCAAGAACAAGAAGGAGCCAATGGGACGGTTCGGGGACTTGAGTCCCGCCCTTGAGCGCCGGATGGAGCGGGCCAGGGCGCTGATGGCTTTGTCCTGGGAGATGATGCGCTTGTGCAACTCTTCTTCCACGCGCAGCAGCTTCTGGGTCTCCTCTTCTTTAATAGATGTAACAGGGACGCCAGTCCAGCGACTCACAACCTCTTCAATGTCTTCGCGGTTGACTACCCCCGTGGAAGATTCATCGAGGTGGTATTTCTCGCGTAAAGCCCGCAGGTTCTCACGTTCCTTGCGCTCTTCATCGGAGTAG
>DASZEU010000590.1:0-3473 GCA_035940535.1 Candidatus Angelobacter sp.
GCCGGCAAGCGGGCCATTCCCGGTATCCATCGGCGCTACCCAGATCTGAAGCTTTACCAAACCGAGCAGGAATGCGGCGATGGCGCCAATGACTGGCGATATTGTCGCTACGCGTGGACTTTGATGAAGCACTATCTCCAGAACGGAGTCAGCTCTTATTATTACTGGAATATTTCTCTGAAAGAAGGGGGTCTCAGCCCTTGGGGATGGGCGCAGAACTCTCTTTTGAGCGTCGACACGACGTCGAAGACGTTCAAGTACAACTACGAATACTATCTGATCAAACATCTAAGCCGTTTTGTTAAGTCAGATGCAAAGCGTCTGAATACAAAAAGTTTGACCGGATATGAGAACCTCTTGGTATTCGGTAATCCGGACCAAAGTGTCGTGATCGCGATGCAGAATGATCTTTGCCAGCAGTTGCCGGTTCGGTTGAAAGTCGGCGACAAAGTGATCGCTTCCACTTTAGAAACCGACTCGTTCAACACGTTCGTGGTTAGACGCTAAAATTTATGAAGCCCGCATTTCCAGAAATCGGCAAGATCCCCTACGAAGGTCCCTCCTCCAAGAATCCACTGGCTTTCAAACACTACGATTCCACCAGGGTCATCGAGGACCGGAAGATGGCTGAACATTTGCGCTTTTCCGTGGCGTACTGGCACACCTTCCGGAATATCTTGAGTGACCCATTCGGTGCAGGAACAGCCATCCGCCCGTGGGACGACGGCTCAAACTCCATTGAAAACGCACGTAATCGCGCGCGTGTGGCGTTTGAATTTATCGAGAAACTGGGCGCACCCTTCTACGCTTTTCATGATCGGGACGTGGCGCCGGAAGGCGCCAGCCTCGCAAAGTCTAACCGCAATCTCGACGCCGTCGTCGAGGTGCTCAAAGAAGAGCAGCAACGAACGGGCATTAAACTACTCTGGGCCACCGCCTGCCTGTTCATCCATCCGCGTTTCGCGCATGGAGCTGCAACCAGCCCGAATGCCGACGTATTTGTCTACGCAGCCGCGCAAGTGAAGAAGGCAATCGAAGTGGCTCATGAACTGGGCGCGGCAGGCTACGTTTTCTGGGGCGGCCGCGAAGGGTATTCAAGCCTCTGGAACACTGACATGAAGCGGGAGGTTGACCACCTTGCGAAATTTCTGCATATGGCTGTTGATTACAAGAAACAGATCGGCTTCAAGGGGGCCTTTTACATCGAACCGAAACCCAAGGAACCGACCAAACATCAATACGATTTCGACACTGCAACTTGTCTGAACTTTCTGCGCGAATACGGTCTGCTCGAACACTTCAAACTTAACCTGGAAACCAATCACGCCACACTCGCCGGCCACACCATGCATCATGAATGTGAGGTCGCCGCCGCCGCCGGCGCGCTTGGCACGCTTGACGCCAACACAGGCGATGAATTGATTGGCTGGGACACTGACCAGTTCCCTACCAGTCTTTACTTGGCTACCCAGGTCATGCTCACAGTCCTGAAAATGGGCGGGTTCACAACTGGCGGACTCAACTTTGACGCAAAAGTCCGACGCGAAAGCTTTGAGCCGGTTGATCTCTTGTATGCGCACATCGGAGGCATGGACGCCTTCGCTCGCGGCCTGAAGACCGCGTCAGCAATTCGTGCCGATGGACGCCTGACCGAATTGGTGAAAAGTCGTTATGCGTCCTGGGACAGCGGCATAGGCGCGGCCATCGAAGCGGGGAAGGAGGATTTCACCTCGCTCGAGAAACTCGCCCTGAGCCAGCCGGACCCCGTTCAACATACGAGTGGGCGCCAGGAACTTTGCGAGAATATTATAAACGATTTCATCTAACTACCTATTCATCATCCGCCAAGCGCGCCGGAGCTGAAATTGCCGAGCTCTACGTAGGCGGAAAAAAATCCAACGGTTCCTCGACCGATAAAAGGAATTGAAAGGATTTAAGAAAGTGTTTCTGCAGTCGGGCGAGAAGCAAAGCCGCGAATTTGAGCCATAGCATGCGGCGGGCTCCAGACATGTCGAAATAGCGTCGCTCCAGAATTTGCACACAAAGAGCTTTTAGACTATTTGAACGCCTGTAAACGGCTTCGGACACCAGGGACAAAGTAGAGCTTTCGTAGACAAGTAGAGGGGCCGCCCAGCCTAGCTCCAGTACCACCGCTTTACTGTAAAATATTTAATGTCATCCGGAACCGGAGCATAAGAGAGACAATTTTCGCAAGAGATTCCCACGGGGAATAGGGAACGAGAGTATGCCGATCGGATCGATCTCAGCTTATAACATCAGCCAACGGGTTCTCATCTAAAATAGCAACGACCCGGAGAATCCAGTTGGAATCCCCCACTCTTCCCTCCCCCTCCCTGCTACGCAAAACGGATTTCCACCCCTTTTCGCGCGTGCTACAGTGTTCGTCATGTACACGGCCGATCGGGTTATTGCGACGTTGCGCGCACACGAGGCGGAGTTGCGGCAAGCGGGCCTGCGTTCCCTTTCGCTGTTCGGCTCGGTCGCGCGCGGCGAGACCGAAACGGACAGCGACATTGACCTTGCCGCGGAATTTGACCCGGCTACCCGGATGGACCTCCTACAACTAGTTGCGCTGGAGCGGCGCATTACCGCGCTACTTGGCAGCCCGGTGGACCTTTTGCCCGAACCGGTAGAAAAACGCCGCTTGCAGGATCAGATCAACCGGGACCGCAGGCGTGCCTTCTAAGCATGATCCTGCCGCGTCCTTTGCCGACATCCTAGAGAACCTGGAGCGAATCCAGGATTACGTCGCCGGGCTAGACCGTGAGGCGTTTGGAGGCGATACACTTAGGCGGGACGCAGTCGAGCGGTGCCTGGAACGAATCTGCGAGGCCGCCTTTCGTTTGGGGGAAAAGGCAGCTGAGCTGGCGCCGAGCCAGCCTTGGGGCGATATCCGTGGTCTGGGTAACCGACTGCGTCACGCTTACGACCGTATCGACCTCGATATCTTGTGGAACACCGTCCGAGACAGATTGCCCAGCCTGAAGGCAGATGCGCAGCAAGCACTCCTGGGCCTGAAAGCTGAGGGTGATCGCGGTGACGGTAATAAATAGAGCCTTAGGAACTTAGGAATCAGTTTCCAAGTAGTTGGCGTTGCCGATCCCCTACTCTTTCCGTTCCCCTGCCTGCTCGCTGGCGTGATCTTATCCACTCACCAGCAAGTTCTGGATTGGTCCATAAAACCATAAACAAGCAGGAACGCTGGTTATGCAGGACTAAAATAAGAGGAAGGTAGATCTTTTGCTGTCACTTTGCGAATTATTTGGCATAGAAGTTTGCGCGCTATTTGGCGTGGCGTTCTGCGCGTAGTGATAAAGCAAGCGGGAACCATGGCTGGTTCCGGCCACCGATACATACCGCTGCTATCTTTCATCAATTGCTTAAACATTCGCCACGGTACCGAATCATGCTCGTGCAACCATTTGAGAGAAAGTCCGGCAGCTAACAGGCTC
>DASZEU010000591.1:0-7379 GCA_035940535.1 Candidatus Angelobacter sp.
AGTCAACCACGCATTGAAGACCGCCTCGGAGGGACCGCTTAAAGGAATCTTGGGCTACGAGACAGCCGAATTGGTCTCCAGCGACTACAAGGGCGACCCCCGTTCTTCTATCGTGGACTCTCCCCTGACCCGTGTAGTCAACGGCAACTGCGTCAAGGTCATCGCCTGGTACGACAATGAATGGGGATACTCCTGCCGCGTGCGTGACCTGATCTTTTATATTGCCAAGAAGGGGCTGTAGTGGAGCCACAACTAAACCCTTTAACCACAGAGGGCACGGAGGAACACAAAAGCTTTACCGCAGAGGGCGCGGAGAACGCAGAGGACCGCAGAGAAAGAATTAAGGGTTAGTATTTACGGGAAATTTGGGTAGGAAAATCTAAGAGGAAATCCAGAGGGCTTCGCGCGACGGAAAGGCTATGGCAAAGCTATCCATCCAGGACTTGAATCTTGACGGCCAGCGCGTCTTCATGCGCGTTGACTTCAATGTTCCTCTCACCGAGGATGGCCGGGTCTCGGACGACACTCGTATCCGGGAAACGCTGCCGACCATCGAGTACGCCCTTCGCAAGGGAGCGCGCCTGATTTTGGCATCGCACCTTGGACGCCCCAAAGGCAAGCCCAACCCTAAGATGAGCCTAAAGCCTGCGGCGGAGCGGCTGCGCATTCTTCTGGATGAAAAGCTGGGGCGCGGATGCAATGTCGGCTTTGCTCCCGATTGCATTGGCTTTGCCGCCGAGGAAATGGCCAGCAAACTGGAAAAAGGCCAGACTCTCCTCCTCGAAAACTTGCGATTCCATGCCGAAGAAGAGGCCAATGACGAGAAGTTCGCGCGCCAGCTTGCTGCTCTGGCCGAGACTTATGTCAACGATGCCTTCGGCTCGGCCCACCGCGCCCATGCGTCCACGGTAGGTATCACCAGGTTTGTGGATCAAGCCGCAGCCGGGCTGCTGATGCAGAAAGAGCTGGAATATTTAGGCAAAGTTACTACCAATCCTGAAAAGCCCTTTGTCGCGATCATTGGAGGAGCAAAGGTATCCGACAAGATTGATGTAATTCGGAATCTCCTCGACAAAGTGGACGCGTTGCTGATCGGTGGCGCAATGGCTTATACCTTCATGAAGGCCCAGGGCAAGCAGACAGGTAAATCGCTGGTCGAGGAAGATAAGCTTGATCTGGCCAACGAACTGCTCAAAGAAGCCAAGAGCAAAAATGTACGGCTGCAACTGCCGTTGGATCACGTGGTCGCCGAAAAGATCGATGCCTCGGCCAAGACGCAAATTGTTAAGGACCAGGATGGTATTCCGGCGAACCAAATAGGGCTCGACATCGGACCCGAGACTGTGGCCGTGTTCTCGCAAGAGATTGCCAAAGCAAAAACCATTGTATGGAATGGCCCGATGGGAGTTTTTGAAGTTGCACCGTTCGCCAAAGGCACTATCAAGATCGCCCAGGCAGTGGCCGCGAATCGCGGTGCTACCTCCATTGTAGGTGGTGGAGATTCGGTCGCGGCAGTTCATCAGTCCGGGGTTGCCGATAAGATCACCCATATATCCACCGGCGGCGGCGCGTCGTTGGAATTCTTGGAAGGCAAGAAGCTTCCTGGCGTGGAAGCGCTTACCAACAAATGAATACCGAGGCCCACTCGCGTCACAGTAGCGGCGGAAATCGCCTTCTGGAATTGCTCATTGGAGACATAACTGAAGAAACCACAGACGCGATTGTGAACGCAGCCAACTCAAGCCTGCTGGGCGGAGGCGGTGTGGATGGTGCAATCCATCGCGCCGCTGGTCCAGAGCTGCTCGCAGAGTGCAAGAAGATTCGGGCCCAGCGAGGCCCGCTGCCTCCCGGTCAGGCGGTCGCTACCCCCGGAGCCAGATTGCATGCCAAATACGTGATCCACACCGTCGGCCCTGTTTGGCAAGGCGGCCTGTTTAACGAGCCTCAAATCCTGGAAAGCTGCTATTCCAACTCCATGGCAGAAGCCGGACGCTTGGGTTGCGCCAGCATCAGCTTCCCTTCCGTAGCAACCGGGGCATTCGGCTATCCTTTGCAAGATGCCGCTCTGATTGCCTTGCGCACAGTTGCCGAAGCGCTCTGTCAGCCTGATCGAGTTGCCACAGTGCGAATTTCCATGGTCCGGTTCGTCCTGTTTGATCAGCGCACCTACAAAGCTTACGCCCTGGCCAGCCAGGAAATAAAAAAGCATTTTTCCGATTTGCAAATCAAGACTGATGTTCCTTTTCTATGAGAAAAAAATTGATTGCCGCCAACTGGAAGATGTACAAGACGCAGCAACAGGCGGAACAATTTGTCTCTGCGTTTCTTCCTCTGGTGCAAGATCACGAGCGGGATGAGATCGTCGTCTGCCCGCCCTTTGTCTGCTTGCCCGCAGTCATCGCTGCGGTACATGGAAGCCGCGTGCAGGTGGGCGGTCAAAATATGTATTGGGAACAAGAGGGTGCGTTCACTGGCGAGATTTCGGCCCCCATGCTGCGAGCAGTGGGCTGCTCCCACGTAATCATCGGTCACTCCGAACGCCGCCAGTACTTTGGCGAAACCGACGCTACGGTGAACCTCAAACTGAAATCCGCCCTTGCCTCTGGGCTTCAGCCCATCGTCTGCGTCGGTGAAATTCTGGCTGAGCGTGAAGCAGGGCTGACCGAACAGGTGTTGCGTCAACAATGCAGTGTGTGTTTCCGCGGCATCTCCAGTGTGGAAGCCGCGCCGCTGATCGTCGCTTATGAGCCGGTGTGGGCCATTGGGACTGGCAAGACCGCCACCCCAGAACTGGCAGCCGAGGCCCATCAGGTGATCCGCGCCGAAGCCGCCAAGGCGTTTGGCGATGAAGCTGCGGAAGCGCTACGCATATTGTATGGAGGCAGCGTCAAACCCGAAAACGCGAGGGCGCTGATGTCAAAAATCGAGATCGACGGTGCGCTGGTAGGCGGAGCCAGCCTCGACCTCAAATCCTTCGCAGCCATCGTGAAGTATTGATTGAAGACAAACCCCGCCTAATGCCATACACTCTTGGGTCAGAGAAGCTAAGCCACTAGCAGCTTTAAACCCGAGGTGCCTCATGCTTAAAAAACTTTCTCTCCTGCCAATCACCCTGTTGCTAATCACCGCCGCTATGGCCCAGCCAAAGCGTCCGGGCCTGAGCGTGGAAGATATCTTCAACCTTCAATCGGTCAGTGATCCCCAAATTTCACCTGACGGCCAGCGCGTCGTCTATGTTCGCGGCTTTGCCGACATCATGACCGATCGGCGCTGCTCCAACCTATGGATTATCAATGCCGATGGCAGTAATAATCGTCCCTTGACCAGCGGCGTGCATAATGACAGCAGCCCGCGCTGGTCCCCTGATGGAACGCGCATTACTTATGTCTCGGACGATGATGGTCACGCACAGATCTATGTTCGCTGGATGGATAGTGGCCAGACCGCGCGCATCACCAGCTTGCAAGCTGGGCCATCGAGGATTGGGTGGTCGCCGGATGGCAAGGAAATCTCGTTTGCCAGCTTTGTTCCGGCGGAGCCAATCCGCCTGATGCAGATGCCCAAAGCGCCTCCCGGCGCTAAATGGGCCGAGCAGGCCGTTATCTATGACAAATCCGTTTATCGCTTTAATGCTGCTGGCTATCTTAAGCCCGGCTACACCCATGTCTTCGTCGTCTCGTCCGAAGGAGGCACGCCCCGCCAAATCACCAGTGGGAATTTTCACTTTGGCGGTCCCGGCGTCAATGCAAGCGTAGCGAGTTGGTCGCCGGATTCCAAGTTTCTGCTGGTCTCTGCCAATCGCCACGACGACTACGAGTACAACCCTAGCGACACCGAGGTCTACCGCTTCTCTTTGGAAGATGGATCAGTCAAAGCCCTCACCGACCGACGGGGCCCCGATAGCGCGCCGGTGATCTCCCCAGACGGAAAGCACATTGCTTATGTCGGCTATGACGACAAGTTCCAGGGATATCAAGTTGTCCGCCTCTATTTGATGAACAGTGACGGCAGCGGATCGCACGAAATCTCTGCCAAACTAGATCGCGACGCTCGCGACTTGGTCTGGGCTTCAGACAATAGTGGTGTCTATTTTGCCTACGACGATCAGGGCGATACGAAACTGGCGTTCTATTCCGTGAACGGTCAGCTTAAGCAACTTGCCAGCCATCTGACCAACGGAGGCAATCCCTTCAGCGTCTCCCGCAACGGGACCATTGCCATGATCTACACCGTGCCGGAACATCCGGGTGAAGTGGCGGTTGTAAGTTCCAATCACCCTGAAAGTAAAGTCATAACCGATGTGAACCATGACCTGCTCGCGCAACGGAGGCTGGGCAAAGTGGAGGAGATATGGTTCAACTCATCAGTCGACAATAGAAAGATTCAGGGCTGGGTGATGACCCCTCCCGATTTCACACCTGGCAAGAAATATCCGCTGGTTCTGGAGATTCATGGCGGCCCGTTTGCCAACTATGGCGACCGCTTTGACCTGGAAAAACAACTCATGGCGGCCCACGGATATGTCGTGGTATTCATCAATCCGCGCGGCAGCACCAGCTACGGAGAAACATTCGGCAACCTCATTCACCATGCCTACCCAGGCGATGATTTTTACGACCTGAACTCGGCCGTGGATGCCGTAATTGCCAAAGGATTCGTCGATCCTGACAATGTATTTGTTACTGGCGGCAGCGGCGGCGGCGTGCTCACCTGCTGGATGATCGGACGCAGCAACCGTTTCAAAGCCGCAGCCTCGCTCTATCCGGTAATCGACTGGTTCAGCTTTGCGCTCACCGCCGATATTCCGATTCTCGTAACCAAGTATTGGTTCCCCGGAAATCCCTGGGAGTATCCTGAGCAGTATGCCAAGCGTTCGGTGATCTCCTTGGTCAAGAATGTAAAGACACCGACACTGTTGATGACCGGCGAAGCCGACTACCGTACACCTATCTCGCAAGCGGAAGAGTACTACGAAGCTCTGAAACTTCAACACATCGAGACTGTATTAGTGCGCGTGCCCGATGAACCCCATGGCGTTGCCCAACGCCCCAGCCACCATATAGCCAAGCTCCTGATGATCATGGGATGGTTTGACAAGCACAAAGGTGGAGGCAACCCCGAAGGGCCAATCAATAGAACCGCAGGAGAGTAAAAAGCGCTATGAAAAACCTTTTGCCGCTGATTTGCGCTGAAAAGCGCTGATCAGAGAATCACGCGTTCATCAGCGAAATCAGCGGCGAGAGACTTCGTTACTTATCCAAAATGCACTCCCTTATCTTCCGGACCGAACCAGATCACCAATCCGCCCACGATCATTACGATCAGCATGGAATAGGTAAGGGATTGCGAATAAGTAAACTTCTCCCCCACTGAAGCTTCGAGCACGCCGATACCCGACGAGAGCAGGGCGCCTGTCTGATAGGCGAAACCCGGAAAGAATCCGCGCGATGCGCCCGGCGAGAGCTCATTGATATGGGCGGGAATCACGCCCCATGCGCCCTGAATCATGAACTGCATCAGAAAGGCCCCAAGAAAAACCAAGGGCAAACTGTGTACACCGACCCAAAGAGGAATCAGGCAAATGGCCAAAATGACCGCCAAAATCATCGCGCGGCGGCGGCCAATGTGATCGGATATCTTTCCTACTACGATTCCGCCTATGATCGCGCCTACCATGGAAAAAATTGTGATGAGCGAAGACCACTTCACGACATCCAGCTTCAGTTCGAGTAGTAACTCCTTCTTCAGAAACGTTGGATACATGTCCTGGGTGCCGTGGGCAATGGCTACCATCATCGTCATAAGGGCCGCCAAGTAGACAAGCCGTCGCCAACTGCTGAAAATGACCCGCCGATATCCACTCCAATCGGTGCGCGAGCGGTGCCATGCTTCCGGATCTTTGACCTTGGCGCGAACAAAGAGCGAGAGCAGCGCAGGTAACCCGCCGACAAAGAATATATAACGCCAGCCATGATTCGGATGGGCGTGCTCGAAGTAGGGATAAACCAGAAAATACGCGCCTGCAGCCAGCATGTATCCAAAAGCATAGCCCTCTTGCAACAGCCCGGAGAGGATGCCACGCCATTTTGCCGGTACGGATTCCAACGCCAATGACGCTCCGACGCCCCACTCACCTCCCATGCCGATACCAAAGAGCAGCCGCAGAATAAAGAACGTAGTGTAGTTAGGAGCCAGGCCGGAGAGCACCTCTACCACTGAGAAAAAAACAATGTTCAGCATCAAAGGCAGCCGCCGGCCAAAGCGGTCGGCCATCATGCCAAAGAGAATTGCGCCCACTGGACGCATCCAGAGAGTAGCGCTGATGGCAACTGCCATCTGCGGACGCGTGCGGCCAAAATCCTTGGCCACTACATCCAGCAGCATCACCAGGATAAAAAAATCGAAGGCGTCAAAGGTCCAGCCCAGGAAACCCGAAAGCACTGCGTTGCGCCGGTCGGCGCGCTCTTGAGCAATAAGTACAGGCACAGCCGCGTTAGAAAACATATCTAGACCTCAGCCTGATCTATCGTGGCGGGACAATTGTATGGATTGGCAGGAAATAATTAAACCCGAAAATCTAAAATTTATGATCAGCGATCTGTTACGATCTTGATGTCGGTCCGCCGGTTTTGCGCTCGCCCTTTCTCCGTGGCATTCGACGCGATGGGCCGATAAGGGCCATTTCCAAACGCAGTGAACCGCCTAATATCGCGATCATAATGTTTCACAAAATAATCTACCACCGCCTTGGCCCGCCTCTCACTTAGAAAAATGTTGTCTGTAGGGCTACCGGCGTTATCTGTGTTGCCTTCCACACAGAAATGAACGTTGGAAAAGGTCTGAGGTACCGACACGCCATCGAGAATTTTCCTAGCATTTGGGTCCAGGTCGGCAGATCCCGCCGCAAACTGGACATTGATGCTTTCAGTCATCACCGCGGCGTCGCATTGGCTGCGTGGGATAGGCATAACTGGATGTTCCTTTGCCACACGTGCCACCGGATGGTCTCTATATATCTTTCTTAGAAAGCGATCTTCTTTGGCTTGTGAAGGATCTACCGTCTGCCGTATATACCCCCGTCGGACCCAGGCTTGACCAGCCTGCCGGAAGATGCTGCTAAAAAGCGCTGAGCCACCATCCAGGCCAAACATCAGGTTGTTTTCTCCGAGATCCGCCCATTTCACATTGTCCAACTCTCTCCGGGTTAGGTCTGGACCCAGGTCCTTATAAAGCGACTCGTTCTCCATGAACAACTTAACAACCAAGTCTGAATTACGCTTGGCCTCCGCAGTACCGTCTAGCCACCCTTCAATGAATGCCTTGATTACGTCTGGATGCTGATTTATGAAATCCTCACGCACGACCATTAGGTCCGCAAT
>DASZEU010000592.1:0-4370 GCA_035940535.1 Candidatus Angelobacter sp.
CACAGCGTGGCAGAGCCACAACCAAAGACCAAAACCCACCACGGAGGCGCGGAGACACGGAGAAGATTTGGAAAATCAGGAGAGAGAAATCATCGAAGGCAGGTTCACGGGCGAACAAAGAGTGATGGAGCGGTTATGAACAGATGACAAACTGAAAACAATGGGGTTCGAGATGCGCAGTAAAAAATTTGCGCAAAAAACGAAGAAATTTGGGATTAGTACTACGGAGCAAACCAACGTCAAAAGCCGCGCTCACGAACGGCCCACTTCAATAAGATCTTTTGTCTTCATGCCTTTCGAGTGTCTTACTTTTTTTCGAAGTTGCTCCAGGTGTTTAAATACTGCACTCACATCATGTTTGGGTATTGCAGGAACTATTACTGCGGCCAGTTCCCCATTGCGGGTTATGCCGGTTCGTTCACCAGCAACTGCTCGTTCAACCAACTCGGACAGCTTCCGTTTTGCCTCGGATAATTCAACCTTCTGCACGATACATCTCCTAAGATTACTTCTTCGCAACTACATCGATTTCGCTGTAAAACGTATTTCCCCAAGGATCATCGGTTTCGGTTTCGACGCAATCGAAGAGCAGGTAGCGATATTTGCCCAGGACACCGCTCGCATCGGTGATGCTCACACCATATTGGCCTCCGGGCGCGCCTTGTTTGGGGCGGGTATCTACGGTTGCAATGAGCTTCCAACCGACGGCAGCAGGGTCGGTCTTTTCCCCCGGCCTGGCATCGAAGCCAGGACTGCTGCCATCGCTGGCATAGAGGTTATAAACCTGGGGAGCGCGGCTCTCGACGTGCCAGGAATATGTATTGACTTGGGCGATTTCGATTACGCCGCCAAGGTCCATCAGGATGCGGCCTCCATCAGTATCGGCGTTGAAGAAGAAGTTGTTCGCCGGATCATCTTCACTTCCCGGCAGAAGGCCGTCCGTGAGCGCACGCAAGCCGGCCCCAGCACGGTCGCTTTGTCCCACCACCAACGACATCTTCGCCCTGGCGCCGGCGTCATCTTTTGCAGGGGATGGGACATGCTTAAATTTGAAAGTAGCGTTCGCCTCGTTGCTGGTGTTGTGATCGACGGTGACCTTTACCTGAGATGATGACACCGCGGTAAGCAGCAATGCCGCCAAAATCAATCCCACCCATTTGTTTCTTTCTCTCATTCAAATCTCCGCCAAGAACTCGCAAGATTCTTCATCGTACCAGTGACTCGGAATTCGTACCTCTCCGTTGCTTTTGAAGGAGTGCAATTAGTGCCGCCCCTCCAGGGCTCATACGCGTGTGGTCTAACTTTTCCCAGGGTTCCACTGCGTTTCACCCTGGGCTGACTTCTTATCGCGCCTCCGGCGATGGAGCGTTTCAGTTCCAGGGTTCTTAATTTCCTGAAACAAATGGCGCCGCGCCTCATTCCGAAATCTGAATCCTGCTTTTCAATCTAACCCTTGCGCAGATTGAAATTCTCAATCAATGGTAAGCTTGGTTGATCAGCGGTAAACTCACCATGGCCGCCCAGGACGAATCTCGACTTCGGACAGTTGTCAGCGGGCAGAACTCTTTGGTTAAGGAGCTGCGCAAGGCTTGCCGGCAGTTTGAACCCACGAAGGAGGGCGGAATCGCTATCGAGGGCACGCGCCTGATGGAAGAAGCCATCCGCAGCGGCCTGCGGTTCCAGGCAGTATTCTTCAGCGAAAGCGGACGCGTTCATGCAGCACGGCTGCTGCCCCAGATTTCATCGCATGTCGAATGCATATTTCTTTCTGATGATGTCTTCTCCAGTGCTGTAGCCACGGAGACTCCTCAAGGTGTCGCTGCTCTGGTCAAGGTAAAACCGGTGCGGCTGGAAGAAATCCTCGAAGATGCTGACGACAGTCTCCTGGTCGTGGCCACGGCCGGCATCCAGGACCCAGGAAATCTCGGAACCATCATCCGCTCCGCTGAGGCATTTTCCGCAGCTGCGGTGGTGCTGGGTGAAAAAACCGCCAGCCACTTCAATCCCAAAGTGATTCGCGGTTCCGCCGGTTCCGTCTTCCGTGAACCCGTCGTCCGTTTTCCGCTTGCGGACGCTATACGGCTGCTCAAGACCTACGATTTTTCCATCATGGCCAGCTCATCGCACAAAGGTAAGCCAGTCGAAGAAGCAGACATGACCGGACGAGTGGCGCTGGTAGTCGGCAACGAGGGAGCTGGATTGACTCCTGAGATCTTGTCCCAAGCCGATGAACTGGTCGCCATTCCCCACTCGCCCAAAGTAGAGTCGCTCAACGCGGGGATTGCAGCATCGATCCTGCTGTATGAAGCAGCCAGGCAGAGGACGCGAACGAAAGCAGCCAAGCCATAAAAGGATCGGGTTGCGGAAAAAATCAGTACATCAGAGAAAGCTTGTTGGGGCTGAAGCCTTATGTTACTTACTTTGCAACAAGGAACTCCAGCCGCACATTTGATTTGTGTGAGCTTCGGTTGCGGGCGACTGGCTCTGGCTGGAAAAATCGAGCATTGCCGAGTTGCCTCTTAATCGGACGTAGAATATTTATGCATTTTCGGGGTCCTTCAAGGCGCAAAGAACGCGCCTTTCAGGATGACAGAGCGTTTTAGAGGGAGAAATTGATACTCGCCCACGAAACGTCCGTCGCCTCGCCTCTCCGTTATAATAATAAGATTCAGCCACATTCCTGGGCCCCACTGTAGAGGAGCGCTCTTGTGAACTGGCTGTCGCAGGTCAAGATGTCTGTCTCCTCAAGTGAAAGCATTGTCGTCCGTGGCGCCCGTGTCCACAACCTCAAGAATGTTGATTTCGAGATTCCGCATAATGCCTTGACGGTTGTAACCGGCGTTTCCGGCTCGGGCAAGTCTTCGCTGGCCTTTGACACTATCTATGCCGAAGGGCAGCGACGCTATGTTGAATCTCTCTCGGCTTATGCCCGGCAGTTTTTGGAGCGCATTGAGAAGCCCGATGTTGACCTGATTGAGGGCATTGCCCCGGCCATTGCCATACGGCAGAAGAACAGCACTCGCAATCCTCGCTCGACTGTGGCCACGGCCACGGAAATCTACGACTATTTGCGCCTGCTGTTTGCCCGAATCGGCAGGACCTATTGCTGGCAATGCGGGCAAGAGGTAAAGAAAGATACTGTTGATGAAATCGCCCAGAGCATTCTGGCGCTGGGAGAAGGCACGCGTTTGAACGTGCTCTTCCCTGTACAGCGCCGGGAGGCTGCACCAACTGGCAAGGCCAGAACCAAAGAAAAGAAATCCCGCAAAGCTACGGCGGCGGCGGTCCCTGATTCTTCGCTCAATGAGCGGCTGTTTGATCTGCGTAAGCGCGGGTTTAATCGTCTATTTCAACAAGGCCAGATCTTTGAATTCTCTACACCTGAATCCCTGCTCGATATTGACTTCAGCCAGCCTGTCTATATTTTGGTAGACCGCATCGTAGTTGACGCCAATCAGCGCACTCGCATCGTGGATGCGGTCGAGCAGAGTTACCGGGAAGCCGCCGAAGTAGTGTTTGAGACTGCCCCACGCGAGGGCGAAGAGCCCCGGCAGCTTCGTTTTGCCCAAAGGTTTGAGTGCAAGCGTTGTCATATCGTCTACCAGGAGCCGGAGCCGCGTTTGTTTTCGTTCAACAATCCCTTCGGCGCTTGTCCTCGATGCCAGGGTTTTGGCAACACCATCGATTTCGATCTGGATCTTGTGATTCCCGATACTAACCAAACGCTTGCCGACGGGGCCATCGAGCCTTGGACCAAGCCGAAATATCGTGCTTTTCAAACAGAATTAAGAAAATTTGCCAAGCAATACGGCATTCCCGTAGATGTTCCGTGGCGGGAGCTGGAGCGTGATCAACAGCAGTTGGTGCTCCAAGGAGAAGGAAAGTTTCCCGGCGTGCATGGCTTCTTCGCCTTGCTGGAGCGCAAGAAATACAAGTTGCATGTCCGGGTCTTCCTAAGCCGCTATCGTGGCTATGCGCAATGCCCGGAGTGCTGCGGCGCGCGCTTGCGCTCCGAGGCTCGCCAGATCAGGGTTGAAAACAAAAATATCTGCCAGGTGACAGAGCTAACTGTGGAAGAGGCTGCCAAATTCTTCAACGGCCTCAAACTTTCTCCTGAACATCTCAGTATCGCGGAAAAGATTCTGGAGCAGGTCCAACACCGATTGAAGTTCTTGAATGATGTGGGACTGGAATATCTGACGCTCGATCGTCTGGCCTCTACGCTTTCCGGCGGAGAATCGCAGCGCATTCAACTCGCAACCTCCCTGGGATCGCGGTTGGTGGGAGCGCTCTACGTGCTCGACGAACCTTCGATCGGGCTGCACAGCCGCGATACCGAGCGGCTGGTCAGCATCCTGCATGAGCTGCGC
>DASZEU010000593.1:0-3839 GCA_035940535.1 Candidatus Angelobacter sp.
CTCCGCCGATGGTAGGGCTCTGGACGCTTGGCGGGCGCTGCCTGGTGTGGAGTCGATCCGACATGACGACGGTCTGGTCAGCCTCACGGTGCGCGAGCCTCATCTGACCATTCCCGCGTTACTCGATGCAGTCGAAAACCAGGGCTCGCAACTTCTACATCTCACCACGCGGCAAGCCAGCCTCGAGGACGTGTTTGTGAACCTGACCGGCCGCCACTTGAGGGAGCAATGATGAACGGATTCGTTAAGTTTGGGAACGCTCTGTGCGGGGACGGGTCGAAGCCTGTCCTGAGCGGAGCCGAAGGAACCCGTCCAGCTCGGGCGCAGCTCGGCAGCGAATGTTATAGGACCCGTTGGACGATGGAGCGCCGAACATGAGCGTGGCTCAACGAACCCCGGCAACGCCAACCCGGCTTCCGGCGCCCCGCAATGGCCGCTGGTCGGCTTTCACGCACTTGGTGATCGTGCGCATGAAGGAGCTCAAGCGCGAGCCGGAAGTTGTCTTCTGGGTTTTCGGTTTTCCGCTGCTGCTGGCCTTGGGACTTGGAATTGCCTTTCGCAACAAACCGGCTGACGTGACATCCATTGTCATTGTCCAGGGTCCCGGAGCGCAGGACGCATTAGCCATGATCGAGCGCTCACCGCAGAAGTCCTCGATCCGTGCCGACGCGCTTGACAAGCCCGCAGCGCTCAAAGGATTTCGTCTCGGCAAGTACGATCTCGTGGTTGAATCCGACGGCAAGGGCGGCTTTCAGTATCTCTACGATCCGGCGCGTCCCGAAAGTGTGCTCTCACGTGCTGAACTGGATGACGCTCTGCAAATTTCAGCCGGCCGCAAAAACCCGTTGCCCACGTCCGCTGTCATCTCAAACGAACCTGGATCTCGCTATATCGACTTCCTCATCCCCGGCTTGATCGGGATGAACCTGATGAACTCCGGCATGTGGAGCATCGGATTTGCTCTGGTGGATATGCGCCAGCGCAAGCTGCTCAAGCGTTTTGTAGCCACACCCATGCGGCGGAGCGATTTCCTGCTCGCGCTGGCCGGTGGCCGCCTGGTGCTCATGGTCGCCGAAGTCGGGCTGCTGCTCGGCTTTGGCGCGCTGGTCTTTCACATACGCGTGCTCGGGTCGTTGCCCTCCATCCTGCTGCTAAGTGCGATTGGCGCCGTGGGATTCGCCGGATTGGGCCTGCTGACAGCGAGCCGCGCCCAGAAGATTGAAAGCGTCAGTGGCCTCATCAATCTGATCATGATGCCGATGTGGATCTTCTCCGGCGTTTTCTTTTCTTATGAGCGTTTTCCGGCGGTCATCCATCCTTTGATCAAGGCGCTGCCTCTGACCGCGCTCAATGATGCCCTTCGCGCAGCAATTCTGGAAGGAGCTCCGCTCACGAGTCAAGCCGGACGCCTGCTGGTATTGCTGCTCTGGGGAGGGATCTCCTTCGTGCTTGCCCTGCGCTGGTTCCGCTGGACTTAGGTCGTGCATCAACCGCGGAGCCTTCGATGCAACCGTTTGCGCAAGATGCGGTTCGATGGCCTCCTCTTTAAATGCTACTTGCCGGTATAAAGCTCGGGAAACTGCTGGTGAAGCTGAGCAACCTTCGGCGCATCGTTGTAAATGATGTAGGGATTGTTCGGATGTTGCGCGGCGTAGTCCTGGTGGTAAGCTTCGGCCGGATAGAAGGCCTTCAACGGAACCACCTGCGTCACGATCGGACGCGCGAACACCCGGGCCTTATCGAGTTGCGCGATATAAGCCTCGGCAATTCGTTCTTGTTCGTCGCCATTGTAGAAAATAACGGAACGATACTGAGCGCCTGAATCGGGACCCTGCCGGTTCAACTGAGTAGGATCGTGCGCCACGGAGAAAAACACTCGCAGCAGTTGGCCATAGCTGATCTGCGAGGCATCATATGTAATCTTCACGGATTCTGCATGGCCGGTGTCGCCGGCACTTACCAGTTCGTATTCGGCCGTGTTGGCCGCGCCTCCGGAATACCCCGAAGTCGCGCTGATCACGCCCTTGACGTGTTGAAAGACGGCCTGAATACCCCAGAAGCAGCCGCCCGCGACAACCGCTGTTTGCTCTCCCTTGCTGTTGGCCATCGGTGCATCCACCGCAGGGTTCGGGACAACACCAATACGGTTCTCACCTGCGTTGCAGGCAATTGCGCCGGCAAGCATTACAATTAAGAGTAGGACACAGAAGCGTGAACGGTAGCTATACATAATCAACTTCCTCTGGATTCCAAGCTCATTAGAGTCGCCAGCATAACAAAAGTTACATGCCTTTCCGATTGGACGCCCGATGCCACAGTAACTTTCAAGCTGTTTGCGCATCCAACCAGTGTGACTAAATAGGCTGACGCCATGAAAATTCTGCTTAGTGCTGCTTTAACTTTTCTTTTGGTTACCATTGGGGCGTTGATGCAAGGTTCGGAGTTGCCATCAGACTCCAACGGGCGGACTCCGGTGCTGGTGGAGTTGTTCACTTCAGAAGGGTGCTCCAGTTGTCCTCCCGCAGATGCGCTCTTGCAGAAATTAGATCAGCAACCCATCGCAGGCGAAGAAATGATTGTGCTCAGTGAACACGTAGATTATTGGAACCACATCGGCTGGAAGGACCCATACTCGTCTCGCTTCTACAGCGATCGACAGGGCACGTATGCCAGACGCTTCGATCTGAACGACGTCTACACTCCTCAAATGGTTGTGGACGGAACCAGCCAGTTCACGGGCAGCGACGCGGCGCTGGCCAACAAGGCGTTTGCCACGGCGTTGACCAAACCGAAAATTCCTGTGCGGCTATCGTCGATTTCACTGGGCGCAACAAATGTTTTACTGGCTCACCTGGAAACTGGTGCGCTGCAGGAATCCTTCGGCTTGCGCGACGCAGATGTGTACGTCGCAGTCGCTCTCAACCGTGCGGAATCACAAGTCTCCGGCGGTGAAAACTCGGGACGAAAATTGTCCCACACGGCTGTAGTCAAGAGCATCGTGAAGGTTGGAAGATTGCGAAAAGCACAAACCTTTGCAGAAGACGTCCAATTGAAACTGGACCCCGGAACAGATGCCCGCAATCTGCGGCTAATCGCATTCGTGCAGGAGCCTGGCCAAGGTCGGGTGATCGGCGCCGCTGCGCAAACTGTCGGCACCGCCGCGGCCAGGGCAGAATTGAAATGAGATTGTCGTGCTGAAACGGCATACCCGCCGCACTCGTTCCCGGTCCTGTAACCTTCGGTTCGTGAGCACATCTCATCGTCGGGATCGAGATCTACCCGATCCTCTCAAGGTTTACCCTGATAGCCGCCCAGGTTGCCAGCATCGTTGGAGGAAAAACGCGGGAAAAATCTGACACACGCAAAGGGTGATGTTAAGAGAATCGACCTCTGGCACGGTGTTTCCACGATAAAGCTGCAATATTCCGCGCACGGTCCTCATGGCCTTTTATGGATGCGCGGGGGCCCTCTTTCGAATGCCTTGACGCCGGCTTTCTGGGTGCATCCAGGAAAGGCTAATCAGAAACCAAGAAACCGCCGGCGCCTTGCCTTTAATTGGGCGGATGCCGGCGGCTTGAGTTGTTCGTCTTTTCAATCACAAAGCGAGGCCAAGATTCTGCGCCTTAGTTACTTTCCTAGTACAGCAAAAGCTAGCCCTGGTTGGGATTGGAAAGCAGTCCACTTGTCGTTGCTGCCGCAGGAGCCGCCTTTGTCAGCTGAACAGTATTGGGCGGCTGGGGCTGGGTCCACCTGATCGGTGTCGTTGACGTTAAAGGCGGCCCAGGTGTTGGACGTCTTGCTGTTGGTCTTTAGAACGATCCAGTATTGGGTACCGCCGG
>DASZEU010000594.1:0-4012 GCA_035940535.1 Candidatus Angelobacter sp.
ACTCCCGCTGCAGAGCCGATACGAGCCGCGAGGCTTCGTCGTTGGAAGAGGCGTCTACATACTCGTCTGATTCTTCCAGCAGGCGGGCGCACTCCCGGCGCGTCCAGGGCCTCATTCCCAGGAATCCGCTGGGCACCGCACCTAGTGCGGCGAGACGCTCAAAGGCTGGATAGATCCAACTATCAATTGGAACATAATTAGAAAAAAAGCTGTCGGAAGAGCTCTTGCTGGTCTCGGGATGCGCATCTTTGACGAACGTTCCATAATTACCGGCTGTCGGGTCTGCGTCCTGATGACGGGAATAGACCTGGCGCCCGATGAGCCATCCCATGGCGCTACCGGCAATCACATCGCTGGGGAAGTGGTCCCTGCCGGTAACTCTGGCCACGCTGACTCCGGTGGCCAGACCATAGGCGAGCACCTTGGTAAAAGGCCCTGGGTATTCATGGGCAACTACACTGGCAATGGACCATGTCAACAGGGAGTGTGCCGAGGGAAATGCGGAGTTGGCGATCGTGCCATGAAAAAATCTTCCCTGTCCTGTACCCTCGTTGGGGCGTTCCCGGCGAGTCACAACTTTGAAGACTTCGCCTACTACAAAGCTGTTGAGAGCGGCCTCGCCGCCCAGGATTCCGGTCTCCTGCATCTTATCGTCAGCATGCCATCTTCCGATCAGCCATAATGCTCCTGATCCTCCGACGGCAAGCCCCAGTCCTGCGTTGGAAATATTTCCGGAGTTCTTAGCAAGGGTGCCGCTTGTTTTTATGCGCGAGGAGAGTTCAGCGTCCGCATTGATCGCTCCCGCCGTAAGCCCGATGGCCGGCATGATCCAGTTAAGGTTTTCCACGCGCGCTTTGAAAGGGCTGGTCCAGATGTCCTTCTGGTCTTGCAGGATGTTTTTAGCCAAGCCCGCCGGAGCGATCGTTGCGGGAGAAGATGTTTGTGGCTTGGGTTTGTGCTGGCTGGGCTTTTTGTCTTGGGCATTTTGAGTTTGGGCCAACATACTCAGCGGCAGTAGGAGAACGAATATGAGTTTGTTCATCGAAATATTTCGGTCGTGGGCGTTTTTGAATTTCACAACGTCTCTCCGGAATCTCTTCATACAGTTGTGAGGGAAGATCCTGTGTCGCCCCTCCGGGCTCGTTTCACATCTAAACTTTTTCCAGGGCTTCCGCCCTGAGCTACGGTGTTCCGCCCCTGCCGGGGCTGGTTTTATTTAGACCGACGTTTGACCCAGTCTTTTGGCCAAAATGTCATTTGAATCGAGGTTAAGAAATCGGACTTGCGATTGGGCGTAAGGACCGGCACATTCCATCGCTCATATTGAAAATTCGCCAATAGCTCCAGATCTTTTCGGATACGAAGCCGGGCGCCTGCCGAGAAATCATTTTGCGTGGCCCCATCCGGAATGAACTCGGGTGATATTTTGGCGCTTCGATAAGAGACTTGAATCGCGCTTGATGGGCCGAGCCAATAGTTACTCCAAATTTGCGTTCCTTTGCCTTGGCGTCCAATCCAGCTTCCGATCAGGTTGCCCTTAATTGTGTAGGCATCGCGATAGACCGATTCCCAATACAGGAACCGCCCTGATTGGCCGGGCCTGACCTTGCCAATATCCGTATAGCCGGATTCGATCCTGAGATCGAGTTTGTTGAGCCTGGGAAAGTGGGAGAGATAAATCCCTGGGACAAAGGCTGCCCGGCGGGGTGCATCCACGGGCGAAACGTCGTCATGCACCAGCGAATCGCTATAGAGCGTAACCCATTTGCGCAAAAAGGGAAGCCGGTAGGAAAAGTCGAATGCGCTATGGCGCGCGCCGGGATCGCGTGGCGTCCCCTTGTCGGCCGGGCTGGTGGAGCTTGTACTGAAGAAGCTGGTGATGAAGGTGCCAAAGGTTAACGGAGTTTTGCCCTGGCCAGCGAAGACGGCGGTCCGGGAGAAGCCAAATTCGAAGTTTTCCGTTGGCTGAAAGCTGACCTTATTTCCATAAAAAAATGGATCAGGTGGGAAGTTATGTCCAGCGAGCTTGCCGAAAAAATTGTCATAGCGCGCCGGTCCCAGAAGCTTCGAAAGCCAAGGGATATATAGAGGAAGCGTGCGGTTGATGCGGAGCATGTAGATTGGCTCGGCGTTGTCGCTCAGGATCATTGCCCCGCCTTCACCAGTGCCCCACCACAAGCTCTGTTTGCCAACGGAAATCTGGTTGCTGAGCAGGGTGAAACCTGCATAGGTATCAAGGAGCCGGAACTGGTTCGCTTCCTGCCTGGCAATCGGAGGCTGGATAGGATTCAGATCGACTTGCGAGATTACGGTGCGAACACTTGCCGGGTCAGCAGCGGCGCCCGGCGCGTGCTGATATTCACCACGGACATAGAAGAAAAAGCGACCTGCTTCCGCCCGGCCCGAGAATCCCGAAACAGCATTGAATCCCTGCTGGTAGGGACGCCCGAAATTATTGATGATGGTCTGGCCGAAATGATAGCTGTCGCTAAGGGGCGTACCTGTAGCCGGATAAATCCCCGCGTAAAGAGATTCGACGCGGACCGCCTGGTTTACAGCTCCATCGTTCACCAAACTTAGTTCATCAGCGAACTCTACTTTAAGCGCAGAGATTAGCTCCAGCACCTGTGGATCCAGCGCCGAAGTGTCTTGCTCTTCAGAGGCGGCAAGCATTTGCGCGATCGCGGTGCGAGTCCAGGGACGCAAGCCAAGGAAAGGCCTGCGAACGACGCCCAAGGCGATCAAACGTTCGACAGCAGGGTAAATCCAGCTATCAAGTTGGACGTAAGTCGATCCGGCGCTGTTGAACCTGACCAAGTGTGGCTGCTCATCTGTGCTGCTTTGCGGACAGGCCGAGCCGTAAAGGGAGAACAGCTCGGCGAGCAGGATGCCGACGAGCCGGAAGCGAGCAACATTCAAACAGCCTCCTGAGCATGAAAGCTTCATTGTGGCGACATGCGGCGGCGCGCGTCCTTCACTAATTTTGTGAATCTGCGCGCCAGCTCCAGGATGTGCTCGGCCAGCCTGTGCTGAAGAGCTTCTCGTGGGATCAACTGTCCGCCTATCCCCAGAGCGGCTGCTCCGGCCAGAACGAAGTTCAAAGCTGTTTGCTGATTTACGCCTCCCGAGGCAATGAGCGGTATCTGCGGCAGCGGGGCCTTCAGGGCTCGGATATAACTCTCACCGCCTACCTGCGCACAGGGAAATACCTTTACCATGTCAGCCCCGGCCTTCCATGCAGTGATGACTTCCGTTGGCGTTAATGCACCGGGAAAAACGGCAACTTCATTCTTCGCGGCGAACTCCACGACTTCCAGAACGAGTCCCGGGCTGGTCAGAAATTTCGCCCCGGCATCGAGGCAGCGCTTTGCCATTTCTATGTCCAGAACTGTTCCCGCGCCGACGATCATTTCGGGAATTGCTTGGGTCAGTTTGGAGATGACCTCTATGGCTCCAGGCACAGTCACGGTAATTTCCACCACCGGGATACCGCCGCGGTTGACGGTTTCGGCGGCAAAGCGTGCATCCTCTGCAGAACGCACGCGAACTGCGGGAACAATTCCCACCTCCTCGACGCGAGCGCAAACTTCTAGTTTGTTCAATGATGCGACTTCCTTTCTCTTAAGCGTTCTCCTCGAAACCTTGCTCGGGCTCAGGGAGCCGGTCGCCTTGCTTTGCGAACCACACATACAGTGTGGGAAGCAGGAAGATGCTCATTACCAGATCGGCAATCAGGCCACCGACGATCACAATCGCAAAGGGGCGTTGCGAGTCGGAGCCAATGCCGTGCGAAAGAGCAGCCGGCAGCAGGCCGAAGGTGGCCACCAGCATGGTCATGATGATGGGGCGAAGTCTCAGGACTGCGCCTTCGATGGCGGCGTCTTCGATGGCGTGTCCGCGCGCGCGGAGCTGATTGATGTACTCGAGCATGATTACGCCTACCTGGACGGAGACGCCAAACAGCGCCAGAAATCCGATTCCCGAAGAGACACTGAAGTGCGTTCTGCTGGTC
>DASZEU010000595.1:0-7610 GCA_035940535.1 Candidatus Angelobacter sp.
TCCACCCACAGCCCGGTAAGGGCAGGTAATCATGCCAACTGAGGGATCATGGAATTCTTTGGCCAATTGAGAGAGAAAACTTGGAGTGACGCGCACGTCGCTGTCGCTCATTACCAGCAGCTCATGGCGGGCCTCGCGAACCAACTGCTTCAGGCTGTGGGCCTTGGCGTTGGGAACTGGAGATTCACCGGTAACGATCAGCCGGATCTCGATCCTTCCGGCATACTCGCTCATGATCTTCTCCACCATGGCAACCGCGGGATCGTCCGCGCGATGCACCGCAAACAAAACCTCAAATGCAGGGTAATCTTGATGGAGGAAGCTGCGGAGGTTTTCCTCAAGCCCCTCATCTTCGCCACACAAAGGCTTCAGGACGCTGATTGGCGGAGTGTCGCTTGCAGAGAGCGGCTTCACGGAAAGATAGCGCCAACTGGCAATCATGATGAGAATGCAGTAGACCAGGGAGCCTATGAGCAGGACTGCCAGGATGGTGGTGATGATGGTCATAAAACCTCGGTTCTGCCGCCTGTTTCAAGGTTGTTGTGAGTGTGGCCGGCCAGAGGATTGGTGAAGAGGAATTTGCCGCCGCTCGCGGCAACGGGCAAAAGGTTGGCGTTTCCCACAAGATTGCGAAGCCGGGGAAGCTGAGTGTCGTCGGCAATCAGGTAATAACGGTCGGGGCTCGACCACAACTGGGTGAAGCGGGCGTCGTCGATAAAAACGGCAGGGGCTCCGGGAGCGTAAGAACCGTATTCGAGGTTATTGACGCGTCCGTTCAGGAGCAGCGCGGTGCGGTTGGCGTAGAAAAATACGGAAGAAAAAGGATAGTAAGGGCCATCGATGATCAAGGCGCCATTCGGTGCATTCCGCAACGCTTCAGCCAAGGGACGGGACGAAAGATAGGGATCGAAAACTACCAGCGCCATACGGCTGGCGTGCAGGAAGAATCCCATCATGAGAGCGGTGGCCAGGACTGCGCGATGAAATGAGAACCGCCAGACTCCAATGGCTCCCGCCAGAAATCCCAACCCAGCCACGATCAGTGGGGCGCGCAAATAAGCAAAAGATCTCACGGTCAGATCGCCGAGATGACCAAGGGAAAACGTGTAGGCTTCCGGATGCTGTTGCAATGCGTTGGAAATGTCTCCGGGTGTGGGTACGCCGCGCACCATGAATAGCAAAGCGGCAATGGCCAGCAGTGCGGCAACGGAGATCGCGCCCAGAATCTTGGTTCCTAATCGTACCCAGCGCGTGTAGCCGGACATCGCTGAGCCGAGCAGCAGCGCCAGCGCCGGATAAATCGGCATGGAATAGTATTCCTGGGTGGTGGAAAAGGTAAAAAAGACCAATAGAAATCCGGCCCAGCAGAGCGCCAGGAGGCGTGTGCGCCCGGCGCGGTTCAGCGGTTTGTAGCCGAGGCGGGCAGCAGCAGGGAAGTAGACGCACCATGGAAATAGCCAGACCAGATGCAGCAGCCAGAAAGCGGCATGAGGCACAGTGTTGTAATCGCGCGGATAGCGAAGGTTCAGGAAGCGCAACAGGTGCTCGTTGATGAAATAAAACCAAAAAAATCCATGATATTCACCCGGGCCACTATGCATGGTGAAGTCAAGGTATGGCGGCATGCGCAGCGTCGCCAAAAGATGCCAGGGAACAGCGATTGCCAAGAGAATCAAAGCTCCCGTGAACAGGTGCAGCCGTTTCCATGCGCGTAGCGAGAAAATCTGGCGTGTGATCGCCAGGTAAAGAAGCGCCCCGCCAATGGGAACAACCACGGCAATCAACCCTTTGAGCAGAAGCCCCACACCCAGGCTGGCAGCCAGCAGGGCAGCCCAGCGGCGGGGATGCGGCTCGTCTTCTTCCAAGACACGTTGAAAACACCAGAATCCCATGCAGACGGCGAGCGTCAGCATGACATCCGGGATCAGAATGCGCGTGAATAGAAAGAGTCCGGCACAAGTTGCGAGGGTGAGTCCGGCATAGAATCCTGCGCGCCTGCCAAAAGCCCATCGCCCATAGCGCGCTGTGACCCAGCAAAGCAAGACTGCGGCCAATGCAATCGGAATCCTGGCTACCCAATCATGGACGCCCAGAACGCGATAGCCAAGGGCAATCAACCAATACATTAGAGGAGCTTTCTCGATATACGGAACACCGTTCAGGTGAGCAATGGTCCAATCGCCGGAATCAAGCATGTTACGCGCAATTTGCCCATGCACAGCGTCAACATCGTCCATGAGAGCGGGAGGGGAGATAATGCAACCAAAGAAAATGATGGCTGCAACCAGCACCACGATGAGGTCGGAGTGAGAATGCACAGACGGGTCTGCACCCACTACCTGCAAGTCGCCGGAAGCTGAGGGAGTGGACTCAGAATCCGGGGACAACACGGGGAGTTTCGCCTGGCGCAGAATGGGGCCCCTCTTCTCGCGAGATTTACTCGCTGGCTGACATGTGGGTAAACAGAATCCAAACGGTTGAAACGGCAACAACTCACGAACGCAAACTCTATTACAACCCCTGGAGGCGGTTGATGTTCCGTAGATTCAATGAAGTTTTGTTAAGAAACGTGAGTAAATTATCTTGATGACAGTTGCGAAAAATATGTTGGGTTCCTGCACTTCAAAAGCTTGAATCGTCTTCGCGTGGAAACGAGGTGACGATTGGTCATTGTCCGGTCAGCGCTGTGATGGGGTCATTTTACCGCGGCGCGTTCGACTTGAAGAGAAGAGTTCGAACCATCAAAGAAAAAGCAGAAATGATAAAATGTTTTGTAAGCTGATGAACTCCCACGGATGGCGGTGTAGCTCAGGTGGTTAGAGCGACGGTCTCATAATCCGTAGGTCGCTGGTTCGAGTCCAGCCGCCGCCACCAATCAAATCAATCACTTACCGAGTTGATGTTTTTGCGGGTGTGCCGCAGAATGTGCCGGGCTGCCCACGACGCAGGAGCAGAGGCTCTTCTGACGCCATCGGCACAAGTGCCAAACGGCGTTAACCTCGTCTATTTCCCTGAATCGATCCTCGGTTATGACAAAGTGGAAATCCTTGGCCAGGAAGAACTGGAACGATGGCTCAAGAAACGGTAGCTGCAAAAGTGCATGAAATTATACTTGCATAAAGCCGGTGATGAGGTTAAGGTTGGGATATGAAGAGCAGGAGCCATTTAGCCAAAGCAGTGACCGTCAAGCGCGGACACGGACATAACATAGCTCGATCTAAAGCGCATCAATTCTTGAATACGGTTCAGGCAGCCGGAAAGTTGCGTGGACTCGACGTGAAGGAATTCTGCGACTCTTACGGGGTCAATCAAGATACCTTTACACGCCTGACCGGATTTTCCCCGCGTGCCGTTGCTCATTGGGCGCAAGGCCGCAAGCCGAGCGTATCGACGGAACGACGACTCGCTGAACTTGGACGGCTCTTTGACGAACTGGAAAAATTCGTTGCCAGCGAAAGCATTGGCCCGTGGCTTAAGGAACCAAACCCGGCTTTTGACGGCTCAACGCCATTGCAGGTTGTCGAGCGCGGAGAAACCGACCGCCTCTGGCGGATGCTCTATGAACTGGAATCGGGGGAGCCGGGTTGATTTCCGGTGTGCCTCAAGGTGACTACACTTCTTTGTCCGTAGTGAAATCTTCTGGAGGCCCTCTGTTCGACTGACCAATGTCCTCTAAACAGAAACGGTTTTGAGAATGTCCGCAACTGGATTCCAGAACATGGCCTCAATATTTTGTTCGTTCAAGACTTCATCACGCGACCAGTGGTATGACACGCCACGCGTCAGCATGAAATTTACCGCCTGAATCGATGCATTCACATCTTTCGAAAGCGGCTTGCCTGCCAGCGATGCCAAAGTTGCCACGGTCAATGGAATTGTTTGCTGACTTGTCAGTTCGATGGGAGAACCATAAAGATCACGCAGGCTGTTGAGTCCTTCAAACAGTGCCCTAGCTCCTTCAAAGCGAGCTCCACTACATGCAACGAGAAGAATTGTCTTTGGTTTAAAAGGTGCAAGCCAGTTGGCCACGACCGCCCATTGCCTGAAAACACCGTCGGCTAGCTGGAGGCCCTGAGGATTGCTATGACCAACCAAGAGAATCGTGTTAAACCGATTGTGTTTCTCCTTGATGGAGGCAAAATCGTTAGTCAGCCGACCTTCTGTCGAGGTGCGTAACAGATCGACTTTTTTTCTCGGGAATAACGGCTTCAATAACTGCACCAATTGGGTTCCGATAGCCAAACGCTGCATATCCAATCTGGATGAATCGCATTCGATGACCAGCAAGTGGCTCGACGGTTGAAGGCGGTTTGTCCTGACCTTCGATCTGCGTTTAATCCGCTGTTTAGGTCTCTTTGTAGATTTCTTCATGCGAATCGATTGCCTATCATCGACATTATCAAATCGCTTTGCAAAGGGCCACAGAGGTGTGCCAAAAGTGTGCCGTGCGCTTCGCTCTGGTGTGCGCCAAAGCGGGCTTTTTTGATACTTCACCAAATGCTTCCGTGCGGGCTTAGGTAAAGGCAAGCGATTGATTCAAAAGAACTAAAAAGCTTTTGTCGTTCTTCTTGTGGATGGACTCATAATCCGTAGGTCGCTGGTTCGAGTCCAGCCGCCGCCACCAATCAAAAGCGCTGAAAACCCATGGACGCAAACGTGGGAAGGATTATGGTCGTCGCTGTCGGCGACCCATCCGGAAAAGGTGGATGAGGTCATCGAAGCGACTTGCTCTTGTCGAAGATCAAGTGCCTTTATCATCGCTGCATCTCTCTGAGACCGCAGCTCACGAACGCCGTTGATCCGTATCTCAGGAAATCCACTTTGAAGAATTCCCGATTTGGTATCGAATGACAATCTATTGACAAATAAAATTAGGTTTTCGGTAGCTTTTGCTTGTGATTTGAGATATAAACTTCCGCCGCTGCATTTCGATATTTTTCCATTAACGTTATTTTAGGCCGTATGCTGTTCCGCTAAGGAGGGCGAATAGCAGACAGATGCCAAGAAAAATTGTTTGTCTAGCCCTCTTGCTGCTTACAATCTCTTCGCTAGGCGGGAATACAGACTTAATCCTGGCTGTGCCGTTGACCGATAAGCAGTTGGCGGCCCAAGATCGCCAAATCGAAGCCCGGCGTCAGATTTTTGCTTCCGGGCGTGATCTTTTGCTCAATCAGCATGTTCCTTTCGATCCAGAGGAATTGCTACGGGACGGCTGGCGCGAGAAACTGAAGCCGACTCTCGATGCCCTTCCTGAAATGCATCAGAACCGCTATGAGACTGCGCCTCTGAAAGGCGCTTACATGGCAGACACCTTATACTTGCCCGAAAAGGTTCAGCTTTCGGGCCATACTATTGTTCTCGCAAATTACGTGGTTTTTGAAGGTACGAAGCCAGCCATCAAAGGCAACTTCGACCTCCACTTCTTTCCCCTGAAACCAGTGGTGGTTCTTAACACTTCTCTGGCGCAAGCTTTGCACAAGAAGAGCCAATTCTTCAATGTGAAATTTGGATTGAACCAACCCCATCTGCCCTCGTTCGTCCTCATTCAAGATTTAGGACAGACAGGACCTCACCAAATCACTCTCGACGTAAGTGGCTTGCCGCCAGAGGCAGAACGGCGAGTCCAGCCTAAACCAATTCCGGTGGTCCATAGCGTAGCGTGGACAGGATTTGCACCTGTAGTACTTCAACAACAAACATGCCACACAAGCTGTGACACAACGCCGAAGTCGCCGGGAGCTACTGGTCAAGCGGGAGATTCGCCCGATCCGGCTCCTCCAGGGACCCCCAACGGCGGTCCTCCAGCACCGGATGGATCATGCGGAGCTGCTGGAAATATCAATGGTTCTCCCGGATTCGAGGGCGGCGCGGCCTCTAAAGGGTCAGACGCCACTGCCGGAGGATTGGGATTTGATGGTTTCGATGCCGGCAACATAACCGTTGACATCATTGATGGGGACACGAACCAATACAGCTTCATCGCTAATGGTGGCAAAGGTGGGAAAGGCGGCCCTGGCGGAACAGGCGGTACGGGAGGCAATGGCGGGGCTGGGACCGCAGGAGGCAACGGCGCGGCTTGTGGCTGCATGGCTGGTAATGGGGGAAATGGCGGGAAAGGCGGTGATGCGGGTCAGGGAGGACGCGGTGGTGATGCCGGCTCAGGCGGCAATGGCGGAAAGGGAGGAACCATTACAGGCTTTTATCCATTCAATGGCCCCACGCCAACCACCTCTAATCTAGGGGGTGCCCCCGGTGATCCCGGCGACATCGGACGGGCAGGACTTTCAGGAAATCCTGGCCCTGGCGGCAAGCCTGGAGATCCAGCCAGCGCCTGTGGCGTAAGAGGTTCCCCGGGAGGGTTCCCTGGCAGTGGAAATTCGGCGTCAAATGGTAGTGCTGGCAATGCAGGCAATCCTGGGCATTTCGGGCAGAGCGGCCCACTGCCTGATGTAAGGCGAAGACCAGCAACAACTGGAGGTGGCGGTGGAGTTGGCATCACTGACCCTTGTCTCGGAGGTCAAGGCCCAGATGGCGGCTCGAATGGTTTTACCAGCGGGGCCGGTCTCACGTGCAGTCCGATCATCGTCGATACGCTAGGGGATGGCTTCTCATTGACTTCGGCTCAAGCTGGCGTCATGTTTGACATCAGCGGCAGCGGCCATCCTGTCCAACTTGCCTGGACCGAGCGGGGTTCCCATAACGCGTTTCTGGCTCTGCCCGGATCCGATGGCATCATCCACAATGGGAAACAACTCTTCGGCAACTTCACTCCCCAGCCTGCCTCCGCCCATCCCAACGGCTTTCTTGCCTTGGCCGAATTTGACAAGCTAGTAAATGGCGGCAATGACGACGGCATCATCGACGAAAGAGACTCCGTATTTTCGCGCTTGCGTTTATGGATTGACGAGAACCATGACGGCGTATGCCAACCCAACGAACTTCACACCTTGCCAGATTTAGGTATTTTTTCTTTGGCCCTCAAATATCGCGAGTCGCGCCGAACCGACGATTTTGGAAACCAGTTCCGCTACAAAGCCAGAGTCAATCCTGATCCTACTGATGGGAAGTCAGACACCGGTCGCTGGACTTATGATGTGTTTTTGACCACCACAAACAAATAATCGCACTTCAGGCGGTAAAAATCGAGCGTTGCCGAGTTGTCTCTTAACCTGACGTGGAATATTTACGTATTCTCGGAGTTCCTTCGGCGGATCTCAGGACAGGCTCTTCAGGCGCAAAGAACGCGCCTTTAAGGAGCCTGGAACCTTCTCAATCAACGGTTCACGCCCAATGGAGAGAATAAACCCAAGTGTCGCCCCTTACGGGCCTTGTCATTTATCCCCAACCTTTCCTTACGTGCTGGGCTACCCTCAATACGGTTCACTTAAGCTTTTGATGAACCTTTTCGATCAATAGCTTTAGTGCAGAGACAACCGAAATCTGTGCCGCCCCGCTGGGGCTTGTCATTGATCTCTAATCTTTTCCCAGCGTTCACACGCTGGGCTAACTTCTGTGTGCCGAGCATGTTCGACAGCTTGGAGGTGAAAGTCCTCTTCACAACCTGATGGAGGTGAAGTGATAGCGAAACGCAAGGGTGTGACCGCGAGGTC
>DASZEU010000596.1:0-6690 GCA_035940535.1 Candidatus Angelobacter sp.
ACGCCAGCAAATCGAGCAGGCATTTGACCTGAAACGCCAGTTGAGGAATGTGGATAAGATCTTTGTGAGAGTGTTTGGGGCTTAGGAATTTGGTAAATGGGTAATTTGGTAAGTGGATCATTGAAAATCAAAGGCTCCGCCATACATTGCTTTTGGATGTGCTGAATGTAATAAGGGCGAGCTAGCTGCTCTCTGGCTAGCAGCCAGCAGCTAGCAGCCACGTTACAACCGATTAATCAGTGACGCCACATAACCGGCCCCGAACCCATTGTCGATATTTACAACGCTCACGTTCGATGCGCAGGAATTCAGCATTCCCAGCAGTGCCGCCAAGCCTTTGAAGGCTGCTCCATACCCGACGCTTGTAGGAACGGCAATCACCGGGACACCAATCAGTCCGCCCACTACGCTCGGCAGCGCGCCTTCCATTCCGGCACACACGATTACTACGCGCGCACGGTCAAGAATGCTCTTGCTGGCCAGCAGACGGTGAAGGCCAGCTACGCCCACGTCATAAAGATGCGCGACTTCATTGCCCATGACTTCGGCTGTCACCAAGGCTTCCTCTGCCACCGGGATATCGCTGGTGCCCGCCGAGACGATTACCACCGTTCCTTTTCCATATTGGGTTGAGTCCTGCTTCAGCACAATAGCCTGGGCCAACTCGTGATATTCAGCCTTACGGACGGCTTTCTTCACTGCTCGAAAGTGCTCGACCCTTGCTTTCGTTGCCAGGACATTGCCACCGTGGACGGCCATACTCTTGAAGATCCCGGCTAATTGCTGAGGGCTCTTTCCACTGGAAAAGATGACTTCAGGCATGCCGGTACGCAGGCGCCGATGATGATCCACCCTGGCAAAGCCCAAGTCTTCGAAGGGCATGTGCCGGAGCCTGGCAACTGCCTCATCGGGACTGAGCACTCCTTTTTTGACCTGTTGCAGTAATTTGCGTAGCGATGCTGCGTCCATTCCCATTCACTCTAACAAACTCTTGACTGGCTTGACTCATCAGGATGCACTCCATATCCTCAAGTCTGAACTGATGCCCAAGACTTCTCAGCCAGAGGGTTACACCTTGACTATTGCCGCTACCGGGGCCAGCGGAGCACTTTTTACCCGGGCTTTGCTGATGTTAGCCGAGCGCGACGCCCGCATCACTGCTGTAAACATGGTGGTCTCGAACAATGCTTTACGAGTGTTTGCCGAAGAGCTGCAAATCACAGGACGCAACAACCTCGTCGAGCAGCTTGTGGGAGCCAAATCAAAAAAAATTCAGCAGCAGAATAACGACGACATTGGGGCCAACATCGCCAGCGGCTCATATCCTACCGATGCGATGATCATCCTGCCTTGCAGCATGGGTACACTGGCGCGAATTGCCAATGGATTGGCAACCAGCCTGATCGACCGCGCCGCCGATGTCTGCCTGAAAGAGAAGCGCCCCTTGGTGTTGTGCATCCGCGAGACCCCGCTCAACCGCATCCATATTCGCAATATGGACCATGCCGCCGAGGCCGGAGCTACGATCTATCCATTGATCCCTACCTTTTATAACAAGCCCGCGAGTTTGGATGAGATGGCGCACCAATTCGCCTGCCGCGTGCTTCAGTTTGTTGGACTGGCGCAACTCGATGCATTTCAATGGAACGGGTAACCATAGAATTGGGTAAATGGGTAAGTTGGTAATTGGGTAAATAAATTTGGTAATTGAGTAATCTGGTAAATGGGTAATTGAAAAAGCAAAAACCTTTTGTACCCGTTGCCAACACCTACGAAGTTTCACGAGTGTAAAATCACCCAATTACCAAATTACCCACTTACCCAATCCGCAACGCTTTCAAAATAACTTCCAGAGTAGTCCGCTCAAGGTTGTACGATCCCAGCTTTTCTTCTGCGGCCCAGGCGACCTCAGCCGCATCGCCACCGGCGCGCAATTCGCCTCCTCGGCAAGCGCATAGAAAATCTATCAAGACATAGTGGAATTGCACCGCGCCATTGTTGCCAGGAATGATTCTGTCCAAAATCTCGACTACCTGGCCAGCTTCTACAATCAGCCCAGTCTCCTCTAGAGCCTCGCGCTCGGTGGCGGCCCTCAGGGTCTCGCCCAACTCGACTGCTCCTCCGGGCAGAGACCATTGTCCGGCGCGCGGAGGATTCCCGCGCCGAGCCAACAGCACACGGCCGTTTTCGACAATGATTGCGCCGACCCCCACAATGGGCCGGTCAGGATATTCGCGTTGCATGATTCTCTGTGGCTGCGCTCCGCAGGAACTACGAAACAAAATTTGCGTGAATCACGATAAAGCCCGAATGCTATGAAAAGAACGACCGCGGCTGAACATCAACAAACTTCCAGCCCTTGGGGCTGCTTTGGGCCACAAAGCGAAGCTGGACACGCTTATGGACCGGTGCCGAAACGTCGCCCGGCGGGTTCTCTTCCATTTCTACATCCACCACCGCGGTGCCTTCGGCTCCGGTTGTTGAAGTTTCGACCAGATTGAAGTGAATACGAACGGAGTCGTATTGGTTGAGCAATGCCGTGATCTGGTTCTTGAATGCCGGGCCTCCGCTCATGCGAGAAAGATCAAAGGCCCCCAACGTCTTCTTGACGATCCGCGATTCCAGGCCCTCTCGGATTTGGTCTAGCAATTTCGCGGCAACTCGGTCCGTAAACGCTGCTAGAGTATCTTTTTCCTGAGGCGCAGCCGACTGGTTCGCGGAAAGTGGTTGCAGTAGTAAGACAGCAGTCATAACCAGCATGGAACATTTAGAGATGCTCATGGTGCCTCATAAGCAGAGATCCTCATTTCGTTCAAACTCGACGGTGATTTCGGTAAGCCGCCGTTTCGTGCACGTTATAAAATCTGTGCCGCCCCTCCGGGGCTTGTCATTTATCTTGACCATTCCCAGCACTTACGAGCTAGCGTGTGCGCAAAGATCGCGCCCACGCTAGCTCGACGTGCTGGGCTACTATCTTCCGCCCCTTCGGGGCTGGGCCATCAGGCTCGTGAACCTGCTTGATAATCTAAATGAACTTCTAATCCTTAAATGAAGCCGTATTGCTATTTTAGAGACTCCACCAAAATTGCTTAGAGATTCCACCAAATTGCTATTGCATTTCTAAACTCCAGAGCCCCACAGAATCAGATGGCTAGCCGGCGGATCAGAAGAGTTGCTTCCCCCATTCGTCGACAAAGACGGTTCGGGAGGGATCAAAACGTCCTCCGTAGGGCTTGTCCGGACCTTTGCGTCGTCCGATTGCCAACAGCGCAACCACTCGCACGCGTTGTGGAATCTTCAATACCTCTATCACTTTGTTTTCCAAAAATCCTTCCATAGGCGCCGTATCGTATCCCAAGGCTTCGGCCATCCACATCATGGTTGTCAAGGCAATCATCACATGGCGGTTCACCCACACCCCAAAGGATGGCTCCACTCCTCCAACTTTTCCCGGAGCATTGCCAAGAAAGCCGGAAATCGCCTTGCGGGCGGCTTCATGTTCCTGGTCTCCGCCAAAGCCATGTTGCTTGGCCAGCTTGATCATCTCTTCGAGGTCGCCGTCTTTCCAGCCATCAGGATCGCCGCACGCCACAATCACTGCGCTGGCCTCTTCAACCTTGGGCTGGCCAAAAGCGGCTTCGCGCAACTTCTTTTTTTGCTCTGGGCTGCGTACTACAACAAAACGCCACGGCTGCAGGTTATAACCGCTGGGAGCTTCCAGTCCGGCACGAATGATCTTCTTGAGATCGGCTTCCGGAATCTCTAGGTTTTCAAAACTCTGGGTGGCGCGCCGTTGTTGGATCGCCTCGCTCAGCACTTTCTCACTGGCCATTTCACTTTCTCCTTGCGATTTATAATGAAACATTTAATTGTTTCACAGACGAACCTGTGTGGCCAGAATGCGCCAGAACGGTGGCATCCAACATACTGTGGCATTAGAACAGTTGCTCGGGGGCACGTCTGAGTCAGAGGCCGCAGCCAGGAGCGCACCCGGATAACGAAACAACCCTGGTTTGCGTCTAAATAACCAGGTGCTTCCCCGAATATTACCAACGAGTTAGCATCCGTACAGAACTTATATATTTCCATTTATAATCTAGGGTTGACCAAGCTTGGAGGAAGTCACATTATGAATTCTCGCTTTGCCGCTTTAACGGCACGCCTGAAAGCTCTGCAGGTGCTTTCGACGGTCGTAATACTGATTACTCTGACCGTGGGCATCCTGATTGGAACAGTGCTTAGCCGAAGCGGCGTCAAAGGAAACTCCACTGCCGATGCGAGCCTTCTGCCGAAAATGCAGAGCCCCCAACAACTCGGCAATACATTTGGGCAGATCGCCAAGCAGCTCTCGCCGGCGGTTGTGAACATCAATTCAGAATCAACGCCCAAACCTCGGCGGCGCATGCGGCGGCCCAACAGCCCCAACAGTCCTAATAGTCCTGATGGCGGCCAGGATCCATTTCAGGATTTCTTCGATCGCTTTTTCGGCGGACAAGGGGGCGGGCAAGGGCAGGATGACAGTCCCTTTCAGACTCCCGATGGCGGACGTGAGCGTTCTCTGGGATCAGGGGTGATCCTAAACTCCAACGGCTTTATCATCACCAATTTTCATGTGGTAGACGGCGCTGACCGTATTCGTGTCCAACTGAAAGATGAACCCCCAGGGGTGTTGCATGAAGCCAAGGTGATCGGCACCGACCGTGAAACTGATTTGGCAGTAATCAAGATCGAGCCTCCTAAAGACAAGACTCTTGCTCCCGCCCGGCTGGGAGATTCTGATAGTGCCAGTGTGGGCGATTGGGTCATCGCGATTGGCAGCCCCTTTGGTTTGCAGGAAACCGTGACTGCGGGCATCGTCTCTGCGAAGGGACGCAACATTAATCCAGCCCGTTCCTTCCAGTCTTTTATTCAGACCGATGCGGCCATCAATCCTGGCAATTCAGGCGGTCCGCTGGTCAACATGAATGGCGAGGTGATCGGAATTAATACCGCCATCTTTACGCAATCCTTCGGATACCAAGGTGTGGGATTTGCCTTGCCTTCCAACACCGTCCGTGATGTCTACGAACAGCTCACCAAAAACCCAGACCACCGCGTGGCTCGCGGATCGATTGGTGTTGAATTCAATGCCCAGCCGAACCCCGCGATGGAGCGCACCTACGGAAAGGGTGTGACCATCTCCAATGTTCGCGCGGATACCCCGGCGGAAAAGGCGGGTTTGCAGACTGAAGACACGATCACGGCTGTGAATGGCAAGCCGGTGAAGAGCGGCGACGAACTGGTCAGCATGATTTCCGCCACGAAACCGGGCAACAAGATCGCGCTCACTGTGATGCGACATGGCCAGCCGAAAGAAATTACCGTGACCGTTGCCGATCGCGCCAAGCTCTTTGGAGAGCGCACTGACGCGACTGACGAATCCACAACCGAAGGTGAGGCCAGCCCGGCTAAGCTAGGCATCACTGTGCGTTCGCTTACCCAGGAGCAGGCCGACCAACTCGGAATTACCGGAGGGAAGGGCGTATTGGTCACCGATGTGAAGCCTGATTCATTTGCCGACGACATCGGCGTTCAGCGTGGCTACGTCATCCTGAAGGTCAACGGACACCCGATCAATAGCGAAGAGGAGTTCCGGAAGGCGACTTCGCAGCTCAAGAGCGGACAAGACGTGGTGTTCCTTGTCCGCACAGGTCGTGGCCAGAGTGCCGGCAATGTCTTTTTGTCCGGTACCCTTCCGTAACCTGTTAAGTAAACACCCTACTGGCGCTGGAGCATCAAACGTGACATGATGCTCTGGCGCTTAGCCCTCGTGGATATGGAGGTAAACCGCTTTGCGTATATCAATCCGAAAGCTAGTTGCCGTCGGCGCGATGCTGACGCTACTTTCCAGTTCAGGCTTGGCCAAGACCAAGCGGCACACAGACACACCATCCTCCAAGACCACAGTGCATCCTAAACCGGGGCATTCCTCGTCCAAACGCCGCCGTTCAGCAAAACTAAAACGGGGCGCATGGAAGCGCCATGGGCAGCAGAGCATTCAGGCCGACCGCGTTGTCGCGATTCAGCAGGCGCTCATTCGGGAAAAGTATCTGGAAGGCGAGCCTACGGGAAAATGGGATGATCGCACCCAGCGTGCCATGGCCAAGTACCAAGCCGATCATCAATGGCAATCCAAGGTCACCCCTGATTCTCGCGCCCTTATAAAGCTGGGATTGGGACCCAACCATTCCACCGAAGGAAGCTTGGTTACCGGCTCTGCAGATTCCGTCGCTACGACAGCTTCTGGTACCCGAGGCACTCCAAACCGGTGATGGGGGTTGGGTGTAGCAGACAGCACAGATAGTGTGAGACATAAAACTCAGCCGTCCCTAACGGGACTCCCATTGGTTTGGAAGGTAACCCAGCATTGGGTTCGGCGCCTGACAGCGCCGAACCGTGCTGGGCTACTGTCAATACGGTTCACTTAAGCTTTTGATGAACCTTTTCGATCAACAGATTTGTCGGAGAGAGCAAAAGAAACCTGTGTCGCCCCTCTGGGGCTTGTCATTTATCTCTAATCTTTTCCCAGCGTTCACACGCTGGGCTAACTTCTGTGTGCCGAGCATGTTCGACAGCTTGGAGGTGAAAGTCCTCTTCACAACCTGATGGAGGTGAAGTGATAGCGAAACGCAAGGGTGTGACCGCGAGGTC
>DASZEU010000597.1:0-24855 GCA_035940535.1 Candidatus Angelobacter sp.
GGCGCGCAAGTGTTCCATGCTCTCGACGCAAACAGCATGGCCCAGGCAGCGATCGAACTATTATGTAACCCCGAGGTATTAGAGAAGTGGCAGAGACTTGCGTTGCGGCGTTCCACAGATTTTTCTTGGCATCGAGCCGCACAAGAGACCATATCGATATATCATCGTGTAAACATGCAAGACACCGGTGGAAGAACGGCCCTTTAAAGCCTGTCCTGAGGTTGGCCGAAGGAGCCTGTCGAAATCATGAATACAACGGGCTTTAGCCCTGGTGTAAAAACACTCTCACGGAGTTTGATTTGGCTGCGTCAACCATTGAGCAGTTACAAAATGCGGACATCATAAGAGGTTCGCCCATCAGCAAGTCGGGACGCATAGCCAAGCGGACTTTAGATCTCATTGGCTCAATCTTTCTTCTCCTGTTGCTGTTACCGGTCATCGCCGTGCTTGCTCTTCTAATCAAGCTGCAAGATGGCGGGCCAGTGATTTATCGCCGGCGAGTGATTGGACCAAACGGTGAATTCAACGCCTTCAAGCTGCGCAGCATGTGTGTCGATGCTGACAAAATCCTGGAGCAAGACCTTGTGTTGCTTAAAGAATTCGAGGTCAGCTTCAAACTCAAAAATGATCCCCGGGTTACGCGCACCGGGGCATGGATCAGAAAGCTGAGCCTCGACGAACTGCCTCAGCTTTTCAATGTTCTTCGTGGTGAGATGAGCCTGGTGGGGCCACGCATGATTACCCCGCCGGAGCTGAACAAATATGGCGAGGCCGGTTGGATCTTCGGCAGCATGAAGCCAGGCTTAACCGGATATTGGCAAGTCTTTGGACGACAGGAAGTATCGTACCAGGAACGCGTGCAAATGGATTTGCATTACGTTAAGACCTGGTCGTTGTGGATGGACATCAGGATTTTGGTTAAAACTCCGATGAGAGTATTCCATGGGGCAGGTGCGTATTAATGGCAAATGTATTGGTAACGGGTGGTGCGGGATACGTAGGATCAGTGTGTTGTGCGGAACTGTTGCATCGAGGGCACGCGGTCACAATCGTAGATGATCTTTCGACAGGTTTCAGAACAGCCGTGCCCAAAGGCGCAGCGTTCTTTGAATTGAATATTGGCAACCGGGCCGGCATGGAGTCCCTGGTCCAGAACATAAGGTTTGATGTGGTCTTCCACTTTGCTGCGAAGGCCAAGATTCCCGAATCGGTGGCCAATCCCGGGTTGTTCTTTCAGGAGAACGTCTCTGCCGGAATCACGATGCTCGAGGTTTTGCGGTCGGCCAATATAAAGAACTTTGTTTTCTCCTCTTCCGCCGCCGTCTATGGCACGCCCGAGAGAATTCCTATTGATGAGGAAGATGCCAAAAAACCGGTCAATGCTTATGGCGAAACCAAGCTCATCTTTGAGCAGATTCTGCGATGGTACACCGAAGCTTACGGCTGGAGCGTGATTGCCTTCCGCTATTTCAACGCCGCCGGCGCAACGTCTGAATTGGGCGAGAGGCACGATCCTGAAACCCACGTCATTCCACTCTTGCTCCAGGCTGCTGCGGGAGAGAGGGAATCCTTCAGCATCCACGGCTCCGACTACGACACTCCCGACGGTACCTGCCTGCGCGACTACGTTCACGTGCTGGATATCGCGTCGGCCCACATTGCTGCACTGCAAAGAATGAATCAGGCGGGCATGCGGGCCTACAACATTGGATTGGGGCACAGCTATTCAGTACGCCAAGTGTGCGATGCCGTGGAAAAAGTGTTAGATCAGCGCCTTCCCATACGACTGGCCGCACGCAGGCCGGGCGATCCAGCGGTGTTATGTGCCAGTCCCGAGCGCATGATTCGTGAGATGGGCTGGAGCCCGAAGCATTCATCGTTGGAAGAGATCATTGCATCCGCCTGGCGGTGGAAACGCAACCAATGTGCCGCCCATGCTTCTGCCTGCATGTCGTAACCATGCTGATCGTCCGCAGCCCAGTACGAATCAGCTTTGGCGGTGGTGGCACCGATCTACCCGGCTATTTTGAAACTTTTGGTGGCGCGGTTCTCAGTGCAACCATCAACAAATATTTCTATACCATCGTAAGCCAGCGCACCGATCGCCATGTCCAGATCATCTCTTCCGACCTACGGGCCTGTGAGAGCTGGGAAAACATCAAGGAGATCACGGCCAAAGGCCATACTTTGGAGATTCCCTTGGCCGTACTGCAAGAGCTTGGCCGCGAGGTTGCCGTTGACATTTTTCTGGCTTCGGAAATTCCTCCCGGAACAGGCTTGGGGTCCTCTGCATCTGTGTGCGTGAGTATGTTGCACGCCATGGCCACTTATCTTCAAGTCACGCTCTCTCGGCACGAACTGGCGGAAAAAGCCTTTCACATCGCCAGCCAGGTGTTGGACAAGCCGGTTGGCAAGCAGGACGAATATGCTGCTGCTTATGGTGGATTGAATTTCATTCGTTTTCATTCTGATGGCAGAACCGACTTGGATCCCTTGGATCTTGCCCCGGAGATCGTGGCTGCATTGCAGGCAAAGTTGATGCTTTTCTTTACCGGTTCCACCCGCGATTCCTGGTCGATTTTGCAGGAACAACAATTGGCCACCCGTAGCGGTAAGGGAGTCGTCCTGGCATCATTGCACCGGATACGCGAATTGGCTGAGCACATGCGCGAAGCCCTGGCACAAGGAAATCTGCAAAAGTTTGGCCTGTTGCTACACGAAGGATGGGAAAACAAGAAGAAGATATCCTCAATGATTTCCAACCCGGCGATTGATCGTATGTACGGTCTGGCCCGTGAAAACGGGGCGATGGGTGGCAAGATTACTGGGGCGGGCGGCGGAGGCTTCATGCTGCTGTACTGCGATGAAGAGAATCAACCGGCGGTAAGAAAAGCCTTTCTTGATCAGGGAATCAAAGAAATGCGGTTTACGTTCGACTTCAACGGTTCCCGCGTCCTAGTGAATGATCTGTTAACAGACAACGATCACCCAAGCCGCGGATAGAGCCAAGCTACAAATTTAGTTCTGTGACCGAAAGTATTCTATTCAGAATGCCTCAAACGCCGCGGGCAGCCGCGGCGTTGGGCAGACGAAACCGGGGACTTCGATGAATGACCATCGGTCTTCTGGTGGTTTCACTTAGTTTTTGTCACAGCTATGACTAAGCTTAGGCTGCGCTCCCTTTGGCTTTAGTTAACGCCTTCATGTAGGCTTCGCGCAATACAGTGTCTGCGCCAACCGCATATCCCAGGATATAGTCACCGCTGCCGGTATGGTCGTGTTGCCCGCCTGCGCCGCACGCGCCAACGGATGAAGGATTGCCTGCATACGCAAGCACCTGGCACTTCTTGCACCAGCGCCAGTTGTCCTGGCTGTCCTGGGGCAGGGCGCCACTGCCTTTGATAGCGAGGACATAGTTGCCACTGCCGGAGTGGTCATGCATCCCGCCCGCTGAACATGGGCCCAGTGATGCGTTGCCTGCGAATGAGAGCGCTTGGCACTTGTTGCACCAGCGCCAGTTGTGTTGGCCCGCAATGCCACTGGCCGTTGTAGCGACGAGGTAGTTATTACTGCCTGTGTGATCATGCATCCCGCCTCCCGGACAATTTCCGAGACTCGCGCTCCCCGCGAAAGCGAGCGCCTGACACTTGTTGCACCACTGCCAGTTGTTTTGCAGACCAGGTCCTGAGACGTCAGAGTTCATGAACAACGCGCCGAATACACCCGGACCAAACAACGCAATTGATGTGCTGATCGTGGTTCCATTCGCGCCCCAGCCGCCGTTTTTTTCCACCCACCGGTAGCCGGTCGAGTCCTGCTTCGTGTCCCAGCCGAGGGGCGTCGCCTCCATCTCCTGCATTTGTGCTGGCGTCAAAATGCGGCCGTCGTTTTTGTTCAAGCTGTACAAGACCTTGGCGATATCGTCAATCGCAAGGTACCAGCCAGCGGCGCCGACGCCCAGGCTATCATCACCCCAGTCGAACCCGCCGGTCGTTCCTGGATAGCTGTACGAGAACGCATAGGCGCTGGCTTGCGGTCCAGTGGCGGGAGGCTTGGCGTCGACTCCCAGTGCGCCAACCGGTTCAAAGACATTCTTCTCCACGATCTTGATGTAGGCGGCGGCCAGCTTCGCCGCGCGGTTTGCCGGATCATCCACGAACCCATCGATCATCGGCAGCAACACGCGGAAGATGGCGAAGTTGTAATTGCTGTAGGCGTATGACTTGTCATTCGGGTTGATTGTGGTCGGGCCGAGCGGGCCCGTGAAGAACGTCTTCAGCACTCCGTAGTCCTGACTGTTGTTGCCGTAGTCCCTGATGCCGCTGCGGTGCGACAGCAACTCGCGGAAGGTGATCGACGCAACCTTGGGGTCAAGGACCCAATCGCTCGGAAGGTGTTTGCCAATCCCTGAGCCGAGGTCGATACTATGCTTGGCCAAGATGCGGATTGCGGCAAGCGTAGTGACCACCTTGCTCACGCTGGCTACCGGGATCTTGGTCGAAGGGAGGAACAATTGTGCTGGCGGGTTGGCGCTGGTGCGGGCTTGGCCGTGCGAGAACGCACTCATCGACGCCCTGCCAACGGTGCATGCATAACCGACTACGTTGCCCTCGAGCCGCGCTGCGATGTTTTCGTACACGTTGGCAATGGAAACGCATTGCGTCGCGTCACAGACCGTTTCAGCTTTGGTCACGGCTGCGGTCACTGACCATCCGCTGCCATTGACATCGAAAGCCACGATGTCTACCGGGCCATAGACGGAAGAGAAGAAGCCCATGTACATGTGAGCTTCATCCGGGATGTTCCGGTTGAAGAACGCGCCTTGGTCGTTGACGATGCTCCAACTGTTGCCGCCTTGCGGGGGAAACGCTACGCACGCGATCTTGGCGCCGCCCGTCGATAGCTCCTGCATCTTTTGATGGCATTCGTCGGGAATGTTCCGGTTGAAAAACGCTCCCTTGTCGTTGACAATGCTCCAACTGTTTCCACCTTGCGGCGGGAACGCCACAGAGACGATCTTGGCGCCGCCTTGCGACATCTCCTCCATCTTCTGATGGCACTCATCGGGGATGTTCCGGTTGAAGAATGCGCCGTTTTTAGTAACGATGCTCCAACTATTGCCGCCTTGCGGAGGAAAAGCCACTCGGACAACCCTGTCGCCGCCCGTCGATAGCTCCTGCATCTTCTGATGACACTCGTCGGGGATGTTCCGGTTGAAGAATGCGCCGTTCTTGGTAAGGATGCTCCAGCGATTGCCCCCACCAGGTGCAAACGCCACCCACACTGGGTCGTCCCCTGCTGCTGTAAAACTTTTCATCTTTTGGTGACACTCGTCGGGAATATTTCGGTTGAAGAATCTCACTGACATTGCAATTGCCTCCGTCGCTTCGGATTAAATTCAAAATATGGGTAGTGACACAAAGTATGTTGGCGCACGAATCCATGTCCCGCCGACTCGTGGTGGGTTTCCAGGCCCCATGCCAAGTTGGAGAGCGGGCTTCTCTTCAGGTTCGTTTAAAACCCTCATGTGATAAGACGTGATCGTGTTCTATTTCCCTACAGGAGAGCTGAAAAAATGTGAAGAATAGCGGCAGAGCTTTGCGTTCTTTTACGCCAGCTTACGGACAAACCGCTCAATATCGAATGCTTCAACACCGCGGGCAGCCGCGGTAGTTGGCAGATGAGTACTGGGCTTGCGATGAATGACCATCATTCTTTCCGGAGGATTCGGTAAACTGTGACTTAGGGACAGTAAGGAAACGGCCATGTCAGGGCGGACGGTTTTGCTTGCCTTTGCCTCAATCAACCATAGTGCTGCATTCGGTCTGGGCAGGAGAAAGTCCACCTCCAAGCCCTGGTGATCGCGGAAGAAATACAGCTCTTTCCTCATACCCGCATTTGTTTGGCTCTTAAGAATCTCCGTTGCGACAAAACCTTCGAAAAGCGCGCCCAAAAATGGCGAGCGTTCGAGTTCCGCAGAGGAGTTGATCCCCAACAGGTAACAAGCAAGCCCCGGGTCGCCCCAATAGATTTTGGGGGTCTTGACCAGGCGTTTCCCGAAGTTCTCAAAATATGGCGAGACCAAAATGATCTGATTGGTGATCTCAAGCACGTGTAACCATTCGGTAATGGTGGGAACCGATACGCCGAGCGGCGCCGCCAAATCTGTCTTGTTGAGAATCTGGCCGTGCCGGCTAGCTAACAATGCCAGAAATCGCCGAAACGTAGGCAGATCCCGCACATTGGTGATTGCCCGGACATCGCGCTCCAGATAGGTCTGCAGATAAGAAGAAAACCACAATCCGCGCGCTCTGGGACGCGCCAGGACTTCGGGAAAGCCTCCATGCAGCAAATTTACTTTGGGTGATTCCTGGGTGCTGAAGGGAAGAAGTTGGAGAATTGCCGCGCGACCAGCCATTGACTCACTGATGCCCTGCATTAACGGGGCCTCTTGGGAGCCTGTGAAAATCCATTGACCGAACCGCCGCGGTACCCGGTCGATCATAGTGCGAACATAACCCAGGATCTCTGGTGTGTTCTGAATCTCATCCAACACCACTGGCGGGCTCAGGGCGTCAAGAAATGCACGCGGATCGCTGCGGATTCTAGCTTGAACATCAGGATCCTCCAACAGAACATAGCGTGCGCGGGGAAATAGATGTCTCAGAAGCGTTGTCTTGCCAGCACGTCGCGGCCCCGTGAGGACCACTGCCGGAAAATTCCTGGCAGCTTCAACGACTACTGTTGCAAGCTTTCTGATCTGGTAACGCATCTTGAGTATCCTAAACTAGAACTTTAGATTTCTCAACTTCATTTGGATGGGTTGACGTGCTGCTGCGTAGCACGCCGAATGTTTCGGGTTCGTGGAACTTATCCCATCAGGATAGTTGCGTATTGCTCTTAATGATAGACAACTCTTTACCCTGGGTTCGAGTTCCTAAAATAGGGAACTTAATGGGGGTACCTTTATGGCTGCTTCGGTCTGGACTGGATATCTTACATTTGGGCTTATCTCCATGCCTGTGCGGCTGTTTTCCGGCGCTCGCGGCAATCGTGTTTCGTTCCACATGCTTCATCGCGACGACCTGACCCGGGTCAAGCAGCAGCTTTATTGTCCTAACGACGAACGTGTTCTTGAACGCAGTGAGATCGTGAAGGGGTTTGAATACCGCAAGGACGAATATGTGGTGGTGGAACCGGAGGAGATCAAAAAAATTGAGCCTAAGACGGCCAAGGCCATGGAGATATTGGAATTCGTGAAATATGAGGAGATCGACCCCATTTACTTCGAGTCCTCGTATTATCTGATGCCTGAAGAAGCAGGGAAGAAACCCTACGCCCTATTGACCCGCGCCTTGGAAGAGACTGAGCACGTCGCCATTGCCAAACTGGCCATGCATAACCGGGAATATACGGTCTTCCTAAGACCCTATAACGGGGGACTGATGCTGCACACCATGTACTACCAGGATGAGATCCGCACCGTCCCTGATTTTGGCAAGAACCAGGTCAACCTCAAGGATGCCGAGGTCAAGGTGGCCTACCAATTGATTGAGGCCCTGTCTGCTGAGTGGGAACCGGCCAAATACTATGACACTTTTGAAAACAACATAAAGAAGCTGATTAAGGCCCGGTTGGAGGGCAAAGAGGTAGTTGCCGTCGAAAAACCCCGTAAAGCCGCGCCGCCTGTTGACCTGATGGCCGCCTTGAAACAGAGCCTGGCGCAAATGGAAGCAAAGAAAAAGGCGCCGCAGCGCGCCGGGGGTGCCCAGCAGATGTCGGAGGCAGAGGTGCAGGGAAAGAGACCCGCCGCAACTCGAAAAAAAACCACAAAAAAAGCTGCATGATCTCGCGGGAGCTGCGTTCTAAGTGGTGGGAGCAGTGTCGGTGGTATGTGCTGATCTCAAATCTATAATTTCAAATTTAAGGAACCGGCGCCAGAAGGGTCTGGATTGCCTAAGTAGAAGCAGAGTTGATCCAAGGGAGTTTTGGGGTTGAAATTTTAAATTACAAATTTTAAGATTTTAAATTCCGACCCTTACCCGCTACAATGAAGGTTTCTCATATCATCATTTTTGAACCAGCCATGGCTGGTGGAGACGCATGAATTTGAATTTCCGGACTATTCCAGCGGTCCTTCTGTTCATCATTGGCATTGTTTTTGTTGTGGGATGCGGACAAACCTTCCGTCCCACGATTATCCCCGTGGTCAAGCCTGGGGGTGATCCTTCGAACCTGGGACACGCCGTGGTCCTCTCGACCAATCCGGCCGGCAACGGCAGTACCATGCATATCAATACCTCTGGCGACACCAACGTAGGTATCGTTTCAGTCGGCATGAATCCAGTATTTCTGGCCAAGGGTGGAAGCCGGGCCTTAGTGGTGAACGGCGATAAGACAGTCACTCTGTATATCGCTCTGCTTCCGACCTCCTCGGCAATCACCACATCAGTTCTGCCCGCCACCACGAGCGGACCGGTGGCTGCCGGAGTTGGCGTGAACGGCAACCTCTATATCGCTAATAACACCTCCAACGATGTAAGCGTAATCCCGGTCGTCGGAACCGTGGCCAACGCTGCCGTACCGGTAGGAGCAGCGCCGGTTTCCGTCTCAGGATCGTTGAGCACTACGGGCGTCGGGGCCAATAAGATGTATGTGGTGAACGCTGGCAGCAATAACGTAACCGTGTTTTCCGCCATCGATAATTCATTCGTGAAAACGATTACAGTTGGGTCGCAGCCCATCTGGGCGGTGATGAGCACCGATACGGGCGCCGTCTACGTGGTCAACCAGGGCGATGGTACCGTCAGCGTGATCGATACAGGGATCGACAGTGTGATTACCACGATTCCAGTGGGTGCTTCTCCCAACTTTGCGTTTTTCGATTCCAATTTGAAGCGGGTCTATGTGACTAACACCGGGAGCAGTACCCTCAGCGTGATTAAGGGAGATACCATCGACCTGGCGAAAGGAATTGTTCCGACGAAGATCGCGGATGTGACTCTTTCGGGCCCTGCTGTCTCGGTCACAGCGCTTTCCGATGGCACGCGCGCCTACGCTTCTCTGGGAGGATGTCCAACGGGGACCAATCATACGAACCTAGTGGGCAGTCTGGCATCCTGCACAGGAAATCGCGTGAGCGTGATCGATGCTGTGGCCTTGCGTGAGACGAAGACCATTACGGTAGGTTCGGGGGCGGTTTCCGTGGATGCTGCGAATGATGCTTCGCGTGTCTATTCCGTCAACGCCAATGACCGGAATGTCTCCATTATTCGCACCTCTACCGATGCTGAGCTTCAGCGCATGCCGGCCCCGCAACAGGACTTTACCTGCACATCAGCCTGCCCATTGCAGACGCCATTTATGGTCCGGGTTTTCCCGTAGAAACCCTTTCCCCCTGTCATTCTGAGCAGAACAGGAATCATGGTGTGTGGTTTTATATGCAACACATACCAAAACCAAGGCGGCCCCAGGGCCGCCTTTTTAGTTGGAGTTGTGAGAGAGAAAAAGGGAACTGCTACCCAGGCCTGCTGTCCTGGCGACGACGCCGGTTGTAGCGCATGGCGATGTTCATGAAGACGTTGCCGTTGTCGGTGTCGAAGCACATCACAAGTGATTCCTGGTCTTCACTGCTTTTTTCGCCAAGTTCATCGAGATGAACGACCGGCGGATTGATTTTGAAGCGAAAGCCTTCGTCGTTGAGCATGGTAATGGCGCTGCCAATCACCATGTTCGCGAGTTCGCAAACGGTTTCGCGCGCCACTTCATCCGATTCCGGGACCGGGCTGCCCGCAAGGTAGCTGGCGACTTTGGCGGCCGTCGGCGTATCGATATCGAAGATGATTCTGCCTTCGATATCGCCCTTGATGGTGACCATGGAAGCGATGCCTTTACGGCGATAAGCTTCCTCGTCCATGGTGACATCCCCAACGCGCGTAGGACACTGCAGCGTCTCAGCCAGCACAGCATCGGCCGCGTTAATGAAGGGTTGAATCAATTCCATCTTCATGAGATCAGCTCTCCTGTACGGTAGGGGTGGCAACTGCGGCGTCATCACCCATTACGTACTTAATCACTTCATAAAGGATTTCGGCCTTCACCGGTTTCTGCACAAAGTGGCGGGCGCCTTTCTGTAGGGCAGCCACGATGTTTTCCTGATATCCCACTGAAGAAACCATCACGATGCGCGCATCCGGATGGGCGCGCACGATGCGCTCCGCGGCTTCAATGCCTTCCATCTGAGGCATGGTGATGTCCATGAGCACCATGTCAGGAGTGGTGCGGTCGAATTCAGTGATAGCGGTGCAGCCATCACCGGCCTCGCCGACGATCTCGCCTCCGAATGCCTCAACCATCTTCGCAACGTTTTTGCGCGCGAAGACTGAGTCATCCACTACGAGATAGCGGATTGGCCTGCGGTCTTTCCGAAGCAGTACTGGAAATTGATCCATATAATCCTCTCCTTACAACTCCAACTAAACTTTTACTTCCCGAGTGGCCCGTTCGGGGCTGCTCTGGATGTTCAGCGTATTGGCCAGCAGGTCAAGAGCAATAACCCGCATGGCATATCCGCGTTCAATGGCCGCTTTAGGCATTCCAAAGACGACGCATGATTCTTCACTTTGAGCGATAGTCAGGCCACCGGCGCTCTTAATCAGTCCCATACCGAGAGCGCCGTCATCGCCCATTCCAGTCATGAGCACGCCAATCGAGCGGCCCCCAAACTCAGCAGCAACGGAGCGAAAAAGCACATCCACCGAGGGCCTGTGCCCATTCACCCGCGATTCATCCGAGAGCACCACAATATTTCCGAGCGGCATGCGCCGAACCTTGATATGGCGGTTACCAGGACAGATCAGCGCCCGGCCGGCAATCAGCAAATCGCCAGACTGGGCCTCCTTCACGTCAATCTCACAGCTTTCATTCAAGCGCCGCGCAAACATCTCGGTAAATCCTTCCGGCATGTGCTGGACTACGACAATGCTTCCAGAAAAATCGCCCGGCAACTGCGCCAGCAGATATTGCAGCGCGTTCGGCCCGCCCGTGGAGATACCAATAGCAATAATCTTAGTCGGTTCTTTTTTCGGACGGTAAGCCGGTTTTGCCGTCGCCCCCAGAGGCTCTCCCAAAGCCGGAGCTTCACGGGGAAGCACCTGGGTCTTGGCCGCCACCTTAATCTTGCTGATCAAATCCTCGGCGATCTGGTCCATGTGCGAAGAGACGGCATCGCGGGGTTTGGCGACAAAATCGAAGGCGCCCAAGGCCAGCGCTTTGAAGGTTGCGGAAGCTCCATCCGTGGTATGAGCACTAACCACGATCACCGGAATACGAAAGCGCCGGGTGATCTGCCGCAAGGTCTCCATTCCGTCCATGCGCGGCATTTCCAGGTCGAGGGTCACTACCTGGGGCTTGAGTTCCTCGATTTTTCTCAGACCAAAAGCACCGTCCATGGCCGTGCCAACTACCTCAATATCACTGTCGCGCGCCAGGATCTGTGGGATCAACTTGCGCATGAGAGCGGAATCATCGACCACGAGAACGCGCAGTTTTTCACTCATGCAGTGGCCCCCAAGGTCCTTTGTCTGCGACTCAAACGTGAAATTACGGTTGCAATATTCAGTATCAGGACCACTGTGCCGTCTCCCAGGATAGACGCTCCGCTGACGAGGTCTGTAGCGACCAGTTGATCATCCAGGGCTTTGATTACCAGCTCTTCTTCTCCTACAAGTTTATCGACAACCAGCCCGAATTTGCGATCATTCATGGAAATCACGATTACAAAAATGCGTTTCGCACTATTGTTGGATTCCTTGGACAGCCGGCTAAGGTGTACCAGAGTAAGTACCTCATCGCGCATCTTGATTACATCGTGGTGGTCCACGCGATGGATTTGGTTTTGCGTGGCGCGGGCAATCTCGACCACCGAAGCCAGGGGCACAGCATAAATTTTTTGACTAACTCGGAAGAGCAGTGCCTTGATAATGGCCAGCGTGAGCGGAACTTTCAGGTAAAACGTGGTGCCCTGGCCCGGAGTGCTCTTGATTGTAGTTGTGCCCTTCAGGCGCTCCAGCACAGTCTTCACAACGTCCATTCCCACGCCCCGCCCGGAGATGGAGGTCACCTGTTCCGCAGTACTCAATCCAGGATGAAAGACGAGGTTCAAAGCGTCAGTCTCGGCAAGGTTGGCGGCATCTGCGGCACTCACGATGCCCACCTCAATGGCTCGCTGAACCACTTTATCCCTGTCGATGCCGTGTCCGTCGTCGCTGACCTCGATCACGATCTGGTTTCCCTGGTGATATGCGTCGAGCGTCACTGTGCCCTGGGCTGGCTTGCCGGCGCTGATACGCTCCTCAGGAGATTCAATCCCGTGGTCTACGGCGTTGCGTACAAGGTGGGCTAAAGGTTCGGCCAGCATATCGAGGATGCTTTTATCCAGATCAGTATCCTGGCCGCTCATCACGAGTGAGACTTCTTTGCCACAGGACTTGGATATATCTCGCACCACGCGCGGAAAACGGCGGAAGAGCTGTTCCACGGGAACCATGCGGATCTTCATGACCGATTTTTGCAGATCGTTGATGATGCGCGACTGAAAAGCCATGGCATCGGCAAATCTGGAGCGAAGAGGATCTTTGCCGAAACGCTTATCAAATTCGTTCATGGTCTGGTGCAACATGCTCTTGCCGATGATCAGTTCACCGACCAGGTTTAAAACGGCGTCAATACGGTCTGCATCGACCCGCAACAACGTTTCAGGAAGCGTTGAAAAACTCGTGCTTTGGGGTTCAGTATTCTGTGGAGTAGTCGCAGGCCCTGCAACCGCAGAGGAATTGCTGGGATGCGTGACAACTTCTTCCGCTTGAATGGCCACTTCCATTTCGTCTTCCAAGTCAGCAGTAACGTGCTTCACGATGTCGAGGACATCTTCCGACTCACTGGCCAAAGGCTTGGAGACAATCCGGGTGACTACTTCTGAGATTACCGCCGGAATGAGGCATTTCTTTTGTACCCATTCCTGGTCATGGGCGCTGGCAATGGCAGCTTCCACAACATCAAGGTCGGCAGAGAGAGTGCTTTGATCGGGCACGATGGCCAGGAGACGTCCGCATTCATGGAGCACGTTGCGGATGAGCTGCATGGCTGCGCCACGCATGGGGCAATGCTGATCGATGCCAAAAGCAACGTTGTAAACTGCTTCACCGTTGGCCAGGGCATCGTCAATGACCATCTGCTCGTACTCGCTCCAGGCGAAACGGGCCTGCAACTTGCCAGGTACAGCCCCGCTTGGCGGTTTTTGCGTAAGCAAGAGAATCTGCTGGCGAAGTTCTTCACCGGCCGGCGCCTGAAGATTGCCACGGTAGGCGGAGAGCATGGAACTGAACGTGTCAGCGGCAATCAGCACAAGATCGGCGAGCGCCCCATTGCTGGATTCGGCCATCCCCGGAGTGAGTACATCCTCCAATTGGTGGGCGAGTTCGCTCAGCTCCTGGTATCCGCAAGCAGCGGAATCTCCTTTGAGCGTATGCACAGTGCGGCGCACTTGGCGGATGACCTCAGCATCCCCAGGACGCTTCTCCAGCTCCAGCCCTTCTTCATTGAGGTTCTGCAACAATTCTGTTGCGCTCTCAAAGAAGAGCTCGCGAAGCTCAGACGCACGCTCGTCAGAGAAGAAGTTCAAGGGTTCACCTCGAGGCGTTGGTAAGCCGTGCCGTTGTTCTGGTGGATCATGCGGTATTTGTCAGAAAGTCCAAAGAGACTTTCCGCGTGGCCTACAAACAGATATCCTTCAGGATTCAAGCAGCGATAAAATTTGTCGATCAGCCTTTTCTGTTCTGCTTCGTCGAAATAAATCATTACGTTGCGGCAGAAGATTACGTCGTTACGCTGGGGCAGAAACTCGGTCTTCAGGTTGTGGAAGTCAAAATGAACCAGATCTTTCAATGATTTCTTGACCGCATATTTGTCCTTCACCTTGTCAAAGTAACGCAAGCGGTAAGCGTATTCGACTGCTTCCATGCCCGATTCCGAATAGACGCCTTCCTGACCCGCCCGCAGCACGGAATAGTTGATGTCCGACGCCAGGATTTCTACTTTCCACGGAGGTGGAATCAGAGGTTTAGGGCTGGGCATTTCAAACGGCAGAGGGTTGCGCAAATAGTAGTAGGCCAGGGCATCGCAAACCTGCATGGCGATGGTATAAGGCTCCTGGCCGGTCGAGCAGCCTGCACTCCAGAAGCGGAGGGTCCAGTCACGCCGCTCCTGCTTGCGATGCAGCAATTCTTCCAGAATTACCTTATGGAAGAGGTCCAACTGGGGCTTGTTGCGAAAGAAGCTGGTCTCATTGACGGTAAGGTTCTCAAGCAGGGCCGCAAGCTCGGCTTTCCCTTCGTGGCTTGTTAACAACCGGTAGTAGCCATAGAAAGTGTCTAATCCGCAAAGCTTCAAACGGCGCTGCAGGCGGTCCTGGAGGAAATGCGCGCGGCGATCGTCAAAATACATGCCGCATTCCTGGTAGACAAGAGTCTGCAACAGCTTGAGTTCAGCTTCGGTAATCTGGATCTGGATGCTAGGTGTGGCCATCGGTCCCCACTGGTATTTTCGGGTTCAAGATCAATCAGGCTGAAGCAGCCGCCGATTGGTGTTCTTGGAACTCTTCCAATCTGCGCAGTTCGCCCTTTTGCAATATTCTTGTCAGGTCAATCAGGATGATCAGACGGCTTTGCAACTTTCCGACACCTGTGACGTAGTTCAGCTCGCCTTCTTCAAAAACGTTGGGTGGCAGGTCAATCTCGGATGGAGGAATTTTGAGCACTTCCGAGGCGGCATCCACCATCAGACCCACCAGCTTGCCCGACACCTCGACGACCAGAATGCGGTTCTTCTTGTGGGTCTTGATTTCTGTTTCGCCGAAGCGCTTGCGCAGGTCCACCACCGAGATGATTTTTCCGCGCAGGTTGATGACTCCTTCGACGTAATCCGGGGCTTCCGGCACAGACGTGATATCCGGGACGCGCACAATCTCATGAACCAGCGAGATGGGCACACCAAAGGTCTCTCGTCCGATTCGGAAGCCGACAATATGAAGCTCTTTGGCCATCCGAGATTCCTCCCAGCCCTCAGTTGTAAGCGTTGGCAGTGGCATAGCGCGCCGCTGCCGTGGTGCGCTGTTGATGTTCGTCGCCACGGCGGGCTGCGCCGTTGCGTCCATCGCCATTCGTGCCGGTCTCAATTACAAAGCGGTCCATGGCTTCCAACATGGAGCGAGCCATCTTGGACATTTGCTCCGACGAGGCCGCCAGTTCAGTTGAGCCGGAAGATGAGCGTTGCACCAGCTCGCGCATCTTCTCCATTGCGCGGACCACCGCTTGCGCTCCCGAGGCCTGCTCTTCCACCGAGGAGTTGATCTCGTGAGTGATCTCGTTCAAGCGCGTGGTTGCCTTGGCAATTTGCGATGAGCCATGCGACTGCTCGTTGGTTGCAGCCCCGATTTCCTGGGCAAACTTGAAAACTTCGGCCACTACGTTAGAGATTTTCTTCAGCGCGCCGCTCAGGTCGCCTCCTAGAGTCAGGCCTTCATTCACAATCGAGGTGCTCTTTTCCATGTTGTCGACTGCCTTGCGGGCTTCTTTCTGAATGCTCTGAATCAGCTCGGAAATTTCGCGGGTGGACTGGGCTGACTTCTCTGCCAGCTTTCTTACCTCGTCGGCGACCACGGCAAATCCCAGGCCGTGCTCACCAGCGCGGGCGGCCTCAATAGCGGCATTGAGCGCCAGCAGGTTGGTTTGTTCGGCGAGATCGTCAATCACCTCGATGATCTTGCCAATATCATCGGCGCGCTGGCCCAGCACAGCGATAATGTCGGACGAAGAGCTGATGGCGGTGTTAATGCGGTTCAAGCCGTCCGTGGCTTTTTCCATGGTGTTGATGCCGGCGTGAACTTCGTCGCGGGAGCGCTGCGAGATATCCAGCAGAACCTTCGCTGTATCAGCAACTCTCTGGATGGAGGCTACCATTTCGTCGATGGAGGCCGAGGTCTCACTCACGTTGGAGGCCTGCATCTGCGTGCTCTTCACCATGTTTTGCACGTTGATGCTCATCTCGTGCATGGTGCTGGTGACCTCATCAATAGCAGAGGCGGCCTGCACGCTGATCTTGGCCGAATCGTCGGAGGCGCTAGCCACCTGGTTGGAACCGCTGGCTACCTGGGCGGCGCTGTCCCGGGTCGTCTTGACCAGGTTGCGCAGCCCCAACGTCATCTCGCGGAAGGCCTTGCCTAGCGTATCGCGCCCGGACCGCGGGTGAATCTCGACTGACAGATCACCACCGGCAATGGCCTCGGAGACCGTTGCCATCTCCCGTAGATAATCCACCATATTGTTAAACGTCCGCCCTAACTCACCGATTTCGTCATTCCCCTTGACTTCAACTTTCTGGTCCAGGTCGCCGGAGTTGCCTATCTGGCCAGCAACAGCGATGAGCTGGGAAAGTGGATCGGTAATCGATTTCGACGATCTCCAGGCGATGACACCGCCCAGCACCAGGACCAGGAGCATGCCAATGCCCGTGGCCCAATTGGTTACCTTGGTAGCTGAATCGGCAGATTCGTTGGCAGTTCTGTTGTTTTCGTCTATGTACCTATTCAGTTCCTTGACTTGGTCATCTTCCCTGCTTTGCCAAATAGTAGGATTGGCCTGGAGATAGGCAATCTGCAGCTCGGCAACCGTAGAGCTGCCAGCATCCACTTGGCGGCGCCTCTCGACAAGAGGATCGGCAAATTCTTTTTGCCACGCAACGTCCGATCTGCGAATGTCTTCAAGCAAGTCCTTGGCGCGCTGGCTGGACGAGCTCAGATCCGAAGATTTGTCCTGAGCGATGTTCACCAGGGCGTCGATGCGGTTTTCACCTGCCTTGAGCGAATCGGCTTCTTTGACGTCTCCGTTAAGCAAGAAATTGCGGAGTCGCAAGCGGTTATTCATCCGCTCCTGAAAAAGGCTCGACATGGCTTTGCGCATTTCAATGGACCTGAAGAAGGTATCTTTGGTGTTGTGCTCGTGGACAACCGCAAAGAAGTCTCCCAAGAACAAAAGGGAAACAATACCGAGAATGAGCCCGAAGCCGATAAAAAGTTTCTTGCTAATACTCATCTCAAACCTCCACGCTCGGCCTTTTTGTCTTTGATTCACGACGCCGGGCGTGCTGATCTTTCAAGATTCTCTGTTGAAGCAACCACCAAAAATCAGTCGCTGGGCAAGACTGCCGTACTAGACACAACTATCCTGCTCGCCAGGGAATCCCTGGCCAGATGAAATGCAATGTCAATGCCATGTAGAGTGGGAACGTTACTTTCGGAACCCATCAAGCCCGTAAGTCGTTGAAAGAAAAGATATGCAATAAGGTATCTGGTGGGGCCAGCAGAACATTCTAGAGGTCTGCGATAACGCTGTCTGTCTCATTTAGGAGGTCGCTGTGAATGCTTAGTCTCAAGGTGAGACGAGATCAGCAGGCTCGACTGGTTCCTTAAATTTCAGGAATGCCGCGCCCAAAAGGGTGTTATTGGAGTGGAAGAAGAAGAGGTTACTGCCCCTAATGCATCAACTGATCGCCTATGCCAGCGCCAAACTCAATCTGCTGAGGTTCAGTTGATTTCTGGACGCAAACCAGTGCCCCGCAGCGGCATCGAATCTCGCCCACAGTCCAAAGTTTCATCCACGAATTTCACGTCTGACGCGGTCGCGTTGGCCAGCTTGGGTGCATATACCAAGGCTTAGACATTATGAACAAACGCGGCCATTCTATTCTGTCCCAAATGAATCAAGCAATATCTGCCATTTTCCTTGGAGTTATTTAATATCAGATATCCAATGTAGCAACAGATAATTAGATATTGCTTATTTTAATCTCGGTTAATATAGCTCGTAGTCATCTATATTAGGAATTAATAATATTTAAATAAGTCCTATATTTACTTGGGATCTGCGATGAATGACTGGATAGTTAGCTAATACTAATCTAAAAATAATGTAACCCTCTTGTCACATTTTATGTCTAAATAATCACTAGTATATTAAGAACCCCAGGTTTTGATGCTACAACCGTTCTAAGCGTGCCATAACTGTTCTGTGGAAAAGTTTCTGTTGGTTGTTTCCGGCCCCAAGCCAGGGAGCGACTATGCCTATGGACAGAAGGACGTTTCTCAAAACGGGCCCCATTGGAATCGCAGTTGCCATTCTTGCTGCGAGAGGACAATCGAGCAACCGTGCCTTCCTGGAAAAATCCAAAGACTTCCTGCTAAGTCATTTTTCTACGCCTGCAAACATTAAGGATCTGCAAGGCCCGGAACAGGCATTACTGGATGAATTGTGGCATCTCAATCTTGATGCCTTTACACAGCAGGCGATATGCGGAAATCCCTGGAACAAGTCTGGAATGGCCAATGAGACTTATTATTACAATCCAATCCACACGTTGATCCCTGAAGGCACGCAGCCTGCAATTGTTTCGTGGAATGCGTTTCCGAACCGGATCAACCAGTTCTTTGGTGCTGCCACGGCGTTGCCCTCCAACCCTTATAACTTGCCGCAAAGTTCAATTTGGGAGTTGGCCGATTCGGGTTTTTATACGGACAAAACCGGACGGAAGGAGCCGTTCCCGCAAGTCCCCAAAAAACTCTGTCCACAGGCCGACTGGCGGGGCGGGCTTCATCCTTTCGGTCCTTATGGTCCGCGCGGATGGCAAGACGAGTATTGCGAATGGAGCGTGACCAGGAATTCACAAGGCAAGATCACCCGCGTGGATTTTGTTTGCGAGAATCCTGAATATTGGCACGCGCTCTGGAGAGTGAATCCTGCCAAAGTCGCGCAACTGTACCAAGACACCCTGAATTTTGGACTTCCCAAGGGCAGCTCGAGCGCAGTTACCGTAAGGGTCGAAGATCTGCAATTGTCGGATCCCAGGACCGGGAAACCTGTGATAGATCCTTCAACCGGATTTCCCGTCTACAACCCTCTCAATAAATGGAATCGGGGACCAGTTGCGTTACGAAGCGGCGCCAGTTCCTCAGGCGGGGCGATGCATCTGAGCAGTACGCCCAACACGCTGCAAACGGAGTTGGTAAGCCTGGCGGCAGTGGCAACCGTGCTGCGGGAAATGGGCAACAACGACCCGCAGGAGTTGGGTTGCTGCAGCCAAAACATTCTGCCTTATCGGAACAGCGATCCTCACATCGCGCAAAGCATCAACCAACTGGTCTCTTCTGGATCGAGCGGCAGCCTGGTTTCCGTTGCCAATCCGGTTGGACTTTACATGCAGAAGCCGTATTTCGGCGGCTACTCTTTGCCGGAAGATCCGAAGCTGCCGAAAGGCGCAACCGCCGCCGATTGTTTTCAAATTGTCCGTGGTAGCGAAACCCTTATAGATCCGGTGTCAGGACAGAACTTCCCAGGGAATTTCATTCTCCACGCGGTCTTTCAGATTCCCGCATCCTGGATTGAAGCCGGAGTCTCATTTACGGTTGGCGACATCGCCATCAAGCACAACGGTGTAACCATCCCAATTGAATGGGGTGCACAGATCGTAGAGACGTTTCAGATAGGGCTCTTTGCATGGCGTATCCCGGCAAGCGCGCCGCAGCCACCTCAGGCATGTGTAACCGATCTCAAACAGCCTCAGGCACAACCGATTCAGTTGATGCATGAGTCGCTTTGGAACGCCTGCTACAACACGCCCGTTGATAATCCGGCGGGCGTCTCCATAAATCTCGCGAGCAACTCCTTGATTGTTCCCGTGCAAGTCCAGCGGGGTGCAACCGACCTTTCCATGGTCTTGGTCTGTCAGACCGTAACTCTGGGACCTAACGGTGAACTGCCATCGCTCACTGTTCCAGGCTCCGACATAACGATCAAAGCAACCCACATAAAAAATATCCGATATGTCCAGCCGGGACACAGTTTCGCCGCCGACTTTCAACTTCTGACCGTGAAAGTTGGCGTGTCGAAGTCGGCGCGGCTGGGTCTGCGGGACATTTTAATCACCAACTTCGGCCAACCCCCTGGCACTCCGGGACCAGCATTTTTATATGTTGCTCCCGACAGAATGGAGGGGGTGACGGCAAGGTAACAGTGAGGAAGCAAAATGCGTACGCTGATTCTCACGGTTTTGATTGTCATGTTCGCGGCATTATTTCTTTCCTTGAACAGCACTACCAGTCTGCCTGCAGGCCTGACCAATGTAGTGGCTGCTTCAACAGCGGTTGACTTCTCCACCGGAGGGTGCCAGGCTCCACCAGTTCTCACCTATATCATTCCCTCGGACATCGCAGCGAGTAATTCCCAAGCCAATGTAAATTGCATGGCCTGGCAAGATTTCATCGCGCTCAACTGGCAGGCATCTATCTCGACCTGCGAGGCGGATAGGTCGGTCCCTGCTTCCAAATTTGGACAACCTAACAATACCGCTCCAGTGGTGTGGGAGACCTTCAAGGAGGCGTCGGAAGTATTCCAAGAAAACGCAGCTCCCCCTAACGTCTGGTGCTATCAGAAAGGTGAATCGAATGCGCGCCGTGTCTCTGCTATTCCTGCCGGTTACAAAGTCTTGGGCGCAAATGTTACCCAGCCCAACACGAATGGGGCTTGGTTAACCGACCAGAATGGGAATCTTACTCTCTATGAGATTCGCCTCAACCAGGATGAGTTCAATTATATTGACCAGAACCAGCTTTACAGCGCCCCTATTCAAAAGATGTTTGCCAACGGGCCCGGAATCGATCTTCCCGACGGTACGGCGAAGTTCGCACAATACGGAAAAACCGGTTCCATGGAATTCAAAGCATCCTGGGTGGAGCTGCGAGATCCTTCACAATGGCAGTATTTCAAAACATCCAAGGCATATATCATTAACCAGGATCGAAGGGTTCCGCCAAGACTAGTTACAGTAGGACTGGTCGGGCTCCATGTTATCCACAAGACTGCAAAAGCGCCGCAATTCATCTGGGCCACTTTTGAACACGTCAACAACGCGCCCAGCACTGCTGATATCCAAAAAAATACGCTGTTGCCTTGGTATACCTACTACAACAGAAATTGCGACCGCCAAACGGACTATTACCAATGCGCCGCCAATGCCCAGCCCCGTTCGCAATCACCAGAGCATCCTCAGTTGCCGCATCATCCGGCCGATCCGCACGGTGCTGCGATACAGGTCGTACGCGAGAATCCCATCAATGACACCATGGGCGATAACATCGCGGGCCTGAATCGATGGGTGTGGGAATTGATTCGCCAGAGCAATCCTCAGTCAGTATTTTTGAACTATCAGCTCGTAGACGTATCATGGTCGAGTGCGCCGGCGAGTGTCCCGCCAGGATCGAGAATTCCACTTACATCGGGGAATCCGATGCCCAATCCCGGCACTCAAAAAGTGGTCAACACCACGATGGAAACGTATTTTCAGAATACAAGCACTTGTTTGGATTGCCACGCAAGCGCCCCTATTGCAGCGGCCCAAAAATCCAAAGCGTTTGCATCCGATTATTCGTTTCTATTCAGCCGGGCAAGCGCACCGCGCTCCGGAAAGATTGTGTCGTCAGCAAGAAAATGAGGCTCGGAGTTTTCTTTTGCTCAGTACCTTTAAAAAACGATGCGACTTATGAACATAGAGTGTGACTAAGCTGTTCACCTCAGCCTTGAATGCTCTAAAGCTAGCTGTGTTTTAAAGTACTCAGCCACTTATGATGCTTCATATCTTAAGAGAATATTAATCTAATGACCGCTCCCGAAGGCTTAGCTGCTATTTTCTCATTTGTAAATCCTGGGAAGACTGGTAAGTGGGTGAAAACTTATTTATATTCTAGCGCTGCGTCAGTCTCAGTGAGGATCGCTCCCAATCGAGAGAATGTTATCTAGTAATTAGGAGATAGCCAGAAAAATTCTCTTAATATAGTTGAGAATAATCGATATGCATTTATGTTCTGTTGCTTGGAAAGATACAGTCTTTGTATCTTCAGTACTTTCGTAATTAACACTTGCGGTAAGACGATCTTTATACTCCAGCCCAGTTCACCCGTTTCCCCCTAAAAATTTTTTCAATCGGAAGGCAGTAACAATGAAAACGCTACTTTGTGTGATTTGCATTCTGTGCGCAACCATGAGTTTGTCAGCTCAAACGTTTCGTGGTGGAATCCAGGGAACTGTTGCCGACGCCACCGGGCATCCTGTTGGGGATGCGCTCGTTACTGTGAACAATGAAGAGACTGGTCTGACTCGGACCGCTAAGACAAGCTCTGCCGGAACTTATTTTATCTCGGAGCTGCCGATCGGCAGCTATGACATCAAAGTGGAGAAAGCGGGCTCTCGTCAACAGACCCTGAAGGGCATCAAAGTTGAGGTTTCCTCAAACCAGCGTGTTGATGTCCAGCTTAAGCCTGGCGTCGAGACCGTGGAAGCAGAGAAGACGACCCAGGTAGTGGAGATGACGGGGCAGTCGCCGCTGATCAACGCCGCTCAGGACAATCTAGGCGGGAGAATCGGATTGAAGGAGATCTCGGAGCTGCCTATCAATGGCCGCGACATTCTCAAGACCTTTCTGATGGTTTCAGGAGCGGCCAGCGATGCCGGCCTTGAAAATGACTCGGCTGGTTCCTTTGGCTATTTCAGCATGAATGGCAACCGCGGGCGTTCGAATAACTTTTTAATTGATGGGACCGATATGAACGACAGCTATCGTAATCTTTCGACCATCAATGAACCCGGCGTATTCGGTGTGCCGGCCACCATCTTGCCCCTGGATTCTTTGCAGGAAATATCCATCATCAATAGCACCGAAGCCGAATTTGGGCGAAGTTCAGGCGCTACGGTCGATTTTGTGACCAAGTCAGGCACCAACGGTCTTCACGGGAGCGCCTACGAATACTTTCGCAACAACGCCCTGGACGCCCGCAATTTCTTCAACTCCGTGGGCTCGCCCCAGGATGTTTTTCACAACAATCAGTTCGGCGGCTCGCTGGGCGGTCCGATCGTCAAAGACCGGACGTTCTGGTTTGTGGCTTATGAAGGACAGCGTGAAAGCGTTGGTTTTCCGGTGTTGGCCCGCGTTCCCACTGCCGCAGAGATCAACCAGTCGATCGCCAACAACGGTGGTGTCGTTAATCCAGTGACTGCCAACCTGCTGGCGCATGGATTGTGGCCGGCCGCCAATCGTCCCGCCGACAGCCAGGGAAACAACTTGGTTACTTCTACGCAGGCGCCCAACCGGGCCGACAGCGTAATCGCCAAAATCGACCAGCGCTTTGGCGAGAAAGACTTTCTGACCGGCCGCTATTTCTATGGCAACAGCGACCAGAGTGCCCCGCTGGCTCTGGTGGGTGGCGGGATATTGCCCGGATTCAATACTGTAGTGCCAACCACCGTGAATGTTGCTTCGGTTTCCTATACCCATATTTTCGGACTGCATTTGCTGACCGAAGTGCGCGGGGGCTATAACCGCCTGGCAAAAACCACGAACCCTCAGGATCACACCTTTGATCCCAACTCCATTGGTCTCAATCTGGGAACCAGCGCGCAGGATTTTGGACTGCCCGCCATCAACGTGGCCAATTTTGCAACGCTGGGTTCTGCGCTTTCCGATCCACGTGGTCGGGTTGATACCAATACTCAATTCTTTAACAACTACACCTACACACAAGGACGGCATAATTGGAAGTTCGGTTATGAATATCGGCGGACAGTGGTGGATGGCTTTTTGGATGCCGGCTACCGCGGCAAGCTAGGCTTCAAGACTCTGGATGCCTTCATCGCCGGAACCCCCACAAGCGGCCGCCAGGCCCAAGGTAATTCGGCGCGCACGACTTTCCAGAACAACCACTCTTTCTACCTTCAGGACAATTTCAGCCTGTTCTCTAACTTGACTCTCAACTACGGAGTACGCTGGGAATACTTTGGCGTGATTGGCGAGGACAAAAATCAGTTCAGTATTCTAGATCCGAGCGGAAATCTTCAGTTGGTTAAACAACTCTATCCGCGCGACCTGAACAATTTTGCTCCCCGTGCGGGTTTGGCCTGGGACATCAAGGGCGATACCAAGACCGTAGTGCGGGCTGGCTGGGGCATGTACTACGATGCTGCTTCCCAGGACTTCTTTGTCGGCCAGCTTCCATTCAATACTTTCAACTCCGGTCCAGGCTACAACGGGATCGGTCCCAACCCTATCACCTTTAGCTTTGCGCCCGGAGCCGTACTTCAGCCGGGAGTGCGAGTCTTCGCTCCTGGCACTTTTGGCGCAACCGATGTGTTTACCGTGGACCAGCACCTGCGCACGCCTTATATCCAGATGTACAACGTGAATATCGAGCGGGAATTGACCAAGAACATCGCGTTGCAGGTTGGTTATGTCGGCTCGGCGGGACGGAAGCTGTTTCGTTACATTGACCTGAACCAGGCGAACCCGACGACGGGGACGTTCGCGTTTCCAGCTTTCGGCGTTGTCAACCAGCTCCAGACTTCTGCCAGCAGCAATTACAACGCCTTGCAAGCCACTTTGCGCTTCCGCAACTGGCATGGGCTGAGTTCCATATTGAATTACAGTTGGTCGCACTCCATTGATAATGCCAGTGACGGACTGGATTTCGTACCGAACGCTTCTCAGCCGGATAACAGCTTCCGTCCAGACTTGGAGAAGGCCAGTTCGAATTTCGATCAACGCCAGCACCTAAGTTGGACCTACTCTTACCAGATCCCCAAGTTCCCGGGGTGGCATGCTCTAACCTCAGGGTGGTCTACAAATGGAGTACTGACCGTGAGCGCTGGACAGCCCTTCAACCTGAATTATCTGTTTGAAGGCAATTTCAACGGAAGCTTCGAG
>DASZEU010000598.1:0-13718 GCA_035940535.1 Candidatus Angelobacter sp.
CTCATTCTTCTTAGGTTGGCGTAGCTCTACCCAAAATAATCAAACAACAATTAGATCAAACTTGGGCCGGGTCGGTCATGGGTTGTACTATTTTCACAGTGTGAGGAGCACCCCCCCCACCCCATTGTCAGCTTTTAACCAACTTTAAACCAACCTTTGATTAACATTCATGCCGCAGCAATCTCCAGGTTCGAAAGCCAGACTGATCGTTTTTAAACCCAATTTTCACCTTTAAACAACTGATAAAAAAAGACTTCTCAACAGGAAGAGAAAAATGTAGCGGTGTAGCGGCGCAGCGGCTTGTTCGGCAAATTCATGAATGGTGTTCAGAGAGGCCCTAACCGCGCACGCGAAGCGATTCATGGCAATTCTGGCACTTATGGCAATCATGGCAATCATGGCAATTCCCTCGGCTGACCGCTTGTTTTCGCCAATAAACACGCCCCTTGTCTCAATGTCCCAATCTCGCATAAAAGTACACACGACCCAGCGCGGCCCAACGGGAATGAGAACCGCCTCGCAGCCATCTGGTTGCCACGACCGAAATCTTGTAACCGCCGGATTGCATTTTTTCCTTAAGGTATGGATTTCTTGCTTCTTTGTTCTTATACGTCCTAGACGGTTCCCACTAGTAAACCATTATTCAGCAGTGACTTAGATGCAAGATGACATGGCACCAGAGATGCACACGAAAGGGCTTGTACTTTAGTTAAGCCAGAGGAGGCTTTCATGCAGGAAGATCGAAATGCCGCTGAACCATCGGTTGCCAGGCCGACCCCTCTCCAATTGGGAGTTCTCATCTTGTTCGTATCAGCATTGCTGATTGGAGCCTTCGGCTATGGCATCCATGAACACAATTTGGCCAGCCAGCTCTCCGGACAAAATACGCAAATCCTGAATGCTCTGAACGACACGCGCAACCAGATGATGGCTCTCGTCTCCCGGATGAATGCCCCTGCGCCCGCTCCAGATCTCGAGAAAACGGTTTTGAGCGCCGGAAAACCAAGTGGCCGTATAGCACAGCAAACGGTAACGCGGCGAACGTCATCCCACCGCCGCTCCGGGGACGATGCTCGCTGGAGACAGATCAACAACAAGCTTGCCGAGCATGATAGCTCCATCCAATCAACGCGGAAGGAACTGGCGGATACGCGCACCGAGCTGCAAGGATCGATTGCCCACACGCATGATGAGTTAGTCGTATTGCAGAAGAAGGGTGAACGCAGCTACTACGAATTTGATCTGAACAAATCGAAGCGCTTCCAGAGAACGGGGTTGATTGGCATCAGCTTACGCAAGGCCAATGAGAAACATCAGTACGCAGACCTGGCGCTGCTGGTGGAAGACCGGGAGCTTTCCAAGAAGCACGTGAACATTTATGAGCCCGTTCTCTTTTATCCCTTAGATGCCCGCCAGCCCATAGAGTTGATCATCAACAGTATCGACAAGAACCATATTCATGGCTATATCAGCCAGCCAAAGTATTCGCAAGCAGAACTGGCGGCCCTGTCGGCGAATAGTTCGGCCGCCGTGGCCACCAATGTCAATCCCCAGGATGAGCACAGTCTCTCATCCTCCGACGGGTTGAAGACCCGCAAGCGGCTGGAAGTCCCGCGGTAGACGGAAGCCTGAATGTATTCTTAAAAACAGCGTACGGCTGAAGAGCCACAACCATCATGTCCGAAAAGCGCGATCTTGCTCGTGCGGACCATGAGAGAATCACCCTTATGGAACTGCCCGATCGAGAGGTCTGCTATCGCGCTTTCCAGAGCCGTGATGCACGTTTCGACGGCCTGGTGTTCGTTGGTGTAACGTCAACCGGCATCTATTGCCGTCCGATCTGCCCGGCGCGCAGTCCGAAGTTTGAGAATTGCCGTTTTTTCAGCTCAGCCGCGGCGGCCCAAGATGCGGGTTTTCGTCCATGCCTGCGTTGCCGTCCGGAAACTGCGCCCGATCTGGCTTCGTGGCGCGGAACTTCGAATACGGTTTCCCGCGCACTCGCTCTAATTACCGATGGGGCACTGGATGGTGACGGCGATAGCGTAGAAACATTGGCCGAACGCCTGGGCGTTGGCGGCCGCCAGCTCCGCCGATTATTCTTGCAACATCTTGGGGCATCGCCTATCGCGGTTGCGCAAACGCGGCGCGTGCTTTTTGCCAAACAGCTTATCCACGAAACCTGCATGCCGATGGCTGAAATTGCGTTGGCCGCCGGATTCGGCAGCGTGCGGCGCTTCAACGAGATATTCCATGATCTCTTTCACCGGCCTCCCAGCGCCTTGCGGCGAAAGACCTCTTTGGATCGCCCGAGTGTGGAAGCAGGTGTAATGCTTCGGCTGCGTTATCGGCCACCCTACGATTGGGATTCCATGCTTGCTTATCTCCAGGCGCGCGCAATTCCCGGCGTTGAAGTGGTTGAAAACGGCAGATATCGGCGCACCGTTGAGCTTGACGGTTTCACCGGCAGCATCGAAGTCATGCACCTGCCGCAGCGTCAAAGCCTTGGGGTTACGATCCGTTTTCCCCGCGTTAGTGGGTTGCCTGCGATCGTCGCGCGCGTGCGCCGCCTGTTCGATGTAGGCGCTGACATCGAGACGATCTCCGAGCATCTCTCCCGCGATCCGCTGCTTGCGCCCTTGGTGGCACGCCGCCCAGGTCTGCGAGCGCCCGGCGGATGGGATGGCTTCGAATTGGCGGTGCGAGCTATTCTCGGCCAGCAGGTGAGCGTTGCCGCAGCACGCCGGCTCGCCGGACAGTTAGTTGCACTCTACGGCAAGCCTGTGTCCAACGGCTATGGCAACCATCCGAGCCTATCCTATGTCTTTCCAACAGCAGAATGTCTTGCCAGCATTGACGCAATCAATCTGGGAATGCCGGGCGCCCGTCGAGCGGCACTGAAGGCTCTGGCGGAAGCCGCCGCTACGGACCCTAACCTGTTTCGTGCTTTTGGAACGATTGAAGAGGCCATTGCACGATTGCGCTCCATCCGCGGAGTGGGTGAATGGACGGCACAATACATCGCGCTGCGTGCCCTTCGAGAGACCGACGCATTTCCTGCATCGGACATCGGACTGCTTCGCGGGGCAGCGGTGGTAGATGGAACACGGCCAACACCTGCCGGGCTTCTCAGCCGTTCTGAGCCTTGGCGTCCGTGGCGAGCTTATGCAGCGCAACACCTTTGGGCTGCCGACGGCAGCATGATTGCGACCACCAGGAGCACCCATGAGTGAGATGCTGCAATTGGTAGTTGATCGAATCAAAACACCGATCGGCGAGCTGCTGATCGTGGCGGACCAAAATGGAAATCTGCGCGCCATCGATTGGACAAACTACGAAGAGCGCATGCGCCGCTTGTTACGCTTGCATTATGGCGCAAACGGATTCAGGCTCGAACCAGCTCGCAATCCCAATGGCTTGGCGCAAGCGCTCAAAAGTTATTTTGCCGGAGAGATCACCGCAATCGAAGTCTTGCCGGTGCAGACAGGGGGCACTCCTTTTCAGCGCGCTGTGTGGAATGCATTGCGAAAAATCCCTTGCGGGGCCACCTTCTCGTATGCGCAGCTTGCCGAACAGATCGGTCGGCCTACAGCAGTAAGGGCCGTCGGCCTCGCCAATGGTTCCAACCCCGTGGGTATTGTTGTGCCCTGCCACCGCGTGATCGGATCCAACGGTTCCCTCACCGGCTACGGCGGCGGCATCGAGCGCAAGCGCTGGCTCCTGGAACACGAAAAGAAGCACGCCAATGATATGAGACTGCTTTAGTCTTACGCCGGACGCTCTGAATCCCGTCTCTTGATGCCCATCGCATTCAAGCGCGCGGCCAGAGTGTTGGGCTTAAGGCCGAGCAACTCGGCTGCCCCACCAGGACCATAAATCTTCCAACCCGTGCGTTCCAGGGCCAGCAGCATATTCTCGCGCTCGCGGATCTTCATCTCTTCGTGCGTCATGCAGGAGAAAGTAGCAAGAGACGGCGGGCCGGGGATGCATGGAGTAATCTTTCCAGCCGGTAGGTTTCCCAACACCAGATCGAGTCGAAGGGGTCCTCCCTGTGAGATGATCACCGCCCTTTCCAACACATTGTGCAACTCGCGGATGTTGCCCGGCCAGTCGTAACGCTGTAGTTGCTCGATCTGATGAGGGGTCAGGCTCGTGCATTTCAGATTCATGCGGTGAGACGCCTGCCTCATCGCATGTTCGACCAGGAGCGGAATGTCATCCAGGCGGGCACGAAGCGGTGGAACTTCGAGCGGAAAGGTATTCAAGCGATAGTAAAGGTCTTGCCGAAAGCGCCCCGCAGCCATTTCCTGCTTGAGGTCGCGATTCGTCGCTGCGATCACGCGGACATTCACACGCCGTGTACGATCTTCACCGATTCGTTCAAACTCTCCTTCTTGCAGGACGCTTAAGAGTTTGCTCTGAGACTCGGGCCGAAGCTCGCCCACCTCATCGAGGAAGATCGTTCCGCCGTCGGCCAGTTGAAAGCGTCCAACACGGTCCCGCACTGCGCCTGTGAATGCGCCCTTGGCGTGGCCAAAGAACTCACTTTCGAAAAGCTCAGGGGGTACCGATGCGCAGTTGACCTTAATCAATGGGCGGCGCCGGCGCAAACTGCGATCGTGAATGGCGCGCGCAATCAACTCCTTGCCGGTACCGGTTTCTCCCAGCAGCAGCACGCTGGCGTCGGTCGGCGCAACCACCTGGATTTGCCGCTGGATCTGTTTAAAGGCTTCGCTCTGGCCGACCATCTCACCATAGCCGTGATGCGACTTCACCTCTTCGCGCAGGTAGGCATTCTGGAGTTCGAGTTGCTCCCTGAGGGCGCCGATTTCTTCAAAGGCGCGGGCGTTGGCCACGGCAATGGCTGCATGGTCCGCCAAAGCGCGCAGCCAGCGAAACTCGGTTTCCGAGATCGGTACGCAACAGTAAACCGTAAAGACGCCCAGCAATTGTCCACGAAATATCAGCGGCAATCCGGCAAAGCTCTCGAAGCCTGCGCGAACAGCCCACTCCTTAACGCTATCAACCACCCATTGCTGGACAAACTGCGCATCGTTGATCAGCATAGGCTCCCGTTTGGCTGCCACGATCCCGGAGTTGTAAGCGCCAAACGGCACACGGGGAAATTCTCGCGCTAAGAGTTTCCAATCTTCTTCGGTACCCTTGCTCGGGTGGCCACCCGTGGCAACCAGGTGGAGGCATTGGGTTTGGTCCTGGCACTGGCTGCGCGCCAGGCATTGACCGCAAATGTCGCCCCGATCCACTCTCAACATTCGCACGACCGCGACATCGGGCTGAGCGGCAAGCCCGTCCACGATCATCTTCAGCACAGTCTCGACCGATCGCTCCTGAGCGACCGCGGTAGTAATCGACTGAAAACTCTCAAAGTTCATGCACTTACCCCTGGATGGGAAACCACAAAGGATTGGGATTCTCCCACAAAAACTTGGGGCGCACAAGGCTTTGTGTCAGGCATCGTTCGTCTCGAACCCGTAACTTCTTCAAATTAAACGATCAGGGCTTCACCAGTCTTTGGCACCTCAGATGCGTATTAGCTTTCAGGCACCTACTTGTCTTCCAGTTATGGGAAACAAGCGAACGAAGTGCTTGGATGGAGTTAAGACGCTGTCAACGAAGGAGAGAATTAGATGATCGTTGATCGAGATTTTATCCCCCAACATTCACGAGGAAAATCTATGAAGGCCATCATTATGCTGGCATCTGTAGCCGTGTGTCTGCTGTTGGCAGCGGGTTCGGCATTCGCGCAAGGTGTGGGCGCATCAGGCGACATTACCGGAACCGTAATGGATCCTTCCGGCGCCGTCGTGCCCAACGCGACGGTAACCGCAACTGAAGCCCAGAAAGGTCTTAAGCGTACCACCACGTCAGACAGCAAAGGAGAATATCGCCTTGCCGGGCTCCCGCCCTCGACCTACGAGGTAAGTACGCAGCTTCCGGGTTTCAGGACCTCGATCCAGAAAGTGGTCGTCAATGTAGGACAAACCGTGATCCTGGATTTCCATTTGTCCGTTACCCAAGTATCGGAGCAGGTGGAGGTCACCACGGAAGCGCCGGTGGTGGAAACTGAGAAAACGCATCAGGCCAACACCCTCGATCAACAGTTGATCTCCGATTTGCCGATCAACCGCCGCGATTATCTTACCTTCACCCTATTGACTCCGGGCGTAGCCGATTCCACCCGCATGGCGGACAACACTGATTTTCGAGTCAAGCAGACCCCGCAAAGCGGGCTGGCACTCTATGGGAGCAACGGCCGTGGAAACAGTGTGACCGTAGATGGCGGGGAATATAACGATGATGCAGGCGGAGTTCGCTTCACTCTCAGCCAGGATGCGGTGCAGGAGTTCCAGGTCAACCGCAGCAACTACAATGCAGAACTGGGCTCAGCCAGCGGCGCCTCCATCAACATCGTTTCCAAGACCGGCACCAACGATTTGCACGGCAGCCTGTACAGCTTTTTCCGCAATGACGCTTTGGATGCACGCGATCCGTTTGCGATCACCCAGGCATTGACTCCGGGCAGCGCATTTTCTACTACCGCCAAGGGCACTGCGACCAAAGATGCTTTGCAGCGCTATCAGTTTGGCGGTACTCTCGGCTTCCCTCTTAAGAAAGACAAGACTTTCATGTTCCTCTCGGCTGAGGGGTTGCTGCGTAACGAGCAACATGCGGTTCCTTTGCTCACGGACGCATCCATCTTCAATCCGACGGCACAACAAAACGCGCTGCTGAGCGCACTTGCGGCCAGGGGAGGAGCCCCGGTGCCCTGCCTCAATGGTGGGCCGATGATCCCGGCTGCTACCTGCGCTGGCATCCTGCAGAACGCCCTCACCGTAAGCCCGACCACGGGACTGAAGCCCATTAACACCGCGTTGAACAATTTCGTGATTAATCAACTCGAAGCCAATGGCGGTTTGTTTCCATTCAATGAGCGCGAATACTTGGGATCGGCGAGGCTCGATCATCAATTCAGCGACCACGATCAGGCCTTTCTCCGCTTTACCACCGGCCACGACGTGGCCCAGGATCCCGATGTTCAGGCCCTCACCGGGTTCAGCCGGGGAAGTACCATCAGAGCCTACGACATCACCTTGCAAGGCGCATGGTTCCACCAGTTCAGCGCTAAGACCCTGAACGAAGTTCGCTTGCAGGGCAACTACAACAACTTTAGCGTGCTTTCCAACGATCCCGCCGGCCCCGGGTTCGATATCCCCGGTTTTGCGACGCTGGGGGGCGGCATCTTCTTGCCGGCGTTTACAATCGGGCGGCGCGGCGAGGCAGCCGAGAACCTCACGCTGATCCGTGGCAGCCACACTATGAAGACCGGCTTCTACGGTCTGCTGCACAGCCAGCATGTGGACTCGCACACCTTCTTCCCTGGGCGTTTTGTGTTTGGCCAACTGCCGGGAGCGGCGCTGAGTCCATGCCTGGCTGCTTCCGCCAATGCAACCCCGATATCTCCTCCCACCAGTCCGAATGCCTGCGGACTCAACACACTTGGAGCGGTCATCAACTCCTTGCAGTCATTCTCCTTGGGCGCTCCGCAGTTTTACCAGCAAGGGTTTGACGGTAACGTCTACCCGTCAGGCGTATTGCCGTGGGTTGCCGGCTACTGGCAGGATTCCTGGCAGATTCGGCCCAACCTCACTCTGAGCTACGGGCTGCGCTACGAACTGGATCAGCGCTACCAGATCAATACCGACAAAGATAATTTCGCACCCCGCGTTTCCTTCGCATGGGACCCGTTCAAAGACCATAAAACCGTGGTTCGCGGAGGCTACGGCATCTTCTACGCACCGACATACGGCCAGATCGACGGCGTGGCCCGCAGCCTGGGTGTTCTGGACGCCCACGGTCATAATGTGCCGGAATCAATGTTGACCCAGTGCGGCATCAGCATTACCTGTTCGCGCGAGATCGATCAGGTGTTTATCCCGTTTGTTGCCGCCGGTGGAGTTCGAAACGCACAGAACGTTTTCCAGACGCTGTTTGGCCAGGGAGCGTTCAATTGTCCGGTGGGAGGGTCGCAGACCCAGCCCAACTGCATTACGGCTGCGATGCTCGCGCAGTTCGGAATTCCCGTGACCCATACCGGAGTGATTCCAGCATTGTCGGTAACCTTCAACGCCTCGCCTGATTATCAGAACCCACTCTCGCATCAGCTCGAATTCGGCATTGAGCGGGAGGTGGCCAAAGGGTTCTCCGTTTCTGCAAGCGGCATCTATGTACACACGCTCCGGCAGCCTCGGGCGATTGACACCAATCTCTTGCCGGCAGCACCGATCACCTCCTTGGTTGCGGGGACGAACGGCCTGCCGTTCCAGAATTGGTCAGGTGCAGTGCCGGGAAGTCCATGCGCGGTTGCGTCCAACTGCTTCGCCATCCCCGCAATTCTCCAGACCAATGTTTATACCTCCACCGCTGCCTCGCTCTATGAGGGCGGCATCCTGGAAGTAAAGAAGCGCTTCAGCCAAAACCTCACCCTGATAGGCAACTACACTTACAGCCATGCGTGGGATGACACCACAGATTTCAACAGCGACTTCGAGGCCTCCAATCAGATCACGCTCTTCAAAGAGCGCTCTCTTTCCGCCTTCGACCAGCGCCACAAGATTGTAGTCGCAGGAATCCTGGACAGTCCCTGGAAGAGCACGAAAGACGCCAGCCTGGGCGAGAAGATTTTTGGCAACTTCCAACTCTCTCCTATTGTGCGCTACAACAGCTCGCGTCCCTTTAACCTGCTGGCCGGGACCAACGTCAACAACGACCGGCATTCCACCAATGACCGTCCGCCGGGCGCTGGCCGCAACACCGGTGTTGGCCCCAATTTGGTCACCTTTGATATGCGTGTCAGCCGCCAGTTCAAGTTGACCGAAAAGGCGAACATGCAATTCATGGCCGAAGGTTTCAACATCTTCAACCGAACCAACTTTGCCAGCGTCAACAACACGGTAGGAGCGGATTTCACTCCGCCGTTCAACGTGAGTGGAAGCCAGGCGGCATCCCCGAGCCAGCCGCTGGGCTTTACCTCAGCGTTGGCGAGGCGGCAACTGCAGTTCGGCCTGCGTTTCGGCTTCTAGACCGGTTCCACGGGTGCTTACCCAGCACCCGTGGAAAAACCGACCTTCACCTCGGGCGGCCCAATCAGGGCCGCCCGGTTTCGTGCGCAGCCGCGGCGGCGATTACGACCATGATGGCGGCGACCACGGCCGTAGCTAATCGCAATCGCTCTGGTTCATCTGAGTATGCTGAAATTTTCTAGTTGACGAGTCAAACAAGCCGTTTATCCTTATTGTCTAAGGAGGAAAAATTGGCTTGGTCATTTTTTCTGCGGCGCAAGTGCGCGACGCTATATCTTCATTTCCCCTGCTTTGACGGCATCATCTCGGGGGTCGTCGCAATTCTTTTTCTAGAGAAGTCACGCGGATGGAAATTCAAGACCATCGAGCCGGTGAATTACGGGTTGAAGAAGACCTGGCTCGATACCTCTTTGCCTCAACGCAGCGCGGTAGTTGATTTTTTGTACCATCCTCAAGCCGAATTTTGGGCTGATCATCACCCGACAACTTTTCTGACAGACGAAGTGAAGGTGGATTTCGAACAGCGCAAGGGGCCTTGCCATATCTATGATAAACAGAGCGGTTCTTGCGCCTCGCTGCTTTGGCGGAATATGGGTGAATCTTTCCATGCCGACCGGCGCCTGGAAGAGATGGTCCGCTGGGCGGAAAAGATCGACTCTGCGGCCTATGACTCTGTTGAGGAGGCATTGTCCAGCGCGCATCCTGCGCTTATTCTGAGCAAGAGCCTCGCCATAGATGCTGATCACCAATACTGCACGTTCCTGATCACCAGGCTCCGAAGCGCATCCCTGCAGGAAACTGCTCAGTCTGAGGAAGTTCAGAAAAGACTCACCAAAGCCCAAGATCTTGGCTCACTGGGCTTGGAAAGGGTGCGGCAAACGATCCAGCTAGAAGGCGATGTGGCGGTCTTCGAGGCCAATAGCGAAGGCGCATTAATCAGCCGTTATTCTCCCTACTACTTCTACCCAAAAGCCCAGTATTCAATAGGCGTTACGCACACGAAACACTCAATTGTAGTTACCGCCATGCGCAACCCTTGGCTCGATTTTGAAAGTCTGAACTTAGGCGAGTTTGTGAAAGAATTCGGCGGCGGAGGTCATCAAAGGGTTGGGTCGGTGGTGCTAGGCAAAGAGTACTGCGCGGAAGCAGATACCATAGTTGAGAAATTATTGGAAAAGTTGAATAGGATCCCGGAAAGGCTCGGCACGAAATGATTGAGAAATTTAATTTCTACGACGTGTATGGATATCTGGTTCCTGGTCTCGTCGTTGTTGGGTTGTTATTTATCCCCTTTGGGTTGTTCCTCCATAAGTGGCCCACGGCAGACTTTGGTTCGGCAATTCTAAGTCTGGTTTTTGCGTATATTCTCGGTCATGTTATTCAAATTACAGTCCTGGGAATAATACATCCCAAGATTAAGGATCCATTTGGCAAAACACGCTTCCCCTCGGATATTTTCCTGGATGCAGAGAGCTTGCTCTCTACAAGACTCAAGGCGAAAATCGCTCAGCGTTGCCAGGAACTCTTTGAAATCGATATTTCGGCAGGGAAAGATCCAGGGAATACGACGGACACCAAAGAGATGAACCGCATCAGCCGTGACCGTGGTGAGGCCTTCTTCCGTGCCAGAAGCGCGCTCGGGCGCGCCGCGAACAAGGGGTATGGGGAGCAGTTCCAAGGTCTTTACGCCATGTTGGGCGGCATTGTGATAGGACTTGGCATTGCTGGCTGTTATTTCTTAGGGTGGGCTGCAGCATTTTGGGGATATAGCTGCTTCGCAAAATACCCCATAGGGATCATCGGGATGGAAATCATCTTGATGGCGGTAGCGGCAGCTTTTGCAATTCAGTCGCGGTCCAACGAAATCAAAAAGGACCGAACTCAGGACCGGGATATAAGAATAAGAGCTCAAGATGCAAAGAAGGCGTGGGAAAAGGCGCTGGCCGTCGTGCTAGCCCTCGCGAGTCTGTGGGCTGGAGTTCTGGTTGGATGCAGAACTTTGACGGGCGCTCGATCGGATGCACCACATGATGACCTCGCGTGGATTATGATGCTTCTGACTATGGGAACGGTGATCGCGGCCGTCCGCCTTTATGGGGCGTACCGGGCGTTTGCCAAAGAATTTGCCGTGACAGTTTGGAGAGATTTCGGGGATATGGCAAAGGATCCGCCGCAGCAGCATTGAACTCACGACTGTTCGCTTTGCCGTTTACCGTTTAGCTCCAGTCGTTGCGCTCCGAGGACAAGCTGAATATTGTTTCATCCTTTCTGCCTATGATGGATTTCGCTCAGTGCGCGCAGGCGTTCGGCCGCGGCTTCCGGGGTAAGGTCCCGTTGCGGTGTTCCGAGCATTTCGTATCCAACCATGAATTTGGGAATGGTCGCAGAGCGGAGCAGCGGTGGATAGTAATGTGCGTGAAAGTGCCACTCCGGATACGCCTGTTCATCGGTGGGGCGTTGATGGAATCCCATCGTGTAAGGGAATGGAACTTCGAAGAGATTGTCATAACGGGTACACAGCCGATGCAGAATTTCCGCCAGCGAATTTTTCTCCGTCTGGGCCAGATCGTTCATGTCGCCCAGATGACGCGTGCTCAGCAGCATGACTTCGAAGGGCCAGATCGCCCAGAATGGCACAAGTACGACAAAATCCGAGTTCCGGCAGACGATCCGCTCGCCGCGCTTCAATTCAAGCTTCAGGTAATCGCACAACAGACATGAGCCGTGTTTTTCCTGGTATTGGAGTTGCGACAGTTGCTCCTTTTCGGCCTGGTTTGGAAGGTTGGCCGTGGCCCATATCTGGCAATGCGGGTGCGGATTGCTCGCGCCCATGATCTCGCCCCGGTTCTCGAAGATCTGGACGTGATTGATCCACGGAATGCTGGCCAGTTCATGATATTGTTCCACCCAGGCATCGACTACCTTGCCAATCTGCGATTCGGTCATGATGGCCAGCGTAAGATCGTGCCGCTCATTGAAGCACATCACGCGGCAAATTCCCCGTTCGCTTCTGGCGACCAATAAACCATCGTCACTGACATCAGAAGACAAAGCATCGGGTAGAAGCCCGGCAAAATCATTGTTGAAGACAAACGTTGAGCTGTAGTTCGGATTCCGGACTCCACCCGCACGCTCATTTCCAGGGCAGAGATAGCATTCCGGATCGTAAGCGGATTCAACCAGAGCCGGCGCTTTTTCGATCTTGCCTCGCCATGGCCGTTTCGTTCGGTGGGGAGAAACGAGCACCCACTCGCTGGTTAGAGGATTGAAACGCCGATGCGGAGATTCAAACAGCTCATGCATCGCCATCACGCCGGCGCTTCCCAGCGGGCCGCTCCTTCGGATGCAGTTGAAACATAGATTTCGGGGACAATCCCCGTCTGCTCCTGATATTTGGCGGCGATTTGTTTTTGAAACGCAGAAACGGCTTCTACTGCCACAAGATTGACGGTACAGCCTCCAAAGCCGCCGCCAGTCATGCGCGCGCCGTAGACGCCTTCCACTTGATTGGCCAGTTCAACCATTCGATCCAATTCAGGGCAACTCACCTCGTAATCATGGCGCAGGCTTTCATGGGAGGCAGCCATCAGCTCTCCAAATTTCTCCAAGTCACGCTCCTCAAGGGCAGTCGCAGCCGTGACGACGCGCTGGTTCTCGCTGACCACATGGCGGCAGCGTTTCAGGATTTCAGGCGGAAGCGAATTCCCGAATTGCTCCAAATCCGGCAGAGTGACGTCTCGCAACGCCGAGATGCCGGGTCGTGCCCGCGAGAGCAAACGGATGCCTTCTTCGCATTGCGAGCGCCGGACATTGTATTCGCCCACAGCGATTGCATGTCTCACCATGGTATTGCAGATGACCAGCCGGACATCTTCGGGAATGCGCAGCAGGCGGTGTTCCAGGGAACGGCAGTCGAGCATCAGCAGGTGCCCGGATTTGCCGTTACAGGCCACGAACTGATCCATGATTCCGCAGCGTGCTCCCACGAACTCATTTTCAGCGCGCTGGCAAGCCAGGGCAAGCTCATTGCGATCATGGTGCGCGTCCTCGCCCGCGATCAGCGCAAGTCCGGCGGCAATTTCCAAAGCTGCAGAGGAGCTTAGCCCCGAACCGATAGGTACCTCGCTGGAAACAAGCATCTTTGCGCCTTGAAGCTGATGTCCCGAGCGTTGCAGCATGAGCGCTACACCCTGCACATAGTCGCTCCAATCGCCCAAAGGCTGGGGCCGGTCTAGATCAAAGGTGCGGCTCTCATTCAAATTGCCGGAGTACACCTCGACGGTGCGGCCCTTTGCAGCGCAGATTGCCACCCAACAATAGAAATTGATCGCGGCAGGCATCACAAAACCGTCGTTGTAGTCGGTGTGCTCGCCGATCAGATTGATGCGCCCTGGAGCGCGATAGAGACGGCAACTATCGCCGTAAAGACCTCTGAACTGGTTGCTAATATGAATAGACCGAGCAACGGCGTCGGCAGGCGCACAGGATACAACAGGAGTGACGCCCCGATTCATTAGTGTTTAGAAGGGCCTCGGGCAACCACGTCATCCCCGGAAGAGGCCGCTTGGCTGGCGGCCCGGCGCTCGCCCCGGCGACCGAGCAGGACCATTGCCAGACCAA
>DASZEU010000599.1:0-10839 GCA_035940535.1 Candidatus Angelobacter sp.
ATCGCTGAAAAGTTTTTGAATGATTCTCTGGACCTCTTCAAGATGCGGCGCTGCACCTTTGAATTGCACCCTGATCCCACGTTTCCCGGTTGCGTTTATTCGGAGATGAAGATGTGCCTGGCGCCCTGCTTCAAGGGCTGCACCGACGAGGCTTACATGGCCGAGGTCGAGCGGGTCCGAAGCTATCTGGAATCCGGAGGAGAGTCATTGATTCAAGAGCTACAAGCTGAGCGCGACCGCCTTTCGGCTGATCTCGATTTCGAGGCAGCCGCCCGGCATCATGAAAAGGTAACGAAGATCAAAGGCATTGCGTCTGCCTGCGATGAGATCTACCGCCGGCTGGACCAGATTGATGCGGTCATTGTTCAACCCTCAGCCGAACCAAAGTCGGTGGCGCTGTTCCGTTTCAGCCACGGAGCCCATTCCGGTCCGGAATATTTTTCGATGGAAGCGGCGGATGAATCCCATTCCGTGGAAGCTCGTCTGCGCGAAACTTTGCAACGACTCGTTCCGTCGGGGGCACGATCTTTGCAGCAATTCACCGAGGAGTTAGCAATCCTGAGGCGCTGGTACTATCGCACCCACAAAACCGGAGAGATATTCTTCGCTAATAACCAGGGCGAACTGCCGATGAGGAGAATTGCCAATGGCGTGGGAAGAGTCAGCGGTAAAGGTGAAACAGTTGAAGCAAGTTAAGGCCAGCGTTGAGCTTCGTGCAGAATACGATTTATTTCGACAACATCGGCGCGGATGCGATAGATGGCGAGATAGGGAAGTCCCTTGAAAACTAGTTCGCGCGTACCTGGCTTTCGTCCCGGTCGACCGAGATTAGGGAATCGGGCTAGAAAATCGAGTGCCTCATAGATATGGAGCGCCACTCTGCGGCCAGTCTCTTGGCTCTTATGTTCCTTGATGTAATCACAAATCGATGTGAGGTCTTGAACGGCTGGTTGCGTCCAGCGAATGCGCATCAGCCAGGGTACCGCTCGTTAATGAGCTTGGCGACGTCCTCATGTTCAAGGAACTGCCCTCGATCGGCAGCGGCCAAGCCCTTATCAACCTCGCGCAAAAACCACTCGTCATAATCGACAAATCGCTCGATGGCTTCTTGAATAAGAGCCTGTGGGTCACGACCGGATTCAGATGCAAGCCGGGTAAGCTTGGCTTGTAAGTCGGCGTTTAACTGAATTTCCATGGTTTAAGAGTAGGGGCGGAAAAAGCATCTGTCAATGAGGTTGACGTTGCGTTGCCGACAGCCGTTACAGTCTATCTGTTGACAACTTTTTACAAATGCCTCGTCAGGAACTTCACGATGTGGTATCCGTCTACGAACTTGAACGGGGTCTCGCCGGTGGTGTAGTGGCCGCAGGGCAGGATTACGGTTTTCAGATCGGCGCCACGACGCCTGAACTCAGCATCAGCGGCGCGGGAAAATTCCGGCAGAAACGTAAGATCGTATTTGGCGTAGACCATGAGGGATTTTTTCGGGAAGCGCATGAACTTATCGAAATACGCCATCGGACTCACGCATAGCCATGCCTGGCGCAGGCGGTCCTGGGTGAGTCCATCATTCTCAAGACCTTCGCGCACGTGGCGCGTGGACTGGCCGGTCCACACTACGTCGGCAACATAAGTAGAGGCATGATTGAAGAAGTTTACTTTCAGCCGCGGTTCGTGGGCGCTGGCGAGGAAGGCGTAGCAGGAGCCAAGGCTGGTTCCCAGAATTCCCACACTCTCTTTGCCTTGAGTATGAAGCCAATCGATGCAGGAACGAATATCGATAACGGCTTGGCGCGCGGCATCGATGGTGCGACAGATATTGGACGAGACGGCATAGTCGGAGCGCACCGTTTCCGCAGGCCGGCGAATGTCGTGATAAGGCATGCTCAGCCGCAGCATGGAAACGCCAAAGCGATTGAGCAGCGGGCCGAGGGCGTTATAAGCAATTCCGTTGGCATTCCAGTGCGGTAACACGATCACGGCCCGCTTGCCTTTGGTTTCAAACCAGCGGGCATTGACCAGGTTGTTCTCGGGATGGGGCGTGTGAACCGGCGAGGTAAAGCGCAGGAATACGCCCTCCCCTTTAGGTGGCCTTCCGTTTCCATTGCTGCCGGTGGCGAAGAGTTCAATTTTGCGGGTTTCCAAGCGGAAGTCGGAGGGCGTTTGATAGGAAAAATAATCGTCGCTGGCGGCAACGATTTCGTGGTTCAGTTGGTAAAGAAAGCCCTCAAATCCCTGCTCAGATTTGGGAAAGTTGCCGTTCACCAAGGGCCAGCGCCTGGCCCACTCGGCGCCCCACTCCAGGGGACGCACAACGCGGTTCGTGTCCCTGGTTGTTAAGCGAGTCTCCCAGGCATACATCCACTTTTCATAAAGGTTCGGCATTCGGTTAGGTTAGAGCAATCAGCATTCAGCCCGCGAAGCATTTTGGGCTAAAGACAAACAGACTGGAGAACATGGTTAGTGCGTATGGTTAAATGCCCAATTGATTCTTGGCTCGCGTTCTCTATTGGAGCAGTCAGCATTCAGCCAACTTCAGCATAAATCGGACTCAGCAGGCCAGCAACGCCAATACGCGGAATTGCATTTGATTCGCGTTCATTCGCGCTAATTCGTGGCTAAATGGTCTTGATTTAGCTGCGGGCTGAGAACGTGAGCAAAAATCCAATTGGCCATGCAACCATGCCCACGAGCCTTTTTCTTTCAGCCCAAGATGGCCGCGGGCTGAATGCTGAATGCTGACGGCTGAGTGCTCTATTCCACATATTTCCGAAAGACACGGCTGGAGATATTACAAAGAATCTCATAAGGAATGGTGCCGGCGATTCCGGCGTGCTCCCAGGCCGTGATCTTTCGTTTTTCAGTTTCACCAATAATGATCACCTCGTCTCCCACTTCCACTCCGGGGATACCGGTAACATCGACTGTGGTGAGATCCATGCCGATATTTCCGATAATCGAGGCGTAATCGTTCTGGATGATGACTCTTCCCTGCGAAGAGAGTTGGTGGTTCAAGCCATCGCCATAACCCACGGAAAGCACCGCGACTTTTACGGGGAACTCAGTAACATAACCGCTGCTACAGCCCACCGGCTGGCCGGCGGCAACTTCCCTGGTTTGAATGATCCTGGTTTTCCAGGTGAGGGCCGGTTTGACCGGCAAGTCTAAAGACCAATCAGCATGTCCGGTCACGATGGAAGAGAAAGGCAGGAAGTATCCATAGATCGCAAGACCGGGCCGCACCAGGTTGAACCACGATTGAGGGCGGCTGGCCAGGGCCGAGCTGTTGGCTATATGCCGGATCGGAATCTCAATGCCCATCTCCTCGGCCTTCGCGAGAGTTTCCCAAAAAAGCTGGATTTGAAGTTCTCCTTGGGGACCATCTACCACTTCAGCCGATGCAAAATGGCTGAATATTCCCTCGAGAAAAATATGAGGCGCCGACTGAATGGCCTCTAAGATAGCGGGAAGGCCGGCAACATCAACCCCAAGATGGTTCATGCCAGTATTCACATTCAAGTGGACAGCAATGCGGTCTGGCTTTGCCAGCTTTTCGGCGGCGTTCTCCAACAGCTCAACATGATTCCAGTCCCATATCGCCGGGGTTAGCTGGTACTGAACAATGTCTTCTTCTTCACCGCGTGAAAATCCGCCCAGGATCAAAATACGGGCCGTCACGCCGTCTCCCCGCAGAGAGGTGCCTTCTTCCACCGTGCTTACACCCAGCCACTTCGCTCCTTCTTTCTGCAAGGCCAGGGCGCACGCACCAGCGCCGTGGCCGTAGGCGTCATTTTTGACCACGGCGCACACGTCTGCTTCCGGCTGCACGTAGGAGAGCAGCGTGCGGAAATTGTGCTGCAAAGCTGTGAGCGAGACTTCAACCCATGAAGGATGCGTGTGCATTCCCTGGTTATCCTATTTCATCCCTTGTGTGTACCGGAGCAGGCTGTGCAGCGATTATATCTTTACTTCGCCGCGTAGGATGCTGGACTCAGCTCCAAATTCGACCGGAGCCCTTAACTCGAAGGTGCGCTACAAAGTGAGTCTGCCCGGATACGCTATAGTTAGAGCGGCTCTAGAATTGGTAGACCGCAGGCTTTTACACCAGGGCTAAAGCCCGTTGTGTTTACGATTTCGATACGGCCCTAAAGGGCCGTTCTTCCACCTTGTGCTCGGAATGCAGCAATAGTGGAACCGCTCTAGCGCCGTTGGGGTGAGAAGCTTTTGATTCCGACCAGATTGGACCAGATTTCGCGGGAGCTTGGGGGCGAACTTCGAAGCCGCTCTCAACTCGACGTGATCGAGCGCATCTGCATCGACTCCAGAGAGGCCTCACCGAATACTATTTTTGTCGCCTTAAAAGGAGAACATTCCGACGGGCACGCGTTCGTTGCCGATGCTTTTCGGAACGGTGCATCTGCGGCGCTGGTTTCCGCCGCCATGGTGGCCAACATGAAGTTGGAGCCGGAATGGCCGCTGATTGTGGCGCCCGATCCTCTGCGCGCCTTGCAGCGCCTGGCGAAATGGCATCGGCAGGAATTCATCGGCAAGGTGCTGGCAATTACAGGAAGCAATGGAAAAACCATTGTCAAAGATGTTCTGAAGATGCTGCTTGCTGACCGGCCGGTGTTGGCCTCGCCGGGAAGCTACAACAGCCAAATAGGGCTTCCACTCGCTGTCCTATCCGCCGAAAAACCGGTACCACTCGGCATTCTGGAAATAGGTATCTCGGAACCCGGAGAGATGGCTGCCCTGGAGGAGATCGCCGCACCCAACTACGGACTCCTCACCAATATTGGGATGGCACATTTCTCTGCCTTCGGCAGCCGTGCGGCCATTGCTCGCGAAAAGATGTCGCTCTTCTCTCGGATTCCAGAAGACGGATGGATTCTGCTTCCGGCTAACGAGCCAACTCTTGAGGAATATGCCCGACAGATGCGCTGCCCAATTTATACAGTCGGCTCCGGTCTCGATGCGCCAGTGATGTCGCCACTTACGCTTACTGCAAGTTCGCTGAGTGAAGATGGCCAGGTGCTTACGCTCTCTGAGCCGCAACACAGGTCGCGGGAGGTCCGGGTCAAAACTCGCTCCCCGGAGATCATTACAGACCTGCACTTCGCCGCCGCAGCCGCTTACTTACTTGGTGTGAGCATCGATGAAATAGCGTCGGGATTGGAGGGGTATATTCCAACGCCTACGCGTCTCGAGTTGTGGTCTTCTCCCGAAGGTATTCGAATCCTCAACGATGGATACAGCTCAGACCCCATCTCCGTTCGCGCGGCCTTAAGGTCGGCCATGCAGGGGACCTCACCGAATGGCAGGAAGATTTTCGCCTTTGCCGGGATGCGTGAACTTGGAGCGCGAGCCGAAACCGAGCATCGTCAGGTTGGGAGCTATGCCGGCGAGTGCGGGTTTAGTCACGTTTTTCTTGCGGGGGATGGAAATCTCGAAAGCACCGCGGAGGGCTACAAGGCCGCCCGGCCCGAGGGAGAGGTTGTAATGGTGAGCAACCCCGATCAACTCAAGGACCAGTTGCTGCCCCTATTGAAATCGGGCGATACTGTGCTTTTCAAAGGGCCTCGCAACGCCGGCATGGTGCGGGCAGTGCGTGACCTCTCCGGGTCGATTGCGCAACGCTGCCTCTGGGTCGAGCTCTCGGCCATCGCGGGCAACTTGGCGAGGCTGCGCCGCCATTGTGGCGGACGAACCCATGTCCTCGCCATGCTCAAGGCCTTGGCTTACGGAACCGATCTGGTGCAGATGGCGTTCTGGATCTCGCGCCTTGGCATTCACCACATCGGAGTGTCGTCGGCCAATGAAGGAGTTGCTGCCCGCAAGGCTGGCGCAGACCAGGAGATTTATGTCTTTCTCGCCGACCGGGAAGATCTGGATAACCTCGTTCGGTACCGGCTTACGCCAATTATTTATTCAGCCGATTTGGCTGAGGCCTTGGCCGCAGCATTGGCAGGAACGGGCCATACCCTCAACGTGCACCTGAAAGTAGATACAGGAATGCATCGCATGGGCGTGGCCCCAAAGAATGCAATTGACTTGGCGAAACGCATCCGGGAGATGGGCACGCTCAACCTTACCGGAGTCTGCACCCACTTTGCTGCGGCGGACGATCCGAAAGCAGACGATTACACACGGCAACAGATTGCCGTGTTCAACCAGACGCTGGCCGCACTGCGCGCTGAAGGCTTCCACAACCTTCAGGCCCATGCAGCCAACACCGCCGCAGCCGTTCGTTTTCCTGAAGCACATTACGACATGGTTAGGATAGGACTTGGACTTTACGGAGTGTATCCATCGGCAGCGGTGCAGGAAGCCATGGATCTGGAACTCGCCATCGGTGTTACCAGCCGGATTACGAGCATCCAGGAGTTCTCGCCGGGCGATACGCTCGGGTACAACCGGACCTACACCGCCAAAAACAGATTGAGGGTGGGCGTGGTTCCCTTTGGCTATGGCGACGGACTGCCGTGGGGACTTTCCGGCTCCGGACTTGTGTTAGTTGAAGGCCAGCGTGCGCCCATTGTTGGAAGAATCAGCATGGATCAAATCCAGGTTGACCTCACTCACATAAAAGGAGCAGACCTTGGCGCCGAAGTGCTGCTTTACGGAACCCACAATGGACATGCACTCCGCCCCGAAGTCATCGCAGAGAAAGCGGGCACGATTGCTCATGAACTTTTGACCCGGCTGGGTAAAAGGGTGCATCGAATCTTTGTAGAACCATAAAGTCTTATATTTCATGGGTTTACGCCCCACGCTACCCCCTTCGGCAATGACCTTGCAAATCGCTGGCCCCTCAACTTGTCCTGAATTCGGAAATTGAGAAAATTTCGGCTGGATGTTCGAGTTGCCACCTTCAGCCTTACCATTGGGGCCATTCCGATGGTGGGGGAGGACTGCATGAAACTGAGTGATATCAGAAGATTGAACCCTCAAGCGAGAAAGCATACTGATGTGCTTGTTTCGAAAGAACGCACGGGCGTCTCTTTACTTGGGTCTGCCTTTGGTGCAGGTATCTTCTACGGCAGCCTGGCTTTCGTTATTTCTCCGATCTTTGCGGTGGTTTGGTTCGCCACCCGCGTGTCGTCCATTTCAGAGTCTGCAATTTTGGTCCTAATCTCCAGCCCATTGTGGTTCGCCATTTTGGGCGCTTTGTTTGGCGCGCTCACTGCCTATATTTACAACGTGCTGGTACGTACCATGGCCATGCCTTTTTCAACCCAAGTGAAAGAATCCAACGACAAAGAAGACTCCATGGCGGTTGGTTACTAGCTTTGCGCAGGCTTATCAGTAAGCATCCGGCAGGGCAGAATCATTTGCCAGATTAGCCAGATTTTCAAATCGTGTTGAGCGCTTGATGAAGGCCAAGTGCACAGTCCCCGTAGGACCATTGCGCTGCTTGGCGATGATCAGTTCCGCTTTTCCTTCCAGATCGGGATCATCCTGCTTGTAGACTTCTTCACGGAAGATGAAGCTTACTACGTCGGCATCCTGTTCAATAGCGCCGGATTCGCGCAGGTCGGCAAGCTGCGGGCGGTTGTTGCCGGTGCGGGTCTCAGGAGCGCGGCTTAGCTGCGAAAGCGCAATTACAGGACAACTCATCTCCTTGGCCAGCGCTTTCAGCCCACGCGAGATCGCAGACACTTCTTGTGTGCGGTTTTCGTAACGCCTGGCTCCTCCCGGTGGGGCCGCCGACGCCAGTTGCAGATAGTCCACAATAATCAGATCGAGACGGCCCTGCGATTGTTGCAGGCGACGAGACTTGGCGCGCATTTCGGAAACGGAAATTCCAGGAGTATCGTCGATAAAAATCGGCGCTTCCAGCAGGACGCCCAGGGCAGCAACCAGCTTGTGGTAATCTTCGCGGCTCAAAAATCCGGTGCGAAGTTTGTGAGAGTCCACGCGCGCCTGGGAGCAAAGCAGCCGACGCAGCAGGGACTCGCGCGACATTTCCAGGGAAAACACGCCCACAACCTTGTGGTCGCGAACCGCTGAATTCTCGGCGATGTTAATGGCAAAAGCGGTCTTGCCCATCGAGGGGCGCGCCGCCACTATGACGAGATCAGATTTTTGCAGTCCACTGGTGAGGTTGTCGAAGTCTTCAAAGTGGGTTTCCAGTCCGGTTATGCGCTGCCCTTGTTCGTAGAGCTTGTCAATCGAGCCGAACGACGCTTTTACGATCTCCTGAATGCCCAGGAATCCCTGGCCAATTCGTTTTTCGGCAATCTGAAAGATCGCCGACTCGGCAGCATCGATGATCTCTTCGGCAGGAGCGTCTTGTTCGTAGGCCTGTTGCATGGCGCTGCTAGCCGCGTGGATCAAATTGCGCAGCATGGCCTTGTCTTTGACAATCTTGACGTACTGCTCGATGTTTTTGACGCGAGGGAGGCCGTCGGTGAGCGAGGTTACGTAAACCACACCGCCCACAGCTTCAATTTCCTTGTGCTGGCCCAGTTGCTCGGTAAGAGTAACGAAATCGATGGGGCGGCTGGACTCAGCCAGTTCCATCATGCGCAGGTAGATGCGCCGGTGCGAATCAAGAGAAAAGTCTTCCGCATGAAGAGATTCCGCAGCCTGGTTATATGCGAAGTTATCCAGGAGAATCGCGCCTAGAATAGCGCGCTCGGCCTCAATGCTGACCGGCAGACCGCGATCAATGCTGTGTTCGGTTGTGGCCATTCAGATTCTTGCCCCAAGCAATTTTGGGATGTTTCATCTTTAGCGGATATATATAATATGGCGAAAATAGAGAGAATACACGTACAAAACACCATTAAGGCCCTGACCTGTACCAGCCATACAGGTCCAGGGCCTTAGGTTGAGTGAGAGCGTCCGCAGCCGCGTGTTGCCGCACGGCCTTCCAGCCAAAACGTATGCTTCTCTCACGCTCATCTGTTGCTCTGGAACAGATGAGTAAAGGCCGGCAGCCAAAGCTGCCTAACCACCGCAGATTAAGCTGAAGCGCAACCCTCTGGAGGCAAGCCCTTCAAACGTTTGACCGTCATTCAGGACATCTCACGCTCGGGTGCATGAATCATCCTCGAATGTGTTGTCTGCTTCAAGCGGGAATCTACAGTTGGGCTGATTTGTCGGTGGATAACCTGTTGAAAAACTATGAATATTGTGCACGCCAGAGGAAAAACTGGAAGCAATTAGCTGTGACAATTGCACCGGCCAATACGTTTGGCGGTCTGCTTATGAAGAAAGCTTCTCGGACTGCGTTAGAATACAGTTCTCATGCCTCCTACACTCGCAAACGGCAAGATCTGTTACATTGAAATTCCCACTACAGACACTGCACGCTCAGCCGATTTTTATCGCGACGTCTTCGGATGGAACATTCGAAAACGTGGTGACGGCGCAATCGCTTTTGACGACACGACCGGCCAAGTGAGTGGCTCCTTTGTGCTAGGACGCCCACCCGTTTCACAACCTGGCCTTCTGGTTTATGTCATGGTCGACAATGCGGCTGCCACCGTTGATAAGATCATTGCCAGCGGAGGCAAGATTGTGCAACCGATCGGTGGCGATGCCCCCGAGATTACTGCAAGATTCCTGGACCTAGCAGGAAACGTCTTCGGCATTTATCAGCAACCGGCTTGAAGCAAAACAGATTGATTTCGTGTCAGGGCATTCCTGCCCTGATGGCCTTCGACGACCCAAGGGTTCTCGAAATTATGTACGAAATTATGTAAAAAGGCGCCGGAGACCGACGCCTTTTTTGATGAAGAATCCCACCTTTAGAAACAAGGAGTGGCTGCCTGCGGAAGCGCGGTTGTATTGGGATAGCTGAATGCGCCGCCCAGCGCATCCGAAGTTGGCAGTTGCTCGAACCACTGCAACAACGCTTCTGTTTGAGGATGATAGGTAAATACTTCATGGCGCTCTTTTAGGGTGATGTTGACCACGCTGTTGGGCAGCACCTCCACCGGATCGCCGGTTTCCAGGTTGTTCTGGCAAGCTCCAGGAATGCCAGGGAACTGCCAGATGGGAACGAAGTTGTCCACAAAGGGATCGTTGATCGCTTCCGAGATTTCGTGGGAGAGCGGCGTTACATCCGCCGCGCCGCCACCAAATATTCCCGGCGCGGTCCAACTGGCAAACCCGAAAATCCATCGTGGGCTCGGTGTCACCGTGGGATCAGCGAAGAACGTATGGAACCCGAGAGTGCAGCAGCCTGCAAAATTTCCTTGACTGTCGATAGAAAACAAGAACGTGTTGGGATACACCGCCAGGTTCAGTGCATTGGTTTTGTAATTGTTGGCGTTGATTTCGTTGATCACCGTGTTGGTATTGATGAAGTTGAAGAAAAGGTCGAGCAAGAAGATGAATTTGTCGCCGTTATGTGCCGTTCCCAGGAAATAATTCTGTACCGACTTTATCGATCCATCCGGCAATTGAACGTTGACGAATCTCGGTATCTGGTTGGTGACTCGATCAACCACGCTGGGACGAAGAACAGTATGCCAGTCATCACCCATGGTATTAAAAAATTCTGCCCGCTGAACGGCATCGCCAAATTGGATATTGCGGCCTGAAGTGTAATTGGCTTCTTCAAAATTTGGCGAGTCCAGCGTGAGATCTTCAAAGGGCGCATAGGGCAAGCTCGCTCTTAAACTTCCATCTGGATTGAGCAACTGCAAAGAAACAGTGGTGATCTTGGTGGGTATCACGGTGGTGCCGCCAAGGGCAGGGTCCTTCCCCATCATGATGAACGGAAAATCATTGAAACCCTGGCCGAACACGCCAGTAAAGACGGGAACGCTGACCGCCCCACGAATTTTCCCCTGGCGAGCGAGGTTGTCACCTTCTGTATCGCTGCCT
>DASZEU010000600.1:0-8459 GCA_035940535.1 Candidatus Angelobacter sp.
TCCCGACGGACGAAAAGTGAAATCCACCATCCATTGGGTCTCGGCTGACCATGCCGTAAATGCCGAAGTGCGCCTCTATGAAAACCTGTTTACGAAAGAAGATCCAAATGAGACCGAGGAAGGCCAGGACTTCACCGCCAACCTGAATCCCAACTCATTGGAGGTATTGACGAACTGCAAACTTGAACCATCGATGGCCGGCGCTTCCGCTGGCAGCCGCTTTCAGTTCGAACGGCTGGGATATTTCTGCGTAGATCCCGATTCTACTTCCGGGTCGCAGGTAATCAATCGAACCGTTGCGCTCCGCGATACCTGGGCCAAAGTCGAAAAGCGCGGCAAAGGATAGAGAAAGAGGGACCGCTGATTACGCTGATGAGCGCTGATAAAAACCAACTTTTATTATCATGTGGTTTATCAGTGAAAATCAGCGTAACCAGCGGTATCAGTGTTAAGCTTTTGAACTTTCCGATCCGCGCTCATCCGTGAAATCCGCGGTACGGTTCCATCAGTACAGACGGAAGTTGACCTCAATGCTCGCATAGACGGCCACAAGGGTTCCATCGCTGGCCCTGGCTGGCTCAAACTTCCACAATTTGACTGTTTCCATGGCCTTTTCATCCAGCCCCATGCCCAGCGACTGCGTAACCCGAGCGTCGTGTACTTTGCCGTCCGTGCCCACCAGCACAGTCATGACCACTACACCCTGATGTTTGGATTTACGCGCCTCTTCCGAGAATTCCGGATCAGGAGAATAGATGAGCTTCGGCGTGGTGATGTGGCCATTGCCGCCGATGCCACCGCCATGCCCATAATTGTTGCCTGGCCCAAGGCCATCGCCGTCACCAGGACCAACGCCGTGTCCGGAACCTGAGCCAACACCAGCACGAGTTCCAGGTCCGGCGGAAGGAGCCATCAGTCGGGAAAGCTGGTCTCCCACCTTGGCGCTATCGGGTACCTTAAGGTCCGCCACCACCGTTGGCTCAGCCATGAGCTTTGACTCTTCTCTCGGGCGTTCCACCACCGGCGGAGCCAGTTGCGCCTGCATCGAGGTCTTAGGCGGCTCTCCAGCCGAAGTCTGGAGTTTGCTCCTTTCTCCTCCTCCACCTCCTCCCCCGGGTTTCTTGTCGATACCGGGCGTCGTAGGCAGATAAGGAGCAAGCAGAGTGACCTTGGTTCCGTCTTGCAAATTGTGTTCCCCATGGTGCTGCGCCATGACCACACCCAATCCCACGAAAATCACCAGGGCAGCAGCATGTAACAGAACCGAGGCCACGAAATTCGAGCGGTGGATGGGATAAAGGCCGTAGCTGTTTCCAGCCAAGGTAGGCATGACACTGGCATCGGCCATTTGCGCCCGCGCAGAAGGCGTCGATTTCGAGCGTGCGGTGGGCGACCAGCTTTGCCACTCTAACTCCGCCTTGAGTTGCATCTTGAAATCCGGACGGGGAAGATGCCGCAAGTCGGAAGCAATGTCCACCAGTTCCCCAACTTCGTCCTGTACGGCCGGCTTCTCTCCATCAGGTTCGGCCAGCATCTGCTCGATAGCCTGGTCAAGTTCATCAAAAATGTTATGACGATTCATGATTGCTCCTCACTTTACTGCGCAAGTTCTGCAAGGCGCGAAATTGAAGCTGCTTGACCGCCCCTTCTGTCCGTCCCAACTCCTGCGCAATTTCCCGCAAGCTCTTTTGATCGACAAACCGCCGGAGAACCACCAGCCGCTGGTCTTCTGGCAGACGCTCCACCAGTTGAAACAACATGGCGCTTCGCTCAATCGCCTGGTCCGCGCCGGCCTCTTCCAAAACGTCAGCCGGAACTTCTTGGTTTCTCGACTCGCGCTGCCATCGGTCCGCCAACGTGTTGGCGGCGATTCGCAAGAGCCACGCCACGAAAGGAATGCCGCGCCATTGGAAGTGTCCCAGCTTGGCCAGCGCCTGGTGGAAGACCTCCGCCGTCACATCTTCGGCTTCTTCGCGGTTTTGTACCCGTCGCACGACGAACGCATAGACGCGGGCAAAGTTGTTCTCATACAACTCCGCAAAACGGCTCGGATCATGCTGGGCCGCTTCGATCAGGAGCCGTTCGTTGGTTACGTTGGCTGCGTTAGCAACAGCATTCAAGGTCGTTCTCCCCAGGGAACATGTTCTCTCTTGTCTACTTAACTAAACCGGCGGGATGGCAGAAAGGTCACGGCGCCGTCCGTACATTCTTGAGAACGATCAACGGCCTGGGAATTGCAATAAAGATTTGACATCGTAGTGGGTCATTTGCGTCCAGCGCCGGAGGCGCGTTAAGAGGTTAGCCCAGGGTGAAACGCAGTGAAACCCTGGGAAAACTTAAAAGACATGCCCATGAGCCCCGGCAGGGCGGCACTCAGAAAGTTTGGAAGACTTCAGAACTTGCGGAAAAAGGGACTATCAGAGTTGATTTGTATCAGGGCACGGCCTGTCTTGAGGTTCGCCGAAGGAAGTTTACTCGTGCCGCAAAGCGTTTAGAAATCAATCGGGCTTTAGCCCAATGTCACTTACTTTTCGTGGGGCTGAGCATCAATTTCCCCCTTTAAAACGCGCTGTCATCCTGAACGAAGCGAAGGACCCCGAAAATGCATAAATATTCCACGTCAGATTAAGAGGCAACTCGGCAACGCTCGATTTTTCCGTCAGAAGCCAGTCCCACGCAGCCCACAGCTCGTATAGCTCAAACACATGGCGGGTGTTCTTGTTCTAAAGCTTGAAAATCTATTTAACGACATCGTGGACCTAGTCCGGCCGAGCGTGCGGCGGAATTCCAGAAAGTGCTCGGGTTAAATCTACGATCCGGTGTAGAGCTGTAGTGTAGCCCAATAATATGGTCTCTTGCGCGGCCCCTTGGAATGCAAAAATACTAGTTTTGCATCCCGCAAAGCTTCGCTGGTGCTCTTGCCCTTGGCCATTTCTCGATAGAAGCTGCCCATGAGATCAGGCATAGTGGCATCGTCGACTTTCCACAAAGCCGCCACCACCTGGCGGGCGCCCGCATGTGTAAATGCCCAGCTCAATCCGACAAGGCCGCCCATTTCATAAGTATTGGAGCCCGCAGAATTGCACGAAGATATGGTCACCACCTGGGCCCGAATGGGACGTTTTAGATTGGCAATGTCTCGCGCATACAGCTTGTACGAATGGTTTTCGTCGGGCGACAGGATAATCGCCGATTCAAGTGGATCCAGCGCAACGTTGGTGCCATGGGCCACGAAGTGAATGTATCGATAGGCGTCCGGATTGCTATTGAAAAAGGCCTGCGGGGTGGCCTGCTCCGCAGTAATGACTCGCTGTTGGCCAGCCGCGAAAGTGCTGGTAACCAGCTTGATCTCGTCCGGTGCATGAGGAAGCAAGGAAAATTCCTGGCTTGCTTGGACGGGAGCACCAATAGCTAATAAGTCCTTTTCATAATTCGACTGTTGGCGGCTGGCAGTGGTTACTGGCTGCACAGAAATCGCGTTTTCCAGTTCAACGTCTTCAATCCAATAGTGCGGCTTGGGTTCGGTTACGATGAGCGATTCAAAATTGATGTCGTACAAGCTTGCATCGGCCACAATGATTGCGTGAGAGCCTTTAGGGACGAAAGACTGAACCGGCTGCACCAGAATCTGATACAGCTTGCTCCCGGCGGGACATTCATCGAGTTTATTGTGGAGTTCAATTTCTTTCTGATAAGACTGAACTAATTTCTCAAGCTCGGGACTTCCATATTGCTGCTTCACGATCTGAATCTTGGAAGGCGTCACCACCCACGTATACAGTTGAGTAGAGCTCGCCCAGTAGGCCAAAACCACTTTGCCGCTACGCTGTAACTCGTTTTGAATTCTGCTCAGCCATGCGGTTGCATTGTCAGCCGCCGGATTGTGAGCCGAGGCTTTCGCTAAGACCTTGGCCCGTCCGCTTTCAGCCACCTGGAGGGCGCGACTGTGTTGATTGGACCGTATCAAGAACTCGATATAGTTATTGTAAAAAGGCAAATTGCTGAGGAGAGATATCTTGTACTCCGGGTGATTGAGGGTTGCCGACGCTCCTACCGCTGTATCGAGCGCCATGCGATACCATCGGTCCGCGTTATTTGCCTGGCCCTGCAACTCATACAATCGAGCCATCCGGCCTTGTGCCAGCCACCGGTCTTTGGTGGTCAAATTCTTTTCCGCTAAGAGGCTCCTCAGCATCTCCTCGGCGGAAGAGTAATTCTGGCGCGCCAGAGCAAGATCGATCTTAATCACCTGCCATCTACGCGCCTGATCGGCTTTAAGAGTGAGCGCCGCCTGGCGGCTATAATCTTCAACCTTGTCGAGGTTCCCCCGGTGCAATTCCATGTCGGCCATGTCCAGTAGGCATCGCGCCAGGACATCGTTGCTGTCGTCTTTATCCCCATCTTTTTTTTCCAAATCCTTGCGCGCCAAAGACATTGCCTGCAAGTAGTAGCCCATGGCGTCGTCATAATTTCCGCGATTCTGTTCGTTGCGGCCGATATCAACGAGCCGCCGCATTCTGTGATAGATCAGGCCAAGCTCCGCCGTAAGCCGCTCCGAGCTGTGGGCATATTGTTCAGATTTTTGATAGTCGCCCAGCTCAAAGTAGCTCTGCGACATGTAGCCGAGAGCAATCTCTTGCCGAACTGGCGAGTCTATTTCTTTGGCAAGGACAAGGGCAGCCTTGAGGTGATCAATCGCTTCGTCAAAATGCTGCCGTTCGAACAAGCTAGCACCCATGTTGCCCTCAGCAGAGGCTTCTATGAACTTGTCGTTGCCGTGGGCCAAACGCGCCGCTTGCTGGAAGTAAGTCTGGCCCGCTTCACTGCTGAGTGATTCACATCGGCCACGCCAAAGCAGCCACTCAGCATTGAGAACCGGGTTGATAGAGGCTGAAGTGAGCAAGGGTTTGACCCGGTTCAAGGCCGCCAAGGCGTCATTGGGTTTTTTTTGCACGATCATTGCTTCTGCAAAGACAATATCTTTTCTCACGAAGTCTTCAATGGGGAGTCCCGGAGGCGGTTCCATCTTCAGCAAGGCCAGAGCTGCTTTGGATTGGTTTTCTTTGATTGTGGCCCGCGCTTGCAACAGCCTGAATTTCCATGCCCACAAGCGCTCGCTGCCGGCAGTCGCGCTGTACGCTTTTTCAGCCTCGCTGGCTACCTCTTGATAGTGTCCTTGCTCAAGTTTGTGCTGGAGCTCAGTGTGCCGGGCCAGCCAGGAAGCTTGGTTGTTTCTTGCCGGCTCTTGTTCTTTCACCGGCGCAAGAGGGGCGATTTGAGACCGGGTTGCCGGAACCTCCGTGGCCTGTCGACATCCGCTTAGGATGGCAAGAATCAGCAGCAGGCATCCGGCCACCTTCATGATGGAGGCGCTATGGGAAAGCCGGTGCCGCCACCACCGGTCGTTGTACCTCCCGTTGTAGTGCCGTGGCCCGTGGAACACATATCCACGCGGAACATGGTCAAGCTGCGCGTGTCTTTGGTGATCAGCATCTCTGCCAGCCGAATCACACCGAATTTCGGTATGCAAATCACCGCCCCATGGCCCTTTAGCTCCGAATTCTGCCCGGTGTGCTTGCTGAGGTCGAAGTCGCTGGCAGCCGAACACCAGTAGCGGTCTCTTGTAGTCTCCGTTGTATCTGTTTTCCATGTTTTGATCATCCCGGACATGCCGTAGAGAGCGTGGTACGTGTCCTCCAGCTTTTTCAGTTCCTCGGTTTCTAGATTGGCCAATTTATGGAACAACAACCACTTATCGGCCTTTTCGGTCTTATATGCCTCCTTGAACTTTGAGTAGGAGCTAAGATCGTTGAATTCGGCGGTCGCCAGCTTAAGGTTGATCTCATGTCCTGCAATCTTCAAGTTCTCGAAGTAACTCCCCGTAATATCGAAGGTGTGCTCCCCACCATGATCACCGATCGGAGAATACACAGCCATGCGCGCGACCACACGATCTGCCGTGAGCATATCTGCAATGTTCAGCCCTACAATGACGGAGAGCGCGTAGCTGGTCTCTACGTCATGACACTCGTCATAGCTGCCACCGGCTTCCACATACGCTTCATCGAATGAGATCAAGCCATCGAGCTTGAACTTGGGCAACCTCTGGCTAACAAGGCCACCATTAGCCGGCAGCAAGACTGAGCCCTGCATCGGCACGTTCTGCTGCGACGGCCGCTGAAAGTCTCCCATAAGCCCATAGGCGGACGCGTGGTACAGATATTGCGAATGGCGGCAGGGGCACTTCTTCCTCATTGAACGCTCCACAATTACATCAAAAGAATTTATATAACTGCGATGCCTGTGCGAGAGCCAACAACTTTATCAGTTTGCCAATTGCAAATAAAACGAGCCGCCACCAACATCCTTGCGAGGGCCGGACCTCGGCTCCCCGAAAATGACCAGGTTATACTTACCCTCCTTCAGACTTTCGGGCGACAACACAACGGAAACCGAATCCTCGACCTCCTGCGGATTTACGGCCATCGAGTACTTGACCTTGCCGGAATCATCCTTAATCTGAGCCTGATAGGACTTGAATTCGCTGCTGGGCATGAATTCAACATTCAGGCTGAGTTGGACATTCTTGCGCACCACAATGGGCTTCTCGCCCTGGGGTGCGCGCGTCTGTCCTCCAAGGAAATACCGAGCCTCTAGTTTCGGTTTGCTCATGGCCGCGATTTTTTGATTCTGGTAGAAGACTGCGCTAACAACGCACAGAAACAGGGCACTTACCAGGGCAGGCGCGGGCCGCAAAAGGTCGGCAGTCAAACGCGCCAACATCCCTTTTTCCGGTTCGCGAGATAAAACTTGACGGGTGTGGTGGAGGAACTCAGACGTGAGGCGGACTCCATCAAAACATTCCTGACAGTCAAAGAAATGGGCTTCGAATCTCTCGCGATCTTCACCCGTGAGTTCGCCCAGCGCAAAACGTTCTACCATCTGGTTGGCACTTGCTTCTTCATGGCTCATCGGAACATGGTTCATAACATACCCCTGACAGATACCCAATTAACTCGGATCAAAATCGAACCCTCGCTTTCGGCAAGCCTTTGCGAATCTTTTGGTCGCACGGTGCAATGTGACACGCAGGTTTTCCAGAGAGATGCCTAAAAGAGAGCATATCTCCTCGTTGTCCAGTTCATCAAAGAGCTTAGCTCGCAGAACGTTGCGGTCCTTGATGCGAAGATCGCCAAGGACCATTTCCGCCTGCTTGCGTCTTTCTTTCTGATACATTCGCTTCTCAAGATTTTCCCCTTCATCGGGAATGTCGATGGCATCCACATCCAGATGCCAACGGCTGCGTTCACGGTATTTCTCGTAAAGGACAAAATCACAGACGCTGCTCACATAGCCGCCAAATGCGTTCGGTGACTTGATTGTGTTGTCACGCACCGCCTTGAGCGTGCGTGCGAACGTATCCTGGATAATGTCTCGCACATCTGAATCCTGCAACCTCCGCCCGCCCAGCTTCAATTTGAGCCTGGGTCGGAAGTAGGAGTAGAAGTGATCCTCAATTGAGGGATCGTGTTCCCTAAGGCGCTGCAAATATTCAGAATCGAAGATATGTTCGCTCCTCGGGAGGACTTCTCTGTTCGGCGTAACATGCATAAGATAAACCCCGTTAAGGCCTGCCTCCTAAAGCCGTTCTAGCCAACTCATCCCGACCGACACCCGCCTGCGAGTAACATGAAACTAACGAAATGACTCCATTCGACAAGAGCTGATCTGGCGCTTGTTTCCTATACTTGATTGATTTTGTTTTCCTGTGGCGCAGATCCCCAGATTTCCCGGTTACATTAGAGAGTGAGTCCTAAGACCGAATCGTTACACTTGCCCCAAAAATAAATTTCTCGGCACGCGGAAACCTTGCGCTCTTGTTGTCTGAGCTGTATATGTATGAAATTAAAAGACTTCATGGGGTCACGAACTACCGGGGACGCATGAATCACGAAGCTTCGCGGGCAGAAACCCAGCAGAGCCAGAATTGAAACAGCCTGCGGCATCCACTGCGGACTACACCTCGATGACACGCCTGATTGGATGACAGCCATGTATCAAGGGCTGTCATCAAGCAAGTTGCTGTATAGCAACCTGGCGTATACGTGCGTGTACCCTTTAGGGGTGCCGTGTCGCAACGCTATCCCGATGCCGAAGGCATCGTCTGGAATTTGCACATTTGGGGCGGACTCTGTGAGGTTATGAAGAGCGTTCCCGAGTCCCCCGAAAGGGGGACGTGTGAAAATAGCCCCAATACGGTTCACTTAAGGAATTCGAAGTTGTCAGGGACTCAGATGGTCAGCGCCGGAGGCGCGCTAAGAAGTTAGCCCAGCGCGTAAGAAGCTGTGAAGCGATTAAAATTCACGAGTATCTGTTCTGGCGTGAGTAGTGTTTTCACTCGGCCAAGAGTCAAACACCTGGCCACGCCCGTAATGCGCGAATTGCCCTCTACAGCGGAG
>DASZEU010000601.1:0-9953 GCA_035940535.1 Candidatus Angelobacter sp.
GCCCGTTTGAGTGTTCTGGTTAGAAGGATGATAGGAGGCCAATAACGTCTTTCCGTCCGCCAATTTGTACTTAGCCCCATGCTGGAAAACGTATGTCTTGCGGCTGCCAAGCTGACCGCGCCGTTTGAGGTAATTGAGATACGCATCAAAGCCGATCCGTCCCAGGGCGACCACCGCCTTCACATTATTGAGACCATCCAGCTCACGGTCCAGATAAGAAGCACAGTTCGTCAACTCCTGCGGCAGCGGCTTATTGTCGGGCGGAGCACAGCGAACCGCTGCCGTGATGTAGATGTCGTTGAGCTTGAGCCCGTCCAGCCGATCGGTCGCGTTTGGCTGATTGGCAAAACCAGTCTCGTACAACACTGGAAACATGAATTTGCCCGATGCGTCCCCGGTAAACGGACGCCCAGTGCGATTAGAGCCGTGCGCCCCGGGGGCAAGCCCAAGAATCAGAACCCGGGCGGCGGGATCGCCAAAACCCGGCACAGGCTTTCCCCAATACTCGCAATCCCGATAAGCCCGGCGCTTCTCGCGCGCAATCCTTTCGCGATACTCCACCAGTCGCGGACAGCGGGTACAGCCCACGAGCTCGGTGTGAAGCCGAATCAGCCAACTGCTATTTTCAGAATCAACAGCCATGTCTCAACTTTACAGGCTGGGCTTGACACATGCATAGGAGTCCATCTGAAGTTTGCGGCAAAATTCCCGGTGGCAGCGTCCAATAGTTGATAGCATCAAAAAAGCCGATCATTATGCCCAGAGATACTGGCCAACCAATGGGGGAAACGTCCGCGAGCATGGAGTCCGTGCTGGCCGATATTTACATAAAGAGCAAATGCGAACTCTGTGGGCTCAGTCGTGCTCAATTCGACAACATCCTGGCGGAAATTGGCCGGAAGTACTTGCCTGCCGACTCGACGCAAAATGAAGTTTGCGATTTCTATGCAAGCCTTCGCGTGGAAGAACTCGCGCTGGCCCGGGCCTGCGCCACAGGAAATGAGCATGCTTGGGAAGTTTTCCTCACTCGCTATCGCGAGAAGCTGTACGAAATTGCCGGTTACATTACGAAAGAAAGTTCGACGGCGCGCGAATTGGCCGATTCCATTTACGCCGATCTTTATGGCACGGTAAGACGCGATGGGGAGCGAGCTTCGAAGCTGGCTTCCTATACCGGACGCGGCTCCCTGGAAGGTTGGCTACGCACAGTCATGGCGCAGGAGCATGTGAACCGCTACCGGCGGCAACGGCGACTGGTCAGCCTCGACGAGGAAGCCGAAGAAGGCGCACAATTTGCCACGGCTGAACCGGAAACCGCCATTGTGGCTGATCCCAGAGTAGAGGGTGCTGTCGACGAGGTTTTAGCCGCGCTGGGCCCGGAAGAGCGATTTGTGCTGGCCTCCTATTTTCTGGATGAGCGAACCTTGGCCGATATCGCACGTAGCTTGGGGGTACACGAATCTACCATCAGCCGGAAGTTGGATAAACTCGCTAAGTCATTGCGAAAGCAAATCTTGGCGTCATTGGGACGGCGAGGGATGAGCCGCCGCCAGGCTCAAGAGGCGCTCGAAGTCGATGTGCGCGACCTGCGCGTCAATATTCGCAGCCGGCTGGCGCAAGAAACCGGCAGACCGGCGTTCTCTAAAAAGAAGGCGGAAACCCCGGCAGGCGATGGGTCTTAGGTGACCCGTAACAACAAATGGCAGAAATACCCAAAATCGTAAAGCAGCGTCTGCAGGCGAATGCGAAGCTTGCAGACCATCCTGAACCGAATCTACTCAGCGCCTTCCTGGAAAGGTCATTAGGCCAACGCGAGCAGTCTGAGGTCCTGCGGCATCTGTCGCTGTGCATGAATTGCCGGGAAATCGTGTCGCTGTCAGGAGCTCAGCCTAACGTCGCTGGTGTTGTCTCACTAACTCCTTCTCGTGCAGCCTGGCTCTCGTGGCCGGCCCTGCGATGGGGAGCAGCCATGGCTTGTATCATCGTGGTTGGCGCCGCAATCACGGTTCATCAGAGACATGAGTCTGTACAACATCCAGCCAGGCGGGCTTCCCTGTCGAGCCCTTCCAAGTCGGCCCAGGCAATCCCCGATATGGCGGCGCTTCCGCAGTCGCCGAATTTAAATCCCGGACCAGTTCAGGCAGCTAAACAACGAACAAGTCGAAGCAATTCCGGAAATCACAGAGCGGCCGATTCGATCCCGGTTGAAATGGCGGACGCTAAGATGCCCTCGCCATTCGCTGAAGTAGTTCCAGGAAGAGCCAAGGACGCTGTAGCCCCAAGCGATGCTGAACCGGCAACCGGCGGTGCCGCCATGAATTCGCCGACGAGCGGCACGTTCTTCCCGGATGACCTCGCGGCTGAAAACCTTGCACCACGCTGGACTCTGAGCTGGGATGGCGTTTTGCAACGTTCACTTGATTCAGGCAGAACCTGGCAAACGGTTCCGGTCGCAAGCCATTTAATTCTTCGCGCTTTGGCAGCAAATGGTTTGGATATCTGGGTGGGCGGCAAGGCTGGCGCGCTGTTCCATTCCTCGGATGCCGGTCAGCACTGGGCGCAAGTATTCCCAACAGCCAATGGCCAGTCTTTCGTTGGCGATATCGTCGGAGTAGAATTCCGCGATACTCTGAATGGCAAGCTAACCAGTTCCAACCGCGAAATCTGGATCACCTCTGACGCAGGACAATCATGGCAGAAACAGTAGTCGCCAGCGTCGATCCCCACAACAGTGGCTGTGCAAATATCCGTGCTCAATCGAAGTAACCGTACGCGGCCTAACTCCTTCAAACTTATTCTCTTCTTTGCCAACAGCGAATTGCGAGAGTCACCTTTATTTGTGCCCTGATTACTCCGAGAGCAAAATTCGCATTACTTCTCTCAAATGTGGATTACCAAAGTGACATTTACACCGCCAGGGTGCAGGGCTACTATCCAATCGTGGTTTGGCAGTTCTGGGGGAGGGCTGCCGAGGCGTCCTAAACTGAAAGGTTTAGGACGTTTTTATTTGCGAGCAGTAGCGCTTGAATCTTTGCATGTGGCCTGAGCACTACTCGATGCGACTTCCGCCGCGGTCCTGCATCAAATGTAGTGTTAAGATTAATTGGGCCCATCGATGGATGGGCTTTTATACTGTTTTGCTGAACGCGGCTTGGTTAAGCACCGTCCAGCGGAGGACCTTGATGGCAGGCAATGGAATACTTGAAGTAACAGATTCAAATTTCGACCAGGATGTTCTCAAATCAGAGACTCTCGTCCTTGTGGACTTCTGGGCGACCTGGTGCGGACCTTGTCGCGCCATCGCTCCTATCGTCGAAGAGTTGGCCAAGGACTACCAGGGCCGAGTGAAAGTCGGAAAAATGGACGTGGACCACAACAGCGCTACTCCCATGCGCTATGGCGTACGCGGTATCCCGACCCTGCTGGTGTTCAAAGGCGGCCAGGTAAAGGAACAGATCGTAGGCTACGTTCCGAAAGAGACGATTCAGAAGGCGCTGGACAAGCACATCGGCTGAGTCATTTCGATCGAGGATTTGAGCGCCCGGTCCCAGCCGGGCGTTTGTTTTTGCGCGCAGCAACGAGTTGGAATCCATACTCCTTCGCAAGTGCCTCCCAAACCCATATTCCGTAAGCCCCGCGGCCTCTCAATGGGAACCCGAGTTGATGGGCTAACATGCACACTTGTCCGCGGTGATGAGCGTCGTGCGTAATCATGTAGGCGAACATGGCAACGCCCGGAGGCCACGGCCGGGCCCAGCCATCGCGCACAAAACGCTGGACGCGGCCTTGGGGATCGCTCAGAGCCTCTGCCAGCATCTGGACACAGAGAGTGGCACTCTCCGCCAGTGCCGTCCGCGCTTGCTTCTGAGTGCAGCGGCTGCGATCAAGCCGTGCAGGCAACTTAATGTGGGGGGCGGAGAGTCTCAGCCACTTGCACCGGATGTTGTGGACGTGAGCGAAGATGTCGGCGATAGTACGGCTTTTGCGGCCAGGGATTTTTGCCCGCCATGCGCGAGCGTCAAGATACTCCAGCAAAAGCTGATTCATGCGATCGTTCAGGGCATAAGCCTGAGCAAAGTCGCAAGCTGGCACCTCGGAAGGACGTGGCATCGGACGCTCCTCGCCAGGCATGGACTCGGTCAATACTTCCGCAACACCCCGATCACTCTGCCCTGAAGCTGAACCGTGGCCGCCGGGACAATGATGGGCTTCATATTCACATTCGAGGGCTGTAACCGGATGTTGTCACCCTCGTGATAGAAACGCTTCAGCGTGGCATCCGATCCCCCGACCAGCGCCACCACGATATCTCCGTTATGCGCCGTCTTCGCCTTTTCTACCAAAACATAATCTCCGCTCATGATGTGTTCATCCTGCATGGAATCGCCGCGCACTTCGAGCACAAACACTTCTTTCGAGCGCACGAAATCAGCCAGAGAAATGGTCTCTGGATTCTCCACAGCTTCGATGGGCTGCCCAGCTGCGATTCGCCCAAGGAGCGGCAGCACCATGGTCGTATTCACGGACATCGCCTGCTTCAACCTGCCTTTAGGCGGCAGCAGATCTATAGATCGGCTGCGGTTGTAATCGCGCGTGAGCAAGCCTTTTTTCTCAAGGTTCGAGATGTGTTTGTGTACAGTCGCCAGCGAACTCAATCCCAGACCGTCTCCAATCTCCTCAAACGAAGGAGAGTATCCCTGCTTCTGCACGAACTCCGAGATGAAATCGTAAACTTGACGCTGCCTGCGTGTAATCGCCATGCCGCCATTCTAAGCGAACGAAAGGCGAAGTCAAGCACTTTAGGGTTCCTTTCAAGGCACCTCTTGAACCGAAGGGTTTGAGCACTATTTGTCTCTGTGCCTCTGTGACTCTGTGGTGAAATGGAAATTTCGTCAGGCGTAACCTTTCTGCACCCGACTTAATCCAATAGGAGAACCGATGAGGAGACTTTCATGCCAGAAAAAGTTATTAAGTCCGAAGAAGACTGGAAAAAGGAGCTATCACCCGAGCAGTATCGGGTAACTCGCAAAGCGGGAACTGAACCGGCCTTTACCGGAAAATATTGGAAGACCAAAGATCCGGGCACGTACACCTGCATATGCTGCGGCCAGCCGCTATTCAGTTCTGAGACCAAGTTCGAATCAGGGACCGGCTGGCCAAGCTTCTGGAAGCCCGTCGATCCGGGCGCAATTGCGGAAGAGACTGACAAATCCTACGGCATGGTGCGCACCGAGGCACGTTGTGCTCGCTGTAATGCGCACCTCGGGCATGTCTTCCCTGACGGTCCTAATCCGACCGGCCTGCGCTATTGCATGAACTCCGCGGCGCTCGATTTGAAACAGGACGAAAAGAAATAACGGATTGGTTTCCAAAAAACTCGGGCACCAGGGGTCACGCTCCGGTGCCCAGAATTCTTGTGCGGCGTATTAGTTCGATTCGTTGTACATGACTTTACTGCCATGCGCCAACGTCGCTGAAGTCGAAGCGCTAGCGGCAGCAGCTTTCTGTGGCTCGGGCTTGGCGGCTTCTACCGCCTTCGCTTGGGCCTGAGACTTTTCATTCTGCGGTTGCGCGCCTTGCTTTTTTTCCGTGCGCACTTCAACCGAGCCCTTTACCAGCGCCCCGTCCTCGATACACACGCGCGGAGTCACAACGTCTCCGGTCACGGTTCCCTCACTGCGGATGTCCAGACGATCCGCGCAATGGATGTTGCCAGTCACCGTTCCCATGACTACAACTTCCTTGGCGGCGACGTTCGCTACGATGACCGCATTGCGCCCAATGGTGACGCGGCTGTCAGTGAAATTGATTGTGCCTTCAACTCGTCCATCGATATAAAGCGATTCAGCACCGCTGATATCGCCCTTGATCACGACGGAGCGTCCAATCGTAGCCTGCTCCATGGAACTGGTTATGTTTTTGGGTGGTGTGTAAGGCGTTGGGGAAAATTTCGCGTCGTTGGCGGGATTTTGCGCTGGCTGCAACATCAGTGTCGGCCTTCCTTTGGTTCCGTGCGGCTCATCCTGATGCTTGCTTTAGAGCGCAGCCGCATGCGGCGGGTATGAGATCGTGGCCATTGGCCATCTTGAATATCGCACGCGCTGTAGTAATAGAGCAGGTTACGGAAGATCGTGCCAATCGGTAATTGATAGCTTCTTGGTTCGGAATTGTCGGGATTTGCCCCGATTGTTGCTGAAGTTGCTGCTTTACTTGAGGAATTCATGGATCACAGACTCAGATGATTACAGTCAACGGTTCCACAATCTAATCCCACGCCGCGGGGACGTTCACATAAGAGCCATTGAGAGCTGCAATCGACGGACAACCCAGCAACCTCAGCGTGCGCTCAACGTCCGTTCGTAGAATCTCAATCGCACGCGTCACTCCCGCTTCACCGGCCGCAGCCAGGCCGTACGCATAAGCGCGCCCACACAAAACCGCGCGCGCTCCCATACATATCGCTTTAACCACATCGGTCCCGCGGCGAACACCGCCATCCATCAACACTTCGACTTGACCGTTCACCGCCTTCACCACCTCAGGCAACGCTCGCACTGAAGCTGGAACACAATCCAGTTGACGTCCGCCGTGATTCGAAACTGAAATGGCCGCAGCACCCTCATCGACGGCGCGCCGCCCATCGTCGCCCGTAAGCACGCCCTTGACCACGATCGGCCCTTTCCAGTGCTCGCGAATCCAACGCAAATCCGCCCAGGTAACAGCGGCTGCGGCCAAGGCCGCATTAATATCAACTAGCGGCATCTGCCCTTTTCCCGGGATAATCACATTCGGTAATCCCGGCAAACCGCCATCGCGCAAGTAACTGACCAGCCATCCCGGATGCTTCAACATTTCTGGAATGTAAGGGATTTTCTCGAACACGCCGCCGCTGATCAGCTCTTTCATGCCATTGCGATAGTCGCGCTCGCGAATTCCTGCAACCGCAGTATCAATCGTCACCACCAGAGCAGAGAATCCTGCAGCCCGCGCTCTGTCGATCGCAGCCTCCGAAGCCCCGCGTCCGCCCATCAGATAAAGCTGGTAGAAAACCGGGCCGCTCGAAGCCGCCTTCACATCCTCGAGCTTGTGTCCGGAAATGGTCGAGAGAATGTAACCCGTGCCTGCCGCTCCCGCCGCGCGAGCCGCTGCTACTTCCCCGCCCGGATGCATCAGTCGGCTGTATCCGACTGGAGCAAGCAAAAACGGAAGAGCCAGATCAAAGCCCAGCACCCGCACACTTAAATCGCATTTCCCCAGCGCAACTGCGTGTCGAGGACGAAAGGTCACATCCTGAAATGCGCGGCAGTTTTCCCGCAGCGTAACTTCGCCCTCAGCACCGCCATCCAGATAATCGAAAACCGCCCTGGGCAACCGCCGCCGGGCTATGGGCCGAAAATCTTCGATGCAAACTACTCGTGGAGATGCAACTGTATGGGCTGCGTTCATCTGCTACTCCCGTCTCTAAACCTCAAAACAGACGATAGTACCACTCGGGAAACCGGAAGACAGAACCGGAAAGCAAGTTCAAGCCGAAAGGAAGGAGTTATATATCGATCCGCTTGTCGGTATGCCGCTTCACATACCAGCATGGATCGTAGCCGAAGTGAGGAAACAACGACTGCACACACACCTGAGTCTGCGGCTGCGCATAATCGTATTCAGTCTTGCCACTCTTCTGATGGATTGCGTAATAAGGCTGGATGGTCACGCTGGAAAACGGCTCGCGGCCCTTGGGAATCTTGAATCGAACTAAGAGATAATCACCCGCATACACCAGCGCGGCTAACAAAACCAAAGCACCCACCACGCGGACAATTGCGCCCCTCAACTGTTCCCTTCTTTCCGGATACTTCTTTGCACTCTACTGTATTTCGAATTCGCCAAATTTTAGGGCAGGAGATCGAGGACTTCCTACTGGAAGGCTGCCAGATGAAGCGGCAATGTCGCGGCCACCGGCGTTCCCTCATTCGGGAGAACCGAAAAAACTAGCTCCCTGGAACCGCCAGCGGAGGCGCGCCACCCGCGACCTCGGCTTGATTGAATACCGCGTTTGCTCCCATGTGTGCTGGCTTGGGAGCCAGCATCTGTTCTTTCCGATAAACCAAATTACTGGCATTGAAGGTGGCAATTTCGAAGCCGTGTCCGTGTGTGATCGCATCCGTGGGACAAGCTTCGACACAATATCCGCAGAAAATACATCGGTTGTAATCGATGTTATAAACCTTTGCGTAGCGCTCCGCTCCGCTCACCCGATGCTCAGCCGTATTCTCCGCCGCCTCGATATAAATGCAGTTAGACGGGCAAGCGGCAGCGCACAGGAAACAGGCAACGCACTTTTCTAGTCCATTCTCATCGCGCTGCAAAACGTGCACGCCGCGAAATCGTTCCTGCAGTTGGGCGCCGCGCAGCGGTCCCGGTCCGTCAGGATAGTTTTCCACTTGCGTGGGCTGAAACATCTCCATAAAGGTGATGCTCATGCCCTTGGCGATAGCGGCGATGTTCTCCAAAATTGCCATACGTAACTAGTATAGCGGATGAATTGCGCTCGTCGCAGGATGATGGAGCAAATGGAGGCGCGGTCAGCGAGTGGCGAGATTGCGTCAGGAACCGGAACGTGATTCTGTCTGCTGAGCAGATTTCGCTCCATATAAGAGACCGGACGGCTAAGGTTGAACCTGGAAAACGAGGAAAGAAAGGCCCGGCTCAGGAGGATTTATGCCGATCCGGGCCTCGATCAGTTAACCGCAAGTCGATTGTAACGGAACGAAGAAATAATGTCTAGTATGTTTATGGACAAAGATATTGTACGCCACGGCCCCATTGACAAAGGCCCAATTCTCGCAATAATTCTACGTGCGAAGGGGGATGCCATGAAGACTCTCTATTCAGCAACCGCCGCCCTTGCACTGCTGGTGGCCGTGACCTCCGCGGGCAGCGCCGCAGGTTCCTCAACTCTGACTTTCATGTTTAAGAATGTCAATATTCATGGGGCCAAGAGCACCGTAGTCACCGGGATAAACAACGCGGGAGTCATGGTCGGCAATTACACTGATCAATCCGGGGTTTCTCACGGGTTCCGCCTGAGCAACGGAAAAGCAACGATTATTGATGATCCAGCCAGCACGGTAACGCGTCCCAGCGGGATCAACAAGGCGGGAGTCATCGTCGGCTACTACAGCAAAAGCGGCCGGCTTCAGGCTTTCGAGTACAACCAAGGAAAGTTCACCGATATCGGGCCCGCGGGAGCGAGCGCATCCGGCGCTTTTGGCATTAACGACCAGCAGGAGATTACTGGCGAGTTTTTTGATTCATCCGGCGCAGAGCATGGATTCCTGTTGAAAGCCGGGAGATACACCACTCTGGACGTTCCCGGAGCAACGTTTACGCAGGCCTATGGAATCAACGACAGCAGCACAATCACAATGATCTGGGGGGACTCAGCGGGCCAGGTTGAGTCTTCGATCTACCGCAACTCGAAGTACACAAGTATTAATGTCCCCGGCGCAACGAGTTCCTACGCCCACTCAATCAATCGCGCGGGTGACGTGATTTTTACCTGGCTGGACAGCTCCCACAACTTTCACGGAGCGCTGTTGCATTCCGGCAAGTACTACGACTTCGAAGACCCTCACGGAAACAGCGCGGGCAATGGAATCAATGACCACCACATGATTGTGGGCGCCTATCTGATCTCAAAGCAGGAGTTTGGAGGCTATCAGGCAAGCTATTAAACTATACCTTTGGCATCATTACCGGGTTTGACTTACAGTGATCCAAGACCTAGATTAAAAGAAGGTCTTTGCATGGCCAAACCCACCAGTGGGGGCGTCACGGCTTCGACGGAGATGCTTGCGGCCAAGAGGCATGCCGGGGTGCACACACCCGTAATCGCGTGCAAAATGATAATTGCCAATCAACAAATGGCATACGCAGCCTAATTAATTAGGCAGCCG
>DASZEU010000602.1:0-8535 GCA_035940535.1 Candidatus Angelobacter sp.
CCCCACAGCGTTGGCAGGCAGTTGACGCGAAAATCAAGCTGCTTTTTCTTGCCGCCAATCTGCATCTTCAGCATGATGCGCCCGTCTTGCGGCAGGCGCTTCTCGCTGATGTCCATCTTCGACATGATCTTGATGCGCGACGTAATAGCGTCTTTGAGCTTCATGGGCGGCGACATAATGTGGGCCAGCACGCCATCAATGCGAAAACGCACGCGGTATTCCTTCTCGTAAGGCTCGATATGGATGTCGCTGGCTCCGCGCTTCACCGCGTCCGTGAGAATGATGTTCACCAGCTTGACGATGGGCGCTTCATCGGCAGACTTCTCCAACTCCGCCAGGTCCATCTGGTCTTGTTCCGTCTGTAACTCGACATCGGGTTCGTCGCCCATGGAGGCCAGCAACTCATCCACGTTTTCTTCCGCAGCCGGATGGCTATAGGCCTTGTCAATGGCATCCATGATGGCCGACTCGGAGGCCACTACCGGCTCGATGTTGAAGCCGGTCATGAACTTGATGTCGTCCATGGCAAACACATTGGTGGGATCGACCATGGCGATGGTCAACGATGCTCCCACGCGGCTGAGCGGCAGGATCTGGTAGCGCTTGGCGGTCTCTTCAGGAATCAGCTTTACCACAGAGGAATCAATTTCAAAATATTGGAGATTAATGGCAGGTACGCCGTATTGGCGGGAAAGAAAATTTGTGACTTCCTCGTCGCTTACAAAACCAAGTGTCACCAGGACTGAACCCAACCGGGCGTTAGGGCCAGCGTCTCGTTGCGCCTTCAGCGCCTTTTCAAGTTGGTCCGGAGTGATGATCTTCTCCCGGACAAGAAGATCGCCTAGTCGCTGAGACATAATCCCAAATGATTCCTGGCTATGAAAATTAACCGAAAAAAAGAGCTTCTGGCATGGCTCGGGGGACGGCCGATCGCAGAACTGATTCCTTGCCGAATCGTATGCTGGGTGACATAAATTGTCAATCCAGAATTGTTGCCTAAGGAGTAACCTTTAGAGGCTGTCAGGGCATGTACTTCTGGTATACAGAGCAGGGATTTAGCCACGAGTTCACACGAATGAACACGAATCGGAAAAGATTTTCAATTTACCCAATTACCAGGGTCGAAAATCACATCGTTCACTACCTCCACTCTGTCCACAACGTCCACTTTGTCCACGCTCCAACATAGCAAAGTTGATTTTCATGAGCTTTCGCGGACCGCAGGCCCAAAGTGACAAGTTACCCAATTACCAAATTGTCTTTAGCTGGCTGCCACGATCATCAATTCCGACGAGGCCGTACAAACCAACTCATTGCGTTCATTAAACACCTGGGCCTCACAGAAGCAGATCGTCTTGCCTGCCTTAATGCATTTTCCCTCGGCCCGAAAGATTCCCTGCGACAACGGCTTCAGATAAGAGACGCGAAGGTTGATCGTAGTGGCATTGGCCTTAGGGTAGAGAGTAGAGATCGCGGCCACGGCGCACGCCGAATCCACAATGGAAGCCAAAACGCCTCCATGAACAATCCCGAGCTTCTGCATCAACCCTTCGTGGACTGCACACTCAAACACCGCTCTTCCGGCAGTAACTTCCTTCAACTCAAGTCCCAGCGTGCGCCAGTAGGGAACGCCAGCGGTCATAATGGCCTGCAAATCTGCATTCTCAGCTTGATTTTTCATTGTGTGACAAAAATATAGGAAGTAAGGGAATTTTCAAAGAGCGCGAATGGACAGAAAACCAAAAAAATCTGATACACGCGACTTGAAATGTCATCCCGAATCGGAGCGCCGCAAAGATGCTGCTCACCACATTGCTGAAGGGCGCGTAGTGAGGGACCCCGGAAATATTTCGGGCTCAAATGCAGATCCGAGGTGTTCGACCGAAGTCGGTGGCAAGTCTGGGACTTCCTAAGCTGTACAACTCATTGGTACAAAAGGGAGACTCGATTCGGGCACCAAGGCGCCGGGGTGGCGGTGCCCCATCCTTCGCGTTCTTTGCGAAGGGGTGGGAAGACGCGTATCGATAGTCAAGCCCCGGATCGACAGGTGGCCTTAAACGAATCCACAAAATTCATGGACCAAATTGGGCCTGCATAAGGTATATAAATAACGACAACATCAGATGCCAGCCCCCAAGCAAGAGCCGCGTTACGACGTCTTCATCAGCTATCGCCGCGGAGCCGCCGACGAACTGGCTATGTTGCTGCAAACGCAATTGGAGAACCATGGCTTGTCAGCTTTTCTCGATCTCGATCTGCCCCACGGAGCCATTTTCGATGACATGCTACTCCGCCGGATTGCCGAATCGCCAAGTTTCCTAATCATTCTGACCCCCAATGCTCTGGATCGTTGCGCGGATGAAGAGGATTGGGTGCGCAAGGAAATCGTCCAGGCGATCAGCAGCAAGAGGAACATTATTCCTTTGAAGGTTGGTTCCTTTCAATTTAGTCCCGAAGTTGTCAGGAAGCTGGATCCAGCTATCCGAGAACTTTCCCGCTATAACTTATTTGAATACTCGCGTGTTCATTTCAAGTTCATCGTCAAGGAAATCGTGGAATCAATCGAAGAACATAAAGCAGAGCACAAGACTGCCCAAGAGACCGAGGCCGCGGAAGAAGAACTGTTAGACGCGGAAATAGCCGAGAAGCAAAGGGAAGAGCAGCAAAAGCTAGAAGCGGATCAACTCGCTGCTGAACGAGTTGAGGCGCAGAGGCAAGAGCAGGAAAAGCTGAAAGCGACCCGGCTCATTAGCACAAGCATCGCTCCTGGAACGGTGAAGATATATCCCAATGATGGCCAGAAATACGTTTGGATACCACCAGGAACGTTCCAGATGGGCTACTCGGCAGTTGATAGTGAATTTAACGAGGATGAGAAGCCTGCACACTCTGTAACCATCACGAAGGGTTTTTGGCTGGGACAGACTCCGGTAACACAGGCCGCCTACCAGCGAATGATCGGCGCTAATCCCAGCCATTTTCGCGGAAAGCAGTTACCGGTGGAGAGCGTAACCTGGAACCAGGCAAAAGCCTACTGTGAAGCCATAGGAGGGCGATTGCCGACTGAGGCGGAATGGGAGTACGCCGCGCGGGTTGGTAGCCACTCGTACCGTCATGGCGATGTGGATACTATCGCTTGGTACGACAAGAACAGTGGCAAAGAGACTCACCAGGTGGGGCTGAAACAACCGAACGAGTGGAACTTATATGACATGGTGGGGAACGTAGGGGAATGGGTGGGCGATTGGTACGATGAGGACTATTACAAAATTTCTCCTTCAGCAGATCCGACTGGGCCGCCTTCGGGACAGTACCGTGTGATTCGGGGCGGTTCCTGTTGCGATGCATTGAGGGGCCTCCGACCGTCGGCCCGTAGCTGGGACGAACCTGGCGACAAGGATGTCGATATCGGTTTTCGTTGTGTTCTCGAAGTGCTGCTTTGATATTTTTCTTTTTCCTGTAACGGTTTCCTCTACGAAGTCCGGTGAAAGACTTTTTCCGCGCACGCAGGATTTCCTCTTGCCCCAATCTCGATTGTGAGATCAGTGTTATCCGTGAAAATCAGTGGTAACCCCGGTTTGATCCGCGTAAATCCGCGTTCATCCGCGGTAAAGCCTTTAACTCCGAGTTGATATAAAATTCTTACTCCAGGAAGGAGCAATCATGCCCTCAATCACCTCGGTAGTCACTCCCGCGCGATTTGCACAAGGCCTCACTTATACCGATTTTGTGGCGCAGGCAACGGTCAATCAGGATAAGTTTGCTGAGAATGGCAAAACCGTGCCACTTAGCGACGAAGATATGGCGTTCTTTCGCAAGGTTGCGGCGCATCCGCGTGGTCCGGCAAAAATTCTTGCCTTGGCCGAAGCGTGGTGTGGAGATGTCTACCGCGAGTTGCCCACGGTGGCGCGCATCGCCGAGGCCACCGGAATGGAGTTGCGCGTCTTTTTGCGCGACCAGAACCTCGACATCATGGAAGAATTTCTGAGCAATAACGGTAAGTCACGAGCCATTCCGGTATTCGTCTTCTATACCAAGGAGCACGAGTATCTCACGCACTTTACGGAACGCTCCGCCAGCGCCCATGCCGGACTTGGCGTGGCGATGAGCGAGGCTAAGGCCAAGCTCAATCTTCCGCAATCTGCGACCTTTGCGACCCTTGAGGGCGCGGACCGGCAGGCGCTTCTCCAGGAAGTGATTGCCCGTGTGCGGCCATTCGCCGACCAGTGGCGCCGGGATGCGATCCAGGAAATACGCCAGCTTCTGGCCAACGCGCTGAGCATTCCCAATGCCGCCTGAAAATAATCATGCGGCCACGCGGCCGGTTGTTTACACCATTCGCGGCTGTGACTCTTGCGTCAAGCTGATAAAGAAATTTGAAGCAGACGGTGTGGAGTTCGAAGAGCGCCGGGTGGAGTTGAATCAGGCGATCTTGGAAGAGGCACGCCGCTACGGCAGCCTCGTGCCCATCGTGGTGTGGCCCGATGGCCGCGTCGAACAGGGATTTGGCGACAGCATCGGATGTTTCATTTAGCTGTGGGCTGCTAGCTGCTGGCTTCTAGCCGGAGTTGCCCCTGATGCCGGTGGAAGAACGGCCCTTCAGAGCTTGCCCTGAGCGGAGTCGAAGGGGCCGTGTAATCGCGTGTAAGAGAATGCGCTTTAGCGCTGGTGACATTTGCCAAGTTGGCTCCAAATGCCTTCCAAATGCTGACACAAATCGCTCAACTACATCTAAAATAAAGGACGGCCATTAGGCCTATCTTCTATTTCGGCATCAGGCCATGAAACATTCAGGTTGGCTCGTAACATTCTTCACCGCGCTCTTAATGTTCACCGTGCCGGCTTATAGCCAACGGTACGACTCTACGCCCCGGCCGGACGCGATGAAGGCGCCTGCCTCTAATCCTGCGGACGCGGCGAAGGTGGCCCTGGGGAAGCGCTTGTTCTCGGACACGCGTCTGTCGTTTGACGAATGGAATTCTTGCTCAACCTGCCATGAACCAGCGCATGGATTTTCGGAGACCCGCGCGGTGAGCGTCGGCGTGCTCGGCCATCGTGGAAAACGCCATGCGCCTACTCTTCTCGGACGCGGTACAGGGGAATCTCAATTTTGGGATGGACGCGCCGCCACCTTGGAAGAGCAGGTCCTGCAACCTATTGTTGATCCGAACGAGATGGGAACGACGGTTGAAGCGGTGCTGCAGCGCCTTCATCAAGATCCCGCTTATCGCGGCCTGACTCGTGAGTCACTGGCAGATGCGTTGGCCAGCTATTTGCGCACCATCCGCTCCGAAAACAGCAACTTCGATCTTTTTCTGTGGGGATGGCCGGGCGCCATCAGCGACCTTGAACTCCAAGGGTTACGCCTGTTTCGCGACAAAGCGCGATGCTATCTCTGTCATGTGGGCACGCGGTTCACCGACGAGATGTTTCACAACACCGGCATAGCCTGGCGTGAGGGCACGCTGCAGGATGAAGGCCGGGCAGCCATCACTGGCAAGTCCTATCATAAAGGCGCGTTCAAGACTCCGACCTTGCGTGACGTGGGGCGGCGTGGACCATACATGCACGACGGAAGCCTGGCCACGCTGGAAGACGTAATCGACTATTACGATCGCGGCGGCAACCAGAATCCCTACATGGACGAGAACATCGTTCCTCTGCATCTTTCCGAAGCAGAAAAGAAGGCCCTGCTGGCGTTCCTGCGCACCGGGCTCGCCGGATCAATGAAGGATGGAGTGATCGAAAAAACCACACAAGCGCGGAATAGCCCGTAGATGTTTTGGTGCGAAAGGGGGGACTCGAACCCCCACGCCTTGCGGCGCCAGATCCTAAGTCTGGTGCGTCTGCCAATTCCGCCACTTTCGCGCCCGCGACTATCTATATTGTAAATGCATTCACGAAAAGCCATTACACCGCAACGGACGCCAAGGGCGCAAAGGAAAACCAAAGATTTAGTAGCGGCTATCGCGACTTGCGACCATGTTATAAAATGCCGCTAGCACCAAGAATCAGCATGAACGTACCGCCCAAGCCATACATATCGAACCCGGTAGTGCCTCAACCGGCGTCCGGTAGACAGGCTCCCCCTGTGTATCGTCCGCAGGCGAGTGCGGCGGTGAAGGCTCCAGCAATCATCATTCCTAAAGGTATCCAGTTTAAGCCGATATTGGTTCCCGCTGCCGGAATGCACACACCCAAGCCGTATTCTGTAGTCCAGCCAAAGACCAATGTTGCTTCCGGCCAGCCCAAGTTCTATACGAATCTCAACCCGGCTGCGGCGGCCCTCAAAGTTGATCCGGCGGAATTCATGCGCCTGGAAACCTCGTTTGACGACAGCTATTACCGCATCAGGCGAGGAGGCGACCACGGCCTGCTGGTGCCCAATACAAAATTCATCTTCGTGCGCACTATGGAGGGCGAGGTCGTCATGCACCAGCGTTACCGCCATCCGGTTCTGGCTCAGGGCCGGCCAGTGCTCTACGCCGGCGAGGCATATTTCAATAATGGCAAACTAGATTGGTGGAGCAACGGCTCAGGCAACTACCGCCCCGACGCCGACCACGCCGAGCAGGCCCGCTTGCCGATGGAGAGATTTTTCAGCTATGAGCAAGTGTTGAAGGGGACGCACAAGCAAAGCCATAACGGCTAGAAACGCTTTCAAGACCAATCATCAGCTTACAACCTGTCACTTACTTTTTAAACTTCCACGAGATCCAATTTGTAAAAGCCTCCAGGGACTTCTTCGTCGCGTCTGATGAGTTTCCAGTCGTAATGCGTACAAAGTGTTTTCGGCTGAGTCTTGGGGGTGAATTCATTCTCTTCTGTATTCAGTTCACATTCAATGTAAGGATCAAGTGAAGCATAAAAAATGGTCGCCATGGGATCATAGTATTTTTGCGTGGCCGGCACCCATGTGGCGGCATGTGAATTAAATACGTAATATCCCTCTTTAAGTACATCGTCTTCAAATATATGGCCCTTCACGCGCGCGTCGATGAAATTGGAAAGTTTTACAATGAACCGGTCACTATGTTCCGGACGTACCCACTTTGCCTCGGCCTCGATTCCGAATGAATGTATGATGTCGGCAAATGCCTGAGCATAAGCGATGCAGTTGCCGTTTGGAACAGCGCCATATTTTTTGTCCAACAACATCACTGCCATGGCTAGTCCGATGTCATAGCCAAACCCATAGCTCACAAAATTGCTGAGCAACTCTGTAACTAAGAGGTGAATGGATCCCGGGTTTTGGTTCCCAGCCTTCTTAGCCCTTTTCTTACGGTTTCTAGCGCGGCCATGGATATTGGTGAGTCTCGTCCACCTTACCTCGTCGATCGTGTTTGGATAGGATTTTGTCAATTCTCTGTAGCGAGCACGGCCAGTCGTGCGGAAATACTCGCTATTTTCCTCAAGCATCTGCTCGTGCGAGATCTGGATCTCCTCTTCATCTTGAACGCCCTGGGAGGACCTCTGGATGGTTGCATTTATATGCATAGCATGCTGGCAAACTGTTGGCTTCTTGCCCTCCGAAACTGGAAAGCACTTTGCTGGCTGGGCAACAAGGTTTGTCAATACTGGGATAGATGGATTTCTGAGACTCTCAGCCAGATGGGGTCTTCGGTTTGCCGATTGTAAGGCAGTTGGCCGAGCTGCGGCTGGCACTGAGGGGATTCCAAAGCTCGGACGGACTGGTAACGACTGATCCGCTTTGGTATTCGCTGGATACACCACTGGAGCTATCAGAGGCTGTGGCTTAGGCAGGCTAGCGCAAAGGACCTGCTGCGGGTTATACACTGGCGGCGCCGCCCGTGTTTCAAGCCTGAAATGATTGGCTGACTTTGGCTGCACACCTTGTTCTCTTGTCGGAGATGGTCTATACACCGGCGGCCCAGGCCGAGTCTCCAGAGCCAAAGAATTCGTCGATTTTGGCAATACGACTTGAATCGGCTGGCCTCCATTGCCGGCCCACACCGGAGGACTCAGTTCATGGGATTGAGGTTGTAAGGAAGGAACCTGCTGAATGCCAAGGGTGTTAATTTGTTGTGGCCGGTAAACCGGAGGCGCCGTAACTTTCTGGGAGCTTGGCCTGTAAACGAGTGGCGCTTTGAAACTGGAATTCATCAGCTTGCTCAATGTTTACCGCGTCGACATCTTGGGATTGCCTCTCTGGGTGAAACCACTATTCCTAAATCCCAGCTTCTGATACATGGAAACCAGAGCCTGTTTGGAAATGCTACCGGAGCCAGGATTGGCCTCAAGTTCTGTGGCCATGCTCCCCTGGCGGCGGGCGCTGTCGAGGGCGGCCTTTACTAACATACTTCCCAGACCATGCTGACGATGGGCTTGGGCGACCTCAAGGTCGGAGATGAATGCTTTTCCCGGTTCATTAAAACGGACATTCACCGAGCCGATGGGCGTGGGTGAACCTTTGGCCTTGACTCGAATCTGCTGGCGTCCATTGCCGACCCACACCGGAGGACTCAGTTCATATTGGGACTGCGGTTGTAAGGAAGGAGCCTGCATTTTCGGCTG
>DASZEU010000603.1:0-5865 GCA_035940535.1 Candidatus Angelobacter sp.
CTGCTGCAGACGAGAAGTACATAATCCGCAGTTCGGATCTGTTCCTCCGTCCACATCGGCCATCCCTGCGGTGGCGCCGGGGTGTACTGATCTATACACGCATCAATACCGTCACAGCGGAGTCGATCGGCAAGTTGGCGCACTCTGTCCTGGTGTTCGCTGGAATCATGACTGTAGCTGATGAACACTTTTGGAGCAGGCACAGGTGGCTATTCTACCGCGGCGTTCCCCTGCTCTGGCGCTGCGTACGCTAATCATAGCCGCTACGTCGCTACATTTTTCTCTTCTTGGCCGAAGCTTGTTCTTTGAATTATTTTAAAGACAAAAATCGCGTCTAAGTGGGCGCTGATGTGGTGGCTGGATAGCAGTTTAAAAGCTTGCGCTTCACCACATTCGGCCCAAAGAATATCGAAAAGTTAGCGAAATCTAACCATAATCCGCGATAAAGTTGGTTTAAAGTTGGTTAAAAGCTGACGATAGGGTGAGGGTTACAGGATGGGGGCAATTATAGTTATGATTTTCTAATTTTTAGTTAAATGGAGGCGCATGTTTTTGGATATAGCTCCGCTAACCCCATTCAATAAGCCACGACAGTTAACGTCCTCGCGAATGACGCGGATTGTTGACTCCTATTTTCTATTTATACCAGAAGTTGGGCGGATTTGCAAGATTCTTGTCAAGGTAACAGTAGTATCTCTAAGCATAGACAGGGTTAAAAGGAGAAATTGATGCTCAGCCCAGTTACCCGTGTTTATCAATGGACACTCTTATTTGTCCTCAACGGCCCGGCTTTGGCGATTTTCTTCCAGGAGTTTGCTGGCCTGTTCGTGGCCAGGATGTTCTTCCAGTACCCGCATTAATAGCGGCTCTGCCAGACTGGGCTGGCCCAGCATCAGGTGACAGCTCGCTATGTTGTACAAACTCCCTGTGTTTGGGCCAAAGCTTTCAACGGAGCGGCTGAAATAAATCAACGCAGGCTCGTATTCTCCCATGGTATAGAGAAGGCGCGCGATTTCATCGGCCATGTCAAATTCCTTGTCCATAGGAAAATATGAGTTCCACACGCGCTCGATTGCGTCTTTCACAGCGGCCCGTTCGTCGCTATTCAGTTGTGGGGCCAGTTCCACCAGTCTGGGAAGGCACCGTTCAAGCTGAATACTGTCATAGCAACTCAGCCGCAAATAGGCCAGTACCTCTTCTGGAGACATTTTGCCAATGGTCTGCTCAGCCTGAAAGATAATATGGAAAAAATCGACCGGACTGAAATCCAGGACATGACGCTGGTAGGCACGCCGGGTTTCAATATGGCGCTGAGGACCTTTCACCATCAAACAGCAGCTTATTTGCAGTTCATCCTGATAATCCTGGGGAACCAGGGCAAGCCCGCCGCTGGACTCGCAAAAAACCTTGATCGCATGGAAATTCACATCCAGGGCAAAGCAGTTATCATCCAGCACCAACTCGGGGGGATCATCTCCGCGCATCTCCTCCAAGCGGTGTTCTCCTTTGTCTGCTGAAACCAGCAGCAGCCCTTCCCGGGAAAGCTCTCGCAACCACTGGATGCAGCGCAATCCCACAGCCGGAAAGAGCAGGTGGGTATCCTTCAGCTCTTTCTGATAAGAAGCAACGAGACTTTGCAGCCACGGTTCTTCATAAGGGGCCATGGGAGACAGCTCATGGCTATAGTGGTATTGCAAGCGAGGCAGGATCTGCGAGACATCCAGCTCCGGCGCTGCGGGCTGGGCCAGAAAAATGGAGAACAAACATCTGTGACAGGCTCCTTCATTGAAATAGAGAAGCTCCTGGGGGATGCTGTCGAAAGCGTAATTGGCAATCACCACCAAAGGCTTGTCTAGAGAACCGCGCGTGATTGTGCCACCGCTCACCTGCAAACGCACGTCAGCCGGTGAACTCATGTCGAGGGTTGCAACATCCAGAAGGCCGTTGGAGAAAAAAGGCTGAAAATTAGGATGGTTGCGCCAGAATTCCAAATTGGATTCAGCCTGATCGGTCAGCACATAACGAAATGACTGCGGCGGAACACCGGTCTGTTCACAAAGCCGCATGAGCCGGCACAGGAAATGAAAAGCAAAACGACCCGGCCCGGCGCCTAACTCAATAAGATGAAGGGCCTGCCTATTGTCCCGCCCGGTGCTGATGCGGTTTTGGTCCAGCCAGAAGGCAAACACCAACTCGGCATAAGCATTGGCAATCATTGGATTGCTGGTGATGTAATCGGGCACTCCGTCACCGCGCCAAGCATCGGCGCCTTTGCTGGCAAAGTATCGTTTCTGCAAATCCCAGAGGATGGATTGAGAAAAGAGCTGGTTCTCCTCCAGCGGGTAGCGTGTATTTTCAAGGTCAGGTGTGGGAGTGGTTTCCATCAGAAGCAAGAATGTCCAAACTGGGTTGCATTCTCCAGTCAATGCCAGCGATTTTATTTATGGATGGTTTTACCGTCGTCCCCGCCGACGCTTGGCTGCGCCCTTCTTGGGACGTGGATGCTGGTGATGCGAGGTTTGTTTGGGTCTTTTTTGGCCAGGCTGAAGCCCTTTCACGTTCAGGGGGCCCGAGATGCAAGGCCCGGAAGGATGGCTCGGATGCCCTTGATCACACCTGGTCTGAATGGAGTTGGATGCCAGAGGCATCTGTTGCACATATTGAGCGCCAGGGACAACCGACCCCTGCAATGGAACTCTTGAAGGCACTGCGGGGCTGCTGGCTCCGGCGGGCCTGAATACCTGCGGCGGCAGACCGGTGGTGCTGACGAGGCCACCTTTCATCTGCAACGGAGGTTTCCCCGGATTCACCTTTTGCTGAACCATTGGCCCGGATGGATTAGGCGCACCACTGCTATTTTTGAAAGGCGTATAAGCTGGCGGCGCTGATTGCAACGGCTTGCTCTGCACAGCAGGCGCCTGCGGAATGTAGCGCGGAGGTGGCAAATGGGCTGGCCTGCCTGGGGCCGCTGTTTTGGGCAGCAATTGGTTCGGGGGCAATTTAGAAGTCATGTTGCCTCACTTTTCAAGGAGAACGACCATTTTTGCACTCATATTGTGACCGCAGGAATGACATTCGTCCAGAGTTAGCTGCAAGAATTCTTGAAACGTCAATTTGGTTGTAATGCTCATCGAGATGGTTTGCCGTACTCCATCCTTCGTCGTGTCTCCATTGTAATGCGAAGGCAAAAGACCGCGCCAAAGCTTTTTGAGGTGTCCTCGGTCGACATCTCCAATTCCCTTATACTGTCTTATTAACCATGTCTTCGCCGCCGGCACCTTTGACATCGCCAGGTTTTCGCATTCGGATCAAGACCCTGCCTGCTCTGAAGCGGCGCGAGATGTGGCGGTATTTTGGGCCGGCTTTTGTCGCCAGTGTTGCGTATATCGATCCCGGGAACTTTGCCACCAATATTGAAGGCGGGGCCCAGTTTGGCTACTCGCTGTTATGGATTTTGCTGTGGTCTAACGCCATGGCCATCCTGGTGCAATATCTGGCCGCTAAGCTGGGCATCGCCACCGGACGAACTCTGCCGCAGAATTGCCGCAGACATTTCTCCCGACCTGTCAGCTTTGGTTTATGGATCGCGGCCGAGCTCTCTGCTGTTGCCACAGACTTGGCGGAATTCCTGGGGGCGGCTCTGGGTTTTTATCTGCTCTTCGGCATTAATCTGTTTGCAGCCGCGTTGATTACCGCAGTCCTGGTGTTTCTAATGCTGGCTGTGGAACTGTACGGGTTTCGCCGCCTGGAACAGCTCATCATGGTCTTTGTCTTTGCCATCGCCGGGTGCTATGCGATTGAGATTTTTCTGGTAAGCCCCAATTGGGGCAGCGTGGCGTACCACGTGCTTGTGCCGCAAATTAACTCCAAGGAGATCTACCTGGCGGTGGCCATGCTGGGCGCAACGGTTATGCCTCATGTGATCTACCTGCATTCCGCCCTGGTGCAAGCCCGCGCGAAGGAGGACTCATTTCGTTGTCCTACCAGCCAATTGCTGCGAAAATTCCGCCATCTGCACTATGAATTGATCGACGTGCTGGCTGCCATGAATGGGGCATGGCTCATTAATTCCGCCATGATCGTGATGGCGGCTGCGGCATTCTTTAGGGGCGGATATTCGGTCAGCTCGATTGAACAAGCTCACCTTACGCTGAAGCCTCTGCTGGGTCAACTTTCGGCCACCGCCTTTGCCCTGGCGCTGCTCTTTTCCGGCCTATCTTCTTCCACGGTGGGAACGATGGCCGGCCAAGTCATCATTGAAGGCTTTTTGGACATCAAGTTCAGCATCTTCTTGCGCCGCCTGATTACCGTGGTTCCGGCGCTGCTGGTCATCGGTTTGAAGTTCGATCCTTTGAGAATTTTGATACTATCTCAGGTTGTGCTGAGCTTTACGCTTCCGTTTGCTTTGGTCCCGCTGATCCTGCTGACTCGTCGTGAATCGGTCATGGGAGACCTGGCGAACAATCGCCGTACAAATGCTCTGGCATACATCGTTGCGGGCATCATTATCAGCCTGAACCTTCTTCTGCTCTACAAGCTCTTGGGCGGAAAATTCTGATCGCAAGTGTGCGCATGACGGCATTGGGGTGGTGGGTCAGTTTGGGTTAAAGTTACCCACTGCCTGAGATGCGGATTCATCGCTGTCGCGATGAATCCTTCGGTTTCGCAAGCTTGCCTCAGGACGGGCTTTTGCAGCCCCAGCCAGCTCTCTGTAATCTAATCAGGTAAGGTGAATTCATGAATAACACGTTCGGCAGCCTCTCGAAACTACGCGCCGGGGGGCAGGAATTTGAAATCTTTCGTCTCAGCGCGCTCGATAAACATGTGTGTGCCACCCAGCACCTGCCCTACTCGCTGAGGGTGCTTCTTGAGAACCTGCTGCGTACGGAAAACGGCCGCAGTGTGACCGCCGATGATATTCGTTTTCTGGCGCATTGGAAGGCCCATGCCATTCCGTCGAAGGAAATTGCCTTCACCCCTGCGCGGGTGCTCATGCAGGATTTCACCGGCGTGCCGGCCGTTGTGGACCTCGCGGCGATGCGCGATGCCATGAAGAAGATGGGCGGCGATCCCACCTTGATTAATCCCTTGCAGCCGGCGGAACTGGTGATCGACCACTCGGTTCAGGTGGATGAGTTCGCTTCCAAAAACGCATTTCACACGAACGCCCTGCTGGAATTCCAACGCAATCGGGAACGCTACGCCTTTCTCCGCTGGGGACAATCAGCATTTCACAATTTCAAGGCTGTGCCGCCCGACATGGGAATTGTTCACCAGGTCAACCTTGAGTACCTGGCGCGCGTGGTGTTCTCCGAACAAAAGAATGGTGGGGCGTTCGCCTATCCCGACACTCTGGTAGGCACAGACTCGCACACCACCATGATTAACGGACTAGGCGTGCTGGGCTGGGGCGTAGGCGGAATCGAAGCCGAGGCTGCCATGCTGGGCCAGCCTGTTTCCATGCTTCTGCCCCAGGTGGTTGGATTCAAGCTCACAGGCGACCTGCCGGAAGGTTCGACCGCCACCGACTTGGTGCTAACGGTAACCGAAATGCTGCGCAAGACCGGCGTGGTAGGAAAGTTCGTAGAGTTCTTTGGGCCGGGCCTTCCAGCATTGTCGCTGGCCGATCGCGCGACCATTGCCAACATGGCGCCGGAATATGGGGCGACTTGCGGCATCTTCCCGGTCGACGAAACGACTTTGCAGTATCTGCGCATGACTGGCCGCGCTGAGTCGCATATTGCGTTGGTAGAAGCCTATTGCAAGGAGCAGGGACTCTTCCACACCACCAATACGCCGGAAGCGGAATATTCAGAAGTGATTGAACTCGATCTCAGTACGGTTGAGCCGAGTGTGGCTGGACCA
>DASZEU010000604.1:0-5541 GCA_035940535.1 Candidatus Angelobacter sp.
GACCAGGATGAAGCCATGGGAGGCAAATGATGACCCGCTTCCACGGCTTTTTGCCGCTGAATCTCTGCGGATTGCCATTCGCCCATGTAGGTTCCATAGCCAAAATGAGGTTCACCGTCACGCGAAAGCTGACGGTCGCGATGCGTTCCCATATCGCGCATCCACAGATTATTGTCGCGAGTAAAAATGCCCCAATGATTGTCAGGGGATATCAGTACTCCTTCATTGGGGTCGTGCGTATCCGGCGGAACCCGGTCAAAGATCGTGATTTCAAACGGAGCAGGATGCGAGGCGGTCGATGCCGCCACGGCACAAACCGCAGCGTTGAGCTTGCAGTCATACTCCTTGGTCCCTTTTGGATCAGCGACGATGATATGAATGGCGCTGCCATCCGCGGTAAATTCAAAGCTGTCAAATGGTAATTTGTCTGGGCTGACCTGATTACCAGTGGACCGGGCGAGGGCCTGGGCCAGTTTCTCATGATTGAAAGCAGGTTGCGCATGACCGTTGGCTGCATTGACCCGGACAAACTCGTACCCTTTCGCAGTGTCGCGCTTGTACCAGAACTCATCGAGTTGTCCGATCCAGTGCGGAACTACAAATCCGTTCTTCAACTTTGCCAAAAGGGTGCCGGCGCGCATCTGATTGGCCCGGTCGTAGTCTTCCCTCGTGAGTTGTACTCTCGCGGTTGTCGTCCGGGCCGGCGTGATCTGGGAACTGATGCGTACAGGCGTTGTGAACCCAATCGCGGCAAGCATTAAAATGAGGACGAGATTGCTTGTTCTATTCGTTTTCATTTGGCATCTCTTGGAAGACTATGCAATTTCCACAAACTTTGAATGCTCCAGGACGGCAATTTGCCTGGAAAACAAACTCTCCACCAGTTCGTCTAGAAAGCCTTAGTATCGTACTCCCCGGATTCAACACAGCTTCGAGAACTCTTCGGGGGCAGTCCCTCAATGCGGACCGCAATTAGGCTATATCCCAGAAGATGATCTATTACGAGTCACACCCACGGAGAATGTAAAGGACTCCGATCAGATCCAGCTCATCATTTTGCCCCGTTGATACGCCCGCTTAAAACCGAGGTGACGACACCCGAGATGTCCTGCTGATCAAGCTTCGGTTCATCGTCTCCTCCATAAAAAGCAGCCTTTTGGTAGGTTTTTAGCCACCTTTTAGAGCCGAGGTGGCCGAAAAGCAGTAGTTAGTCGTTAGTAGTTCGCAATTAGCAAAAGGCGACAGTCAGAACCCAGACTGGGACCTGGCGAGTGAGGTTGTAAGTTTGATATTCATCATCTCCTCCGATTTGCCTCCATAAAAAGCAGCCTTTTGGCAGGTTTTTAGCCACCTTTTAGGGCCGAGGTGGCTAAAAAGCAATGCACTGTCTCAGACCTTGGCGCTTTCCTTGTGGTTTCCATGAGTGATATATTCGCTTTTTATTCTCTATATATGATATCTGCTGTTCCAACTCCGGCGGGACGATTTCAGAACTTGTTTCCTAATGTCGTGGTGCTGGTCTACCACCATCCCAAACATCACCGCGTCTGTTCGCGAGGCCACTCACGTGGTCGCAGGAGTTGGACATTAAGTCGCCCTGGCATTGCCTCAAAGGCAATGAGGGGTGACAAACAGACGAACAGCGCGAAGAACGCCTACAAGCCAGGATTACAGTCCTTGGAAAGTTTTACTTGCACCAATCTGCGCCTATTACCTTCGTACTCAAATATGTAACAACAGATTAATGGGTAGTGGGCTAGTAGTCTGTATATTCAAAAAAGGTGGTCGAAAGCTAACATAAGGAATCAATTCTATGCTCTTTTGTGGGACTTGCGGAATTATGGTCCGAAACGAAACGAACATATGTCCCAAGTGTTCGTCAATGCTGGCGCCAGCCTATGTGCCCCGAGGAGCAAAGGCAAATCTAACTCCAGCCCGGAAGCAACCGGGCAACGCTGCCAAGGTCCTCCTGATCGGAGGCATAGTGTTGTCTCTAGTTGCCGTTGCGACTGCCGTCGGTTATCACGTTGTCATGCGGCCTGGCCGCTCAGTCTATCTCCTCCCCGACGGCAACGTGATGGCATACGTCAATTTCGCGCCTATGCATTTCATGAACATGGACACCAGCCCCTTCACTGTAGCCCCTGAATATCGGCGGTTTGTGAATGAGACTGGGCTTCGCCTAGATCGTGACCTCGAGAACATCGCCATCTCGGCAAACGCTGATGGCGGCCGGAGCGGAGACGTGGCGATCATTGTCACCGGTACCTTCGACCAGCAGCGCTTTTCCGGCTACGTGCAAAAGCAAGAGGGCGTGCAAACGGAAACCTATGGCGGCAAGACCATCTTTTCCACGCCCGTAAAGGACCAGACCGCCCGCTTCTGCGTACTCGACTCAAAAATGGTGGCGCTCACGGTAAGCCCCACTGCGGGGTCGATGCGCGCCATCATTGATAAATCCGCCGGCTCTGGTTCTGTTCCCTACCTTTTCGAGAACTACTACAGCAATGTGCCTTTCGCGAGCGCGATGTGGGCCATTGTTCGCGTCCCGAGTTTCGCCGTCACTGAATCGGCGGCTAGCGGCCTGAATCTTAATTTCCTGAAAAACAGCGTCACCATTGTCTCCGTCCGCTACACTGGTTCGTTACACTTCCGCGGCGAATTCATCGCCGAGAACCAGGCCGATGCCGCCAATATCTTTCAGGCCGTAAACGGACTCCTGGCGATGGGCAGATTAGCCGGAGGCCCGCGGCAGAATGACCCGGACGTCACCGCCGTGATGAACAGCATTGAAGTAAAACAAAATGGCAACCACGTCGTGGTGAGCGTCGTGGTTCCGCAGGACGTGATCCAGAAGGCTGCGCAGAAACGCTAGGCGCATGGGTAAGCGCCGCAATTTGCAATAGCTCCGGTATTGTTGGTTTGCTTTGACGGGAAGCCTCGCACAAGGCCGAGACCCAGTTCAAGCCGCGCAATCCGGCTGGGCTCCGCTCTTCCGTTACCGAAGGCATGCGCTTCGCGAAAAATACTATCGATCGCCGGATTGAAGGTTACGCCAAAGACCGGAAAGCGAAGCGCTGGTCGTTCCGGTCTTATTGGGGTTCTTTCCTGAGCGATGCCGAGGCCGCAGTGACCCGTTGGAACCTGGCGGCCAGTGACGCTGCTGAGCGCAACTCTGCCAAGCAGACGAGCGAAAAACAACCATAATCGATGGTAAGGCGTTGAACTTAGTGGCCTGGTAAATTCATACATCGGAGATAGCCGCGCGCATTGGCTGCGCCGAAGCGCGACCAGTGCACCGCTTCGAGCGGTTGCTGGACCAGAATTTGCGGCATCCTGGAGATGCCGCCATTTTCCTTGCGGCGTGAAAGTTGAAATTTATTGGCTCGCGGGCACGAGTTTAACGTGCAGGGTTTGGCTGTCACCCCCGTGACTGGCGATTGTTGCGGTGCGTGAAGCCTCGGAGGCGCCACCATGAAACCACTCGCGATATCCAGTAGCGCGAATCGAGAATCGCACGGCGGTATCGGCTGGAATCAGGACTCGGAAGCTGCCTTTCACCGCCTCGTCCACAAAGTCATTCTCATCGTCAGCCCTCCACATGTGAATAGTCGCAGCCACAGGGACGCCGGTGATGGCATCCGAGATGGTGCCGGCGATGGCCGCTCCTTTGGGTTCCAACACCAGCACGGCTCCATCGAAATTCGGTGCCTCACTGGAGAGTGTCACACGCAGCGGCTCGCGGTGGCTGTAAAACGACCACCGCGGGTTGGGATAGCCATCCGCCTCCTTCATAGCAATCAGAACATAGGCGCCCAATTCCAGGCCGGTGATCGTGAATCGTCCGTTTTCATCGGTCTCAGCCTCGGGAACGGATTTGATCATTGGCCCGCCGGCAACGGAATGGCAGCGGACAATGGCGCCGGTCACCGCCTTGCCTTGCTGATCGACGACGGTACCGTGGATTACCCCGGGCTGCGCCGCTGAAGCAAAGCCGGCAATCGCAAATAAAAACGCAAAGACAAAGGTGATCGAGTTTTTCATTGTTATTTTTCCTCCATCATGAGATTCAGGGGCCGAACCTCTGTCCGACCAGCGAGCATCCAGGCTGGGTGCATCCATTGATCCGGATAGAATTGGTGAAGGCAGCTCCGTTGAGCGTACCGAAGGGCACGATGATCGTATTGGAGAATGGATATTTCCACGTGTCTACAATGCTTCCAAAGCCACATCCTGCCGGCGTCCACCGGTCTGAATTGAGCGTCCATTCGTCTGTGAATTGACCACTCGCAGTAGTCACGCCATTATTGACATTGCAAGCGTTGATGCTACCGCCAGGATCTGGCTGGCTACAGTTCCAGTTACTGAGTTGAACGGACTCGCAAATCGGAATGGAGCCGACGTTCGAACCGCTCAACTTGAAAACCTGATAGGTAACATCGCGGACAACGGTGGTTGTACAGGAATTGCACTTGCCAAGGACATCTCTGGTCACCACCATATTTGCCGGGCCGTCCACCTGGAAATTCAATGGGCTTGGCGCTGCCGCCACTCCACCCACTGAGTAAGTAAGTGACCAATTGCCGACGTTGGCAGCCGTGCCGTTGCCCGTCCAGTTGCCATTTCCGTCGGTAGTTCCATCAACAAAATGTCCCAAAATAGAGTCGGTTGTGACCTGCAGCCCGGGATCGCCGTGGACAGTGACAGTGAAGCTGTTACCGATGACCAGGTTCGGACTGATCGCAGGATTGGAGTTGTTAGTTTGGGTGACGGTCTGTGCGGTCAGTTGAATGGCAGTGACCATTCCCAATAGAAACAAAATTGTTTTCATCACTCGCACTCACTCCTTTCAATCAGTAGCACTACTGAGACCGCTTGACGCGCAGGCTTCAGCGTAGCACCAATTTAGCGGTTCGGCGCGCGATTTGATGAAATTCCTGTGAATTTTTTTGGTTCTTGTTTCGCGAAATTGAAATGTTTTGGATTTAAATCAAAGGTCAAGCCTATTGTCCCAATCACAGTCCCGAAGAACTAGTTCACTACTTCACTCTTGTAAAGGATTACTATCGCGAAGCGGTGTCAAAAAAGCACGCGATGCTGATTTGGATCGAATAGTCGCGCAGAGAGGTCAATCTTAGGCCAATTCTTCTCGAAGTGCTGGCGCGCCCTAGGCGACGATCTTAGAGTGCGACCTGCAAGCTACTGGAGTGATTGTCTGGCGGAAGTTTCGATCAGACCTGTTGTCCCATCAGCAGTACCCTAAGAGGTGGGGCGGGGAGGCAACGAACCGTCTAAAGCCCTCTGACAACGTATCCCACAACCGAAAAGGTTGTCATGGAAGCCGCGAGGCTGAAATGGAACTGCCAGCATCAGGCGGTACGGGGCCAGGGTTGGTGGTATGGCCAGCACATGCAAACTTTCATGAAGCGTCGTGACGTCCAAGGAACCAAAGATGCTGATTGGTTCCTTTACAGTGAAGGGGCGGAGGTTTCTGAATCCTCCGCCATGGGCGATCGGTACACTGTCGGCGTATAGAAAGGG
>DASZEU010000605.1:0-20149 GCA_035940535.1 Candidatus Angelobacter sp.
AACAAGAAATATACAGCGTTCCTATTGAATTCGAAGACGAAAAAAGGCCGCGCTAACCTGTGCGCGGCCTCTGTTTTCGTCTTCGCAAGTGCGAAGAAACTACATAATGCTGAGCCACTCGTGCTTTTGACCGTGAGAAAATTGGTGCTTTCCGATGCCAAAGTTCTTCTTCGGTCCAGCAGCCGCAGGGGCTAAAGCCCTGTATTTGTTAATGTTTTTATAGAACGACTCAAGAGCTTGCGGAAAAAGTCAAATGCATCGCTCTAGGCGCTCCGCTACGCTACGCGCAAGCCTACGGCAACAAGGAATTGAGCCGTTTTCAGCGTGTTTTGCGCGGTCTGAAGACCGCTCGGCACGAATAAATTCGTGCCCTCTCCAGAAACTCCTTATACAGATATGACAGCGAACCTTGTGCCGCCCCGCTGGGGCTTGCGCTCTCATTCATAATGTTTACCCAGGGCTTGCGCCCTGGGCTAAACTATTCCGCCCTGCCGGGCTGGTTGGTCGAAACGACAGCAGTAAGATGTCTCTTGGAGTTTCTGGTTTACGCAACCATCCCGGCAGGGATGGTTGGGGCTGATACACGTCTCGTGTTCCCAAACATTGTTTTTCCTCAAGCTCTAAAGGCATGCCTGTTACAAGTCTTCACGAAAGATACTTTTCTATACGGTCAAACCACTAAGGCAGATAGCGGGCCAGCGCGAGGTTGCCTTGGCCGGTGCTGCTGTCGAAGGCCTGGCCGATGGCGAGAATCTTGCCGTCTGGCTGGATCAGAATCGAGGAGACCTGATCGGAGCCTTCGAACCTAGTAGTCAGCACTCCTCCATTGCCAAAGGTGCTGTCGAGGCTCCCGTTGGTGTTGAGCCGCCCAAGCCCGAAAACGGATCCCGAATTGTTAAATAGGAGGCCGCCGACCACGATTTTTCCATCGGGTTGGATGGCGACGACTTGGGCAAGATCGCTAGAGATAGTGTTTTCCTGTCCAAAGTCGAAGACCGGGCTGTTAAAAGTATGATCGATGCTGCCGGTGGGGGTGAAGCTGATCACCGTGACATCGATGTCCCTGCGGGTAATCCCTGCTGCCCCGCCGGCGATTACAAACCTTCCATTGCTTTCAAAGGCGCTGACGCCATTATTCGCGGTGGCCACAATGGTTCCGGAGGTAACAGAGGGAGCTAGTGTGCCATTAGAGTTGAATTGAGCAATGCCACCCACATTGTTGAGGACGAGAATTTGACCATTCGAAAGCAAGGCCAGTGCCGTGACCAAGCCGATAGCATTGATGGCTACGGTTCCACCGTTTCCAAAGGTCTGGTCAAGCGTGCCATTGGAATTGAGGCGAACGAGCGCCGACTTTGCCGGAAGACGTGCACCCTGGACTGCGATTCCGGCGACGATGATCTTATTGTCGGGCTGTAACAAAATAACATCGGCAGCCTCGCGGACTCCGCCGAAGGTGACGCTGAAAAACTCAGGCATGACTTTGCCAGCGGAGCCAAAAGTAGTATCGAGGCTTCCAGTGGGATTGAAACGCGCGATTGCAAACCTGTTAATCGAACCGTCACTACTCTGTGTTTCTCCTGCGACTACGATTTTGCCATCGGGTTGTATAGCTACTGCATTCGGTGTATTGATAAAGTTCGTGAACGCTAACAACGTAGCTCCACGATTGCCGAAGGTGGTATCCAAGCTGCCGTTGGGCAAGAAGCGGGTTACTCCAAAGACCTGATTGGCAATCTGGAAATTATCGGTTGTTCCCACTACAACAATTTTGCCGTCGGGCTGCAAGGTGGCATCGCTGGGGGCCACGCTGACCCCGAAATTGGCCTCGACTTTGCCGCCCGCTCCAAAACTTGAATCCAGAGCTTGGGCATTTGCGAGGGAGGCATTTACAACGGTCAGTCCGAAAAAGATAAAGCCTGATAACAGGGGGAGAACAAATTTCTTCATTTCTATTTTCCTTTAGATAAATGTAAGTGCGACGATGCGGGTTAAATCTTCAGCTCGCAAACCCGGCTAGCACAGGCTTGCGGGACAGTTTGACTCAGGCAATGCTGGTCTTGTTCGTTGGAAGACCAGCGCCGGCCCGTTTGTTCTAAATAGTTAGAGTGGTATAGGCGAGGTGAAATATAGAAAGTGCTGTCAACACTTTGTCAAAACTTTGTCAGGATTCGGAAAGCATTCAGCATTCAGCACTCAGCATTCAGCCATGAAACAGCTTGGGCAGCCCTTGCGTGAAATACGTGCTCCACAGAGCGAAGGTGTGCACCGTCTAAAATAGATCTCAAGAGTTAACGAGATGTTCCGGAGCTGAATGCTGAGTGCTGAATGCTGAGTGCTAATTGCTGAGTGCTTCCTCAACGCGTTACGCTAACGAACATCGGGGACTCCAGCAATTGCTGGAAGCTCTTGTCGTCGGCCTTGAAGTGTACCAGCAGCTTGGTGTTGTCAGAATCGACGGTGGTGTTCTCCATCGCGAGCTTCTCAGTGGGTGAGGCGTTCATCTTCTTCAGCATCAACCCTGCTTTGAGAAGGGAAGAGAGGGTGGCCGCAGTCACATTGTCGGAGGTGACGACGTTGAGGTTGAAGTCGACTCCGCGATCGAAATCCATGCTGTAGCGCGAACCAGTGAGCCGCTTTTTAACCGTCTCATACTCGCTCAACTCGGAGGCGGCGCCCAGGGCAGACTTCATCATGGTTTGCGTGCCAGCGGCATCTAAAACGCTCCACACGGTGCCCGCCTCGACGGATGGAATCATATCCGCGATTTGAGAATTGGCATTCATGCTTTCGCTGCTATTGTCGCGGGCATTCAGCGAGGCTTCCACGGCCGGTTTACCGCCAAAAAGCATGGTCCAATCGTCCAGAAACGTCATGGTCATGCCACCGGCCATGGGATAGAGAATCGCACTGTTAACTTTGTCGCCTTTGATTTTCTGCTTGGCCAACCGCAGCGTGAGCTTCTTGCGTGGGAATTGTCCCTGGGCGATGCCAACAATATCCAGTCCGTGGTCTTTGGTACGGAAAGTGGCAAGCGTGATCTGATCGAGATCACGATCGGGAACGATCCCGATACTCTTCAGCGCATCTTCAAACTGCTTGAGGTTGGGCGGAACCAGCTTGGTTTTCATGGCCATGGCGGTTTCAGAGTTCCTCATGCGCCGGTAGTCCACATTGATGATCTGTTGCACCTCAGATGGGATAACTGAGCGTGCAGCGGTTCCCAGGGAAGCGGCCAGGGCTGGCAGTCCGCTTAGGAAAAAGGCAAGAACAAATATGATGCAGCGTTTCATTTCAGTTTATTGTAATCCGTTTGGCAAAGTTAGATGCATCCAGCAGGTACACAGGATGCTACTGAAGGGCATGTACTCTCCCCATCTCTCCTACCTTAGAACGCATCTCGGCCACAAAACTTGCATCTTTGATGGACGCTAAATTGATGTCCACATTGGCAAGAGCGCCTTTTTTCGCAGCCTCGGCCATTTCGCCACCGACGGTCAGATCGGAAGCCATATTGCTGCTGGTGATGGGTTGCAACGATTTCAAGAGTTCGCCAACCTCGCTGGCCCGCTGGGCTATTTCGAAGGGAACCTGGGTTGCTCCTTTCAGGGCCGCGTCAATGATGCCATCGCCGTCCGATGAAGTTTTGGCCAGCTTGTAGGCAGCCATGACCTGGTTGTAGCTTTCGGCGTCCGCATCGATGCGCGATTTCAACTCTTCGCGAAGCTGGGAGAGCCGGGCAATCGCCTCGCTCAATTGCTGCTCGTATTGGATGTAAGCTTTCTTGCTTCGGGACATAGTTGCGACCATCGTCCCCAGCGCCGCGGCCATCGCAGCCACAGCCGCCGAGGCGCTGCCGCCACCGGGAGTAGCCGTGGGAGCGGCAAGTTGTTCGATAAAAGGTTCTACTCCGGCGCGCAACCCGCCGATCGCCATCTTGCCACCCATAACCGCAGCCAGACGGCTTTCGAGAATCATTGACGAATCGAAGTTCTCTACCTGCAAGAACCACTCGGCCGCCTGCTCCAGCGCTTTTTTAGGGATTAGTCCAACAATCTCGCTGCTTACCGGGATTACACCGTAACGTGCGGCTTCACGTTTCACGAACTCAAAGACTCGTGCGATGGGGGTCTGCTCGAAATCGGTCAGGTTCATGGAAACCTGGGCCATCCCCCGGACCTCGAAGCCGTTGCCTTTCACGTAACGCAGGCCGCCCGAAGAAAACCGTATCGCTTTGGCGATCTTCTTGGCGATACCAACGTCCGAAGTATTGAGAAAGACATTGTAGGCAATCAAAGCTTTGCGGGCGCCCACCACCGTTGCGCCTGCGGTGGGATGAAGTTGCGCCTCGCCAAAATCGGGCTTGCGGGCGGGATTCACCACGATATCGTCGCGCAGTCCTTCGAACTGTCCACGCCGTATGTCTTCCAGGTTCTGCCGTGCCGGAGTCGTGGCGGCAGATTCGTAAAGATAGACCGGAATATGGAAGCGCTTCCATATCTCTTGGCCCACGTGGCGGGCGATGAGCACGCAATCTTCCAGGCTGACCCCTTCGATGGGGATGAACGGAATTACATCCGCTGCCCCAATTCGCGGATGAGCACCCTGATGATGATTGAGGTCGATCAGCTCTGCTGCTTTTCCTGCGCCGCGAATGGCTGCTTCGGCAATCGATTCCCGATCTCCTACCAATGTGATGACGGAGCGGTTATGATCGCCATCCATTTCGCGGTCGAGAAGGTAAACGCCGGGAACCTTCATCGCTTCAATAATGGCGTCAACAACCGCGGGGTCGCGACCATTGGAAAAGTTGGGGACACATTGAACGATGGTGGCAGACATACCTCAAAAGAATAGCGAGTCAAACTGGGGATGCGCAAGCAGGGCAAAAACAAGTTTAGCCACGACTTCACGCGAATGAACACGAATTTGAGGAGCTTCGGCACAAAATTTGAATACTCGTTCTATTCGTGTTCATTCGCGTGATTCGTGGCTGGTTTCTTGCTTTTTACCCAAAGACCGACAGTAAACGTCTTATGCCTTCGGCGAAGGCTGGCTCCTGGGCGATGAGGCTGACCACGAGATAACCATCTTGGAAAAAATCGTAGAAATGTCCAGGATGAACATAGACTGCTTTTTGGTCTAACAGTTCAAGGGCCAACTCTTCGTCCGAGCGGGTGGCGGGGATGCGGAGCACCGCGTACCATCCACCTTCGATTTCGAAACGCCCACAGTGTTTTTGCGCTGCGATCTGGCGGTCAAGCTCCGCCAGGTTGGTCCGCACCCGCGTCATGAGTTGTTGTTGGAACCTGTGCCTCTGCCGCAATAATGCGGGGGCCGCAAGCTGTACCGGAGCATTCATCGAAAGATAGGTGTCTGCGATGATCTCCAGCCGGGCAAGAGCTTCGCGCTTTTCCTGTTCCGGACCACTGACAACCAGCCACGCTACCTTCATCTGGGGCAAGCCGGCAATCTTGGAAAGCCCGCTCATGGTAAAGGTAAGCGCTCCGGTGTTAGCGCTGAAACTTGTGGGAGGGTGCTGTTGCAGAGAGGAATCCAGAAACACTTCATCTGCAATCAAGGCCATCTGACTTTCTATGCAAAGTTGATTGAGAGCGGCCAGTTCCGAGGACTTAACGAAGTTTCCCGTGGGATTGTTGGGGTGGACCACGATAACTCCGCGAGTCCTGGGAGTAATTGCCTGCCGCAAACCGTGCAGATCGATCTGCCAGCCATGATCATAGACGAGCGGGTAAGGCGCTATCTTGACATCTTGAATCTCCGCCAGAAAATCAAATAATGGATAGCTTGGCGTAGGCACCAAAATCTCTTCACCGGTGTTGCATAGCAACCGAAATACAAATGAGTAGGCTTCACTGGTGCTGGTGGTGAGAATGATGTCGTCCGCGTATACGTGCTGATCTCGTTCGACATAGTATTGAACGACCGCCTGCCGGGCGACAGCCAGACCTCGCGGGTCGGGATGGTACTGAAGAGTCGCGGGGCTGCACAGCGCACGCATGATGGCATGCTCGTCGTAGTGGAACCCGCACTCAGTCGGGTTGGAAACGCTAAGATCAAAAAGCGGTTTGTCGCTGGCTCGATGACGGGCGAGGGCCTCGCTCAAGCGATTGGTAGCGCGGTTCCAGGCTGTTCTCGTCGAAAACATGACTCCGTAATTTTCTCTTCATCATCTTAAATTTGGCGATGGAACCTGCCAATCGAAGTACTGCAGATGATGCTGCGGGCCTTCGATTATCAGAGCGGCCTTGTAACCAGGACCGGGATCGATGTTATATAGCTTCCACCGCGCAACTTCTTTGGGATCTTCCGCGACGCGCAGCAGAGCTGGCTCTGTTCCCGGCGCAAATGTCACATCAAAACTGTCGAGTGGGAGAGAAAGCCCCTCTCCCTGGGCTTTGATGTAGGCTTCTTTGCGCGTCCAGCAATAAAAAAAAGCCTCGACCCGCTGATGTTGCGGAAGCGCGAGGAAGGTGGCTACTTCGTAGCGGGAGAAGAACCGCTCCGCAATCTCCTGGGTGCCAAAGTCAGGGCGGATTTGTTCGATATCGATTCCCATTGTGAGTTTGATCGAAACCCCCATCATGGCAAACTCGCCCGAATGGGAGAGATTGAACTTCAGCCCCAGGGAGTTCCCCTCCGGAGCTATTTCCGGCTTCCCTTTGGAGCCAAGTACGAATCGGAGTTCTTGTGGCTGAAGCGCAAGATACCGGCCAAGAACGTGGCGCACCATAGCATGTGAAACCGCGAAGCGCCGGCGGTCGCGATCAAAATGGAACCGATCAGCCCGGCCAAGTTCATCCGCCGGAAGCACCTCCCGGCACCGCGCAATCATCGCTTCGGATTGCATTAGGCCGACGCGCCAGATATGGACCTCATCTGAGGCCAGACTGAAGTTCTCAGGTGGCGCAGACCAAACGGGGATTGTGTGATCGGGTGATTGGGTCATTGGGTCATTGGCTCATTGGGTCATCGGGGTAACGATGCTGAAGCTATCAGGATCGACGCATCAAGTGCAACATTTCCAACATGGGATAATTGGTAATTGGGAATCAAAATCAAACCATAAAGCGAGACTCACAACAGGTGGCGGTCTCACTGGCAACTCCTCCCTTACGAGTGGAATCCGAACAAAGAAACAACTGAGGTGAAAAATGAGATTGAGATTTGTATGGACCCTGGTGTTTGCGCTGCTTCTTTCATTGGGCGTCGTGGCTCAACAAGATAACGGTGGCATCAAGCAGGACACCAAGGATGCTGCTCACGCAACAGGCAGAGCGGTCAAGAAGACGGGCCGAAAGATCAAACACGGAACCAAGAAGATCGTCAACAAATCAGCCCGGGCCACGCGCAAGGGCGCTGACAAAGTAGAAGACAAGACCGCGCCGCCACAGTAGCCGCGTGGATTCCTTAGTGCTTGTAGAGAGACGTAGATTACTACGTCTCTTTTCCTATTTATGACCTTTTTGATTCTTCGATGATTCGCTCTGTGCATTCGGTTTTGCACAACATTAATGCCGCATTACTTAACGATATAAAGCAACGCTATTCCATTCTTCAAAATATCGCCTTCAGGCAGGTGTCCATCCGTCTTTCACGTCCTAAATAGTAGAGATAGGACAAGTAAACCAACTACGGATGTCACTCCATGCATGTAGCAATTTTCGGCGCTGGAATTGCCGGCCTCATGAGCGCAATCACTCTAAGGTTACACGGACATAGCTGTGCTCTATATGAGCGTAGCCGCCAGGCACACGATGCGGGGATGGGATTCATCCTGATGCCAGAGGCGATTACCTGCATGGAGAAACTAGGAATACAACTCACTGGTGATTGCATCGGCCTTCCATTGGATCGATATATTTGCCGCGATATCACAGGCAAGGTGCTTTATGAACAAGCGATAGCACAACCCTCACGCAGTATCCGCCGCCGTGAACTCATCAATGCCCTAGTAGATGCTGCGAATCTAAAAGATGCGCTCAAGTTCGATGCCGAATTGGAGCAACTCGAGTTTGGTGACCAAGGTTACGTGACAACGGCTGTGTTGAGTTCCGGAGAGCGGGTTACGGCTGACCTGTTCGTTGCGGCCGACGGCGCGCGCTCGCGGATACGCCACACTTTGTTCCCGAACTGGCCCGTGCAGAAGGCCCGGGTACTTGAGGTGGTGGGACTGGTACGTTGTGCCAAGGCGACCCGATGGGCCGGACACAACTTCAATAAGTTTCACGCCTCGGCAGGGGGCTTGGCCTTCGGCGTCTTGCCTGTGGATAAAGATCACATCGTGTGGTTCATGCAATTCGATTCGTTCCGATTCCTGCCGCCTCGCACCAGAGATGCCAGCAGCCCGGACTGGCAAGATTTCGTCCTGAAGATAGTGGGTAGATGGGCCTTTCCTGTCGCCTCTCTTCTGGCAACTACAGAATCGCGCAATATGCACGTGTGGTCTCCTCTGGATGTTGACGTTATTCCCTGCTTCCATCGGGAAAATGTCGTTTTGACAGGCGACGCCGCGCATCCTTTGTCGCCGTTCACGAGCCAGGGAGTTTCCTCGGCGGTTGCCGACGCGATGACGCTGGCGAACGTGTTGCCGCGAACCAATGACAAAAAGCTTCTGGAAAAAGCACTGGCATATTACTCAGACCAGCGGCAGCGCCAATGTACTCTGTATCTGAATACAGGACGCGAATTGACGCAGAAATTCCTAGCTCCCGTGAACAGAAACAATTTCATGTTGCCGCTGGCGAGATGAACTGGTCATGACAATACAAGAGTTTTTCAATGGGAGGTTCCAATGTACGACGCAATCGTGGTAGGCGCTCGTTGCGCTGGTTCACCCACCGCGCTACTCCTGGCGCGCAAAGGTTATAAAGTCCTGCTGGTAGACCGCTCCAGGTTTCCCAGCGATATGTCTTTTTCCAATCACTTCGTTCATCAGGCGGGCTCGGCCTGCCTGATGAGGTGGGGACTGTTGCCGCGGCTGGCCGCCACGGGCTGCCCTCCGATCACCGAGAATTATTTTGATTACGGCGCATTCTCTCTCACTGGACCAGTACCACCCGCGGATGGTGTGAACACAGCGTTTGCGCCCCGCCGCATCGTCCTTGATCCATTGCTGGCGGAGGCTGCCATCGAAGCCGGGGCAGAGTTGCGAGAAGGGTTCTCGGTTCAAGACCTCATCTGGGACAAGGACCGAGTGGTTGGGATTCGCGGACGGCACAACGGCATCGCGATGACCGAGAAAGCGCGCATCGTCGTTGGAGCGGATGGCATGTTCTCCGTGGTCGCCAAAGCGGTACAAGCACCGGAATGCATGACCAGTCCTCCTTTGGAAGGCTCCTGGTATGCATACTGGAGCGGCGTGCCGATGCAAGGATGGCATCTCTGGCTGCGGCCCGGCCGAGTCATCTTTGCCTATAACACGAACCAGAATCTCACGCTGATTGGGGTAGCGTTTGCTGCAAAAGATCTTCCGGCTATCCGAGGAAATGTAGAGCGTAATTATTGGGAGGCAATTGCGCAGTACGTTCCTGACCTGGAGGGACGCATGTGCAATGGCCATCGCGAATCGCGTTTCACGGGCGGAGCCATTCCGTACCATGTCAGGCGGCCGTACGGGCCTGGCTGGGCTCTGGTGGGAGATGCGGGATATCAGAAAGACCCTTGTACGGCCTCAGGAATCACAGATGCCTTCCGCAGCGCAGAGTGGCTAACCGAAGCTATTGATGCCGGATTCAGCGGCAGGCAACCCATGGAACAGGCTCTCGCAGGGTATGAAGAAAGGCGCAATCTTTCGGAGATGCCCTACTTCAAATTGACGACACAGTTGGCCACCCTCGCGCCTCCGCCAGAGGAGATGCATCAGTTGCTGGCTGCCTTGCGTCATAATCCCGAGCAGCGAAGCCGGTTCTTCGGCGTATTTGCTCATTCCATACCGGTACAAGATTTCTTTGCTCCAGAAAACGTCAAGGAGATCATGGCCGAAGTGCATGCCCATTGAGGTCAAGGAGAGGGTGGCCCATCCTTCGCGTTCTTTGCGAAGGGTGGGTGACGTTTAGATTTTGATCCATAGATCGTTTATGCACGGGCGATCGATTGAATTTGTTCGACCTTGAGCAAGATCTACCAAGGAGCATTGGAACACCTCATGCGCTACATTCCGGTAAACACAAAGGCTGCGAGGCAGGCTTCGCTGATGGCTGATTAAAATGACCACTCTGACTAGTCAAATATCTTTTTCCGATGATGCGGTACTGCTCGATCTGCTGCGCGAACGCGCTTTTAACCTGCGCTGGGCGCAACAACCGGCAGATGTAATCCCGCTCACGGCTGCTGACCCAGACTTTCCTGTTTGTGAGGCGATCCGGGAAGAACTGATTCGCTATGTGAGTGAAGGAGTGCTCAGCTACGTTCCTGCTGAAGGGTTGCCCCGGTTTCGCCAAGCGGTGGCTGAGTGGGTCAACACATCACGCCGAATTGAGTGTAGTGCGAGTTCCATTTTCGCAACCGACAGCGCCGCCTCAGGTTTGGCCGTGGTCGCAAGGGCGACATTGAAGAGCGGTGATGAGGTGTTGATCGCCGATCCGGTGGATTTCCTGTTCCAGCACACAGTGGAACGCGCTGGGGCCATTGCGGTACGGGTGCCCATAACCCTTTCGACCACGGCAGAGGAGTTCATTGCAGGAATGGCAAGCCGGCTGACACCACGCACCCGCATGTTGTGGTTATGCAATCCGCATAATCCGCTGGGTGTGGTATATCCACGCGAATGGCTGTGCCAAGTAAGCGAATGGGCAATCAGTAGAGGCTTGCGTATTCTTTCTGACGAGATCTGGGCAGACATCGTTTACAGTCCGCACCGCCACGTGAGCGTGGCTGCGCTTTCGCTGGAGATCGCGCGAAACACAGTCACGATCTATGGATTCTCCAAAAACTTCGCATTGGCAGGATTACGCGTAGGTTGCGTTATCTGCACGAATCCGGAGTGGCTAAGAAATATCGTAGCCACATCAGATGCTGCAAGTACCGTTTATGGCGTCTCGGTGCTTTCGCAGATAGCGGTGATTGCTGCTGTGACCCATGGAAGGGCCTGGCTCAATGAATTTGTTGGCCATCTGCACCGGCAGCGAGACTTTGTGCTGGAACATTTGTCACGATGGCCCGGGGTGACGGTGCATCCGCCCCAAGGAACTTATGTCGTCTTCCCATGTATCGACAAACTTGATGAAGATGCGGAGCGATTTTGCAACATCCTGCATGAACAGGCGCGTGTGGCACTGGTTCCGGGCGTCCCGCGCTGGTTCGGACCGGGGGCCATAGGCCATGTACGTATTTGCTTTGCTACCTCACACGCCATCTTGCAGGAAGCTTTTGATCGAATGGATCCGGTGGTGATGAAACTCTGGGACAGGCGTTGATCCGTTATGCCAGAAATTTGGACTAATCTGGAGTTTTGAAGAGTCAAGACGCCATTGAAAACTGTAAAACTCGCAGCTTCCACGCTAGCCGTCGCTGCCCTGATCTGTTTGTATCAGGTTCCAGGATGGCTTGCGCATTTCATGCTTGCCGCTGAAGAGATGCAGCAGAAATAAAGCCACTATAACTACGGCTATAGTGTAGCCGGCGCGCCTGTTAGGCGGCATCACCATGATCACGCAGATGAATACAGTCCAGGTGATTGCCAGAAGATTAATGGTATTGCTCCATTGGCCGAGATGCCATGGACCGCGATGGGCAAGCCATTGTTGTTTTTTACGCCAGCCAAGATACACAGGAATGATGTAGGAAATGTAAAAGCCTACAACGCTGATGGAAGTTACGGTGGAATAGGCGCCGCTGTAAATCAGGGCCACAAACGCCAAGATTACTGAAAGCCAGATCGCTCGCGCCGGGGTCTGGCGCACTCCGATGCGGCTCCAGTGCCGCCAGAGCGGCATACCTTTATCTCGCGAGAATGCATAAAACGTGCGTGAGAGCGAGGTCACGGACGCCATGCCACAAAACCACATAGCCAACACGGTCAAACCCAGCGCAGCCGCACCGGCACGCTCGCCAATGGTTCTCTGCACAATGGCCAGGACTGCTGGAATCGTGTTGCCGCTGGCATCCGTAGTGGTCAAAGCTTGCCGAAGATCAGGAATGACCCACGCAAGCGAAAGCACCAGCAGATATCCGAAAAAACCTGACACGACCACAGCCATTATCATGCCCCACGGGGCGCGACGTCGCGGATCAACGGTCTCCTCGGCAACATGGGCTGAGCCGTCGAATCCGGTGTAGGTCCATTGGGCTTGCAGCAGGCCAAGCACAAAGAGCCACGGATACGGCGCATGGACAGGCGGATCTACAGGGGAAGCTTTGAGAAGGAAAGCGAGCGGCTGTTTGGGGGCAAAGAACCACAGGGCAGCCATAAGAATGACCACACCCAAAATGTGAACTGCCACACTAACGTCGTTTAAGCGCACCACCCAGCGCACGCCGTAGTGGTTGATCAATCCATGCGAGAGAAGAATCAGGCCATAAACGAGCAGGATGGTCGAATGCTTTGACGGAAGACCAAGTATTGGAACCAGAAAGCGCGCGCAACCGTAATCGATGCCAACAATCACCGTGATAAGCCCGATAATGTTGAACCAGGCAGTGAACCAGGCCCAAGTCGGACCTCCCAATTCCGCCGACCAGTGATACATTGCGCCAGAAGTAGGAATCGCCGACGAAAGCTCTGCCATGCTCAACGCGACCAGGAGCGTCCCCACGGTGACCAGGGGCCAGCCCAAGGTCATCTCCAATGGACCGCCCATGGATAGCCCGTAGTCAAAAAGCGTGACTGCCCCTGTGAGGATGGAGATGATCGAGAAGGAGAGGGCGAAATTGGAAAAGCCGCCTATCGTGCGAAGAAGTTCCTGGGCGTAGCCCAGCCTTGCCAGATCTTGAGAGTCAGCACCTATAGAGTTGTGACTGAGTTGTTCAGCGGACTTCAAACCTTCACCTCGCATTAGGTGATCCTGCACCGTTCCTCTTAAGCCCCTTGCCCGCATTTACTCCGGTCAAGTGTCCGCTCTCGAATTCAAGCTGACCATTCACAAAGACATATTTCACGCCTTGCGAAAGCTGCGCGGGCTCGGTGTAGGTGGCTTTGTCGATGATCGTCTGTGGATCGAAGATTGTGACATCGGCGAAGTAGCCTTCCTTCAGCAAGCCGCGGTTGGTCAAATGTTCGCGCTGGGCCGGCAATGATGTGATCTTGCGGATGGCCTGTTCCAGAGTAAGCAGGCGCAGGTCACGGACGTAGTGGCCAAGAAAACGTGGCATACTGCCGAAGGTGCGCGGATGAGCATGGGGTTCGAAGAGCAGGCCGTCGAGAGGCATCTCGTTGGCATCGAGGCCGATACTCGTCCAGGGTTGTTTCAGACCGTATTGCAGGTCTTCTTCGCTGGCGATGAAGTAGAGAGCGCCACTTTGGCCTTTGTCGGCCAGGATGAAGTCGATGAGCGCATCCAGCGGATCTTTTTTCTGTTCGGCGGCAATCTGCGCAATGGTCTTGCCGGTGAACTGCTTCAAATCTTTGTTGACCACCGAAGCCACCATTACACCGGGTGCGCCGCCGGCATCCAGATAAAGGTTCTCCCAATCGGCATGAGTCTTGCCCATTTCACCTTTGATTCGAGTACGAATTGCGGGATCGTGCAGACGTTCGAGGAGTTTGTTCATGCCTCCGTCGGCGGACCACGGTGGCATGGCCGACGCCAGCGCGGTTGCGCCCGCGACATAAGGATACATGTCTGCGGTTACGTCCTGTCCGGCATCCCTGGCCGCCTGGATCATCGCGGCGACTTTTGTCATGCCACCTGCACGGCTCTTGCCGCTGACTTTCAGGTGAAATATCTCGACCGGCAGATGGGCTTCGCGGCCAACCCGCAGGGCTTCCTCGATGGCGGCCGTTTCGCTCTGGCCTTCGCTGCGGATATGGCTGGCGTAGATTCCACCATACTGAGAAGCGATTTTCGCCAGTTCGATCAGCTCTTCGGTTTTGGCATAGTGTCCTGGCGGGTAAATCAGCGCGGTGGAGATGCCATACGCGCCCTGTTGCATCGCCTGAGCCACTAGGGACTTCATCGTTTCCAATTCATCGAGTGTGGGTGTGCGGTTCACATCGCCCAGAACGGCTTCGCGGACCTGGGCCGCGCCGACGTAGGTACCGAGATTCAACGGCGTGCCCTGGCTTTCCAACCGGCGGAAATAACCGGCCAGATCGGTCCAATCGACCTTAAGGTGATAAGGCTCAATGGAGGGCTGCAAGGCTTCCACAGTGAGAAAATTTTGCGGAGCGATGGAAGCGCCTTCGCCGGTGATCTCGGTGGTGATTCCCTGCGAAAGCTTGCTTAGAGCGCGATTATCGACCAGCAAGGCTGTTTCGGATTGGCCCAGCATGTCGATGAACCCCGGAGCGACCACCAAACCAGCAGCCTCGATGACGCGCTTAGCCTGCGCATCTTGCAATCTGCCGATGGCGGCAATGCGCTCGCCCTGAATCGCGATGTCACCGCTGTACCAAGGATTGCCGGAGCCATCGATGATCTTGCCATTGCGGATGATCACATCATAGTTTGTGGTTTGGGCAGACAAAGATGAGACGACCGCGAGGACAAACAACAATACAACGACAATATGCAGGCGATTCATGCAAGATAAGATATCACCGCAAAGGCCGAACCATGTCTTTTGCCGCTGATTACGCTGATGAACGCTGATCACGGCGAGAAAACTGAAGCCCAGGTCACAGAACGACCGCCGGGTACATGGCTTCCTTTGCCAATCGCAAAAGGGGCTAAAAGACTAATAGCTAAGGACGAATGGCTCAAGGCTAATGGCTAACTATTGGCTTGATGATCTCGCTCAAGATATCGGGCTTGGATTCATCTCGCACCAAATGCGGATATTTTTCACCTTCATGGTAGTTGATGGTATAGGTCTTGAAGAAGTCACCATTGGCCACTAGCAGCTCAATATTGGCAGCACTGCCTTTGGCGGCTTTAAGCGCATCTTTGAGGATATCGCCGTTAAATCTGCGGCCATTCACGGCCACCAGTTCCATGCCGGGAGCGATACCGGCTTTCCCTGCGGGGCTATCGACGATCACGTCGCGGATCGCACCCTTTTCATCGAGCGTCAGCCCCAGGGAGAAGCGAGCATCGACTTGATGCCGGTCTTTTTCCTGGTTCTTGGTAATGTCGCTGGGACTGTCATCGTAGACCAGCTTCCAGCCGCCATTGATAATGCCGCCCAGGGGCGCACCCGGACCATAAGTATCCAGGCGGTCGCGCAGGAATTTGCGCCAGTCGTAGGGCGCAACCTGATTGAGGGTGCTGACTACATCGTCAAAAGTGTAGGTTACTAGCTTCGGCTCGGTATTCTGGCCACCATGGAAAAGGCGGCAGAAATCGTTGATCGATTTCTGTCCATTGGTTTGCTGGCGGATAAGGGTGTCGGCTTCCAGCCAGATCAGGTAACCTTCAGGGTAGAAATCCACGCCACGCCGCCAGTTTTCAAACTCCGGGGGCGCGGCATAGAGGAGTTGCGCGGCATCAGCCGTGTCTTGCAGAGGTCGCCAGCGTCTTCCAGGAGTATGGTCCAAAGTAGCGGCGGTCTCTGCGGCCTCGTCCAGGAATTGCTGTTTGTTCCATAGTCCGCTACGGGCAGTGAGAATTTCGCCCAGGTATTGGGTGAGACCTTCGTAGACCCAGAGCAGGTCTCCCTTCATCGGCTCCTGATAGTCACGCGTGGCCAGCCCTTTCGGACGGCGATATTTACCATTCCACGAATGAGTCATCTCATGGGGCAATAGGCTGGCGGACAAGACTCGCATATCGTCATCGATCATGGTTCGCTCGGCGATCCGGTCGTCGCTCGACTGGTGGTGCTCCAAACCAAAATGCGCAACCCGGTCGCTCAAGGTCACCAGGAAGTGGTATTCGCGGTAATGTCGCGCGCCGAAGAGAGCGCCGGTCTCAGCCACGAGATTTTTATATTCGTTCACAGTTTCGGGCATCCATTGCAAGGCGGCTTCGCTGTCGGCGGCGATCTCGAGATAATGCTGAATAGGGCCCTCCGGGGTCAGAGGAATGTGGCGAAAATGCCGTCCCGTGAGCACCGGAGAATCCACCAGCATGGTTAAAGAAACCGTTCGGAAATTAATCTGCCCCTGGCCTTCGTTGTCCACAGGCAAGGCTGTTCCGTAGTGCCAATCGGCGGGAATCCTGAGGGACGCCGTAATGGAAATATCGTCGCTAGTTTTTCCGGGTTGATATAACACCAGTTGGTTCCAGCTCACCACGTCGAGCTGGGCTGTGGCGGAAGCCCCGGAAGAAAAGCCTTGGGCAGGAGCAGGTAATACAAGATCAAGGCGTGCTTCCAGCGTGCTCACGCTGGAGGGAACATTCACATGCAAGGCAAACATTTCCTCAAGATCGCGCCTCCACGTAAGCCGCTGTCCATTGGCATAGAACTCAATGCCCGTCACATCAGTGATCGGACCAGTGGGCGCGTGTTCGCCCGGAATCCACTTGGGATAGACGAGTGTCACCTGCCCTTGGGCCGGAGTTACTGGGATTTGAAGCTGCGCATGAAGAATCTTTTCTGGCGCGCGCGTGGCATCCACCACGATCTGGATGGGCCGGGCAGGAGCGGGCGAAGCAGGTGGAGCAGATTTGCGCTGGCCAAAACCTGCAATCGAGCTTACCAGAAGTGCGCACACTGCGGTGCGCTGGAATAAAGTCAACATTATTAAATTCTCCGGAGCAAACGATTCAGCTTAAAGAATGGAGGCAGTGAGATGCAAGCTTTGAATGCCAAATGTACGAACGCCGGTAATTGAGCGAGGGCGGCATTGTTTGGAATCAGGTAAATTTGCTTCGCTTCATCTAACCCAAGGCTCCCTCCGACTGTTTGGGTTGAAAAAACTCATGTCAGTCCATGGACTCCAAATTCTGTATCATTGTCTAAGTAATTATGCCTCGGTCTAAAAAACAACCGATTGCGTCTGAGGTGTCTCCGCGAAACGGAGAGCCCCGTGGCAAATCCGAACGAGAAGCGACGTGGTTCACCGAAATTTGGGTGGCGGGATATAAGTCTATCGTTGATGAGCAGCGGATCGAAATCCGGCCGCTAACAATCTTGGCTGGCGCAAATAGCTCGGGCAAGTCCAGCATAATTCAACCGTTGCTATTGCTAAAGCAAACATTGGAAGCTGCATATGATCCCGGGGCTTTGCTTTTGAATGGTCCAAATGTCAAATTCACATCTGCTTCACAATTGATTCCAAAGATTGGTCATAGCAATGTTACTGATCAGTTCCGGGTAGGAATGAGGGCAGGTGCCAAATCCAGTATCGAGTTATCCTTCACGCGAGAAAGGAACAAAGGCTTCAGCATTGAGCGAATGAAATTTGAAGGGCCTGACGGAGAAATGTTTGTGTTAGATCCTAATATGTCGCATGATCAATTGATGTCGACTCTGCCTATAGGAATTTCACTCTTATATGATTCTTTCAATCAACATTTGAAGGTATACTGGAGAGTCATTCGAAACAGATGTTTTCTCCAACCATCCTTGACTATCGCAAGTGTTTCCACACAAGGTGAATTGAGCAACGCAAAGGAAGATTTGCAGGAGCCTAGAATGGGTGTTGGTCCAGCCCCTGCTCCCTTTGACTCTAAAATCCGCAAGATCATACATGTCCCCGGAATCCGCGGCAATCCTGAGCGGTCTTATCCCGTAACTGCTGTAGGCAGTGATTTTCCTGGTCTTTTTCAGAATTACGCAGCCAGCGTAATTGCCCACTGGCAATCTACTGGAATGACCCACAAACTAAGAGGACTGGAACACGACCTGAAAAGTCTGGGGTTAACGTGGAAACTATCGGCCAAATCAATCCAAGATACCGAGGTCGAGTTGAGAGTCGGACGGTTCAGCCATCAAGAGGGTGAGCCAGACGACATGGTGAACATCGCTGACGTTGGCCTTGCGATGTCCCAAGTTTTGCCGGTAGTGGTGGCGCTGCGAACTGCGTCGCCTGGCCAATTGATTTTTATTGAGCAACCGGAGCTTCATCTTCATCCCAGCGCCCAAGTTCAGCTTGCAGGCATTCTGGCCAATGCTGCGAAATCTGGAATACAAGTCGTGGTTGAAACTCACAGTTCGCTGCTTTTGCTCGGTATCCAGACCTTAATTGCGGAAGACAAATTAAACCCAAAGGATGTCAAGCTCCACTGGTTTACGAGAGACGACCAAGGAGCAACCCGCGTGACAAGCGCAAATATTGACGAACGGGGTGCTTTCGGAGACTGGCCTGAGGATTTTGGAAATATCAGTCTGGAAGCCGAACACAGATATTTGACGGCATCAGAGAAAAAACTCCAATGAGCCACGCCAGGTGAGCACAAGGATCGTTGTAGACGCTTCCGTGGCGCACAGTTCAGGGGGACCAACCGCATCAGCCCCTTCTTCAACATCTTGCCGCAGTGCGCTTTTGACCATTCTTAACAACCGTTTGATGGCCGTGATGTCTCCTGCCCTTGAAAAAGAATGGGATGAACATCAATCAAAATTTGCGCGCGGTTGGAGGGTTCAAATGACCTCAAGACGGCTCATCTGCATGGTTTCCGATGGCACTCATCGAAAGCTCCGCAATGTGCTGATTCGATCTGACCTTACTCAAGCTCAAAGAAAGGCAGCACAAAAGGACTTTCATTTAATCAGTGCGGCCCTGTCCACTGATCAGACAATTCTGTCGAACGACAATGAAGCCAGAAAAATATTCGCCTTGGCAGCCACTGAAGTTGTGCAATTTCAGAAGTTGATCTGGGTCAATCCATGCAACGACCATGAGCAATGTATCCAATGGCTGGTCAAAGGCGCTAAGCCGGAACAACAGAGATTTCTCTTCCAAGACTGATCATCGGTTGATCTCGCCGGTTTTCTCCGTTGATTTTCAGCAGCAACAGACATAATTCAGCCGCTTCCTTGCTGCCATTTGACCCAAACGCAATTGTGATGTCGGCATCGAGCCGAAGCGTCGTCTTGGGTTCCCGCTTTAACAAATCAATTCACGAAAGGTCAAAACCATGCGCGGCTGTGTATCCCAAAGTCTGTTCGCAGAATCTCGTTAATCAAGAATAGTCCAAGCTAGGCTAACCTATGTTTGCCCTGCCAACGAGCGGTTGTCGAATTTAAAAACGCCTGTAGGCCGTTGCTCTTATTTCTTTTTAGATTTGGGTTTCTCAGCCTCGGGCTGGCTGCCGGCAACGCTGGCCAGCACTTTGTCGAAGGCTTCTTTGGCTGTCATCTCTTTGCTGCGGCTCTTGTTCTGGCGGTATTTGTGTTCACCGCCGCAGGTGCGGCAGCGTGTCTTGAGCACTTCGTCGCCAGACATGGCAACAACGGAATGGTCAGTGGTGCGCTTGCAGCGGGAACAGTGGTCGTCAATATCGTCGCCCAGTCGCATATTTCCCCTCCTGCTCCAGGACATTTTAAATTAGCTGAAGCGTGTCTTTGCTCACTAAAAATCATTTCGCGGAGGCTACTGTCTGCAATGGCTAAAGCTTAATGTCACTTAATTTGCGTTTTTTGAGGCTCCCTATGCTCTTGTCCGTGCCTTACGTTTGTATAAACCGGGGCTAAACAGGCTGCGGAAAAAATCCAATTCGTTCAGAGAAAGAGAGTTTGCAGGGGCTGAAGCCCGGTTGATTTTAAACGGCTTACGGCACGAGTGAACTTCCTTCGGCGGACCTTAGGACAGGCCGTGCCCTCTCCAGAAACTCCCTGCTTTTATTAGTGCGCTGCGCTACGCTACGCGCAAGCCTACGGCGTAAGGAATAAGGGCTGTTCGTTCTATACCCCGCACTTACGAGACAGAGTGCGCGCAAGAGACGCGCGCACTCTGTCTCGACGTGACGGGGCTACTTTCATTCGTCCCCTGCCGGGGACTGGACCCTCGGTATCCCCTCATCACCGTTTTCTTGAGTTCTATCGGTTATCCATCGTAAGTTTGGAGTTTCTGGTTCACGCAACAATCCCGCAGGGCTAGTTGGAGCTGACACAAATCAACTCTAATAGCCCTTTTCCCGCAAGC
>DASZEU010000606.1:0-3322 GCA_035940535.1 Candidatus Angelobacter sp.
CTAGCAGCTATTTCACACCAAACTCATTCACACGCTTGATTGTGTCTTCATCTGCCGCGATGGTGTCGTCGGCTAGGGCTTTGATGTTGACTTGGATGTCTGGCCCTAAGGGAGCCAGGAGCTTTTGAATTTTGAGAGCCATGTCGAGGGCGATGGGACCGAGCGTGGAAACGATCTGGCCAATCTGAAGAATCAAAGCTACATTCATTGGACCACCCCCGCTTGGCGCAGACCGCTGAGAATGTTGTCCACTAAACTTGCGACGACTCGGATGTCAGCGTCGAAGGTCTGCTGGGTTGCCGGGTTTTTGATCCCGATGGCTCCGCTATCGATCAATTTCGTGATCGACTGTTTCAATTGATTGAGCAGCGCTTGCAGGCTGGCCGAGTTGAGCTTCGCAAGGTCGGGCCCCTGCTTCAAAATGGCCGTGATCTGCTCATCGATGACCGCGATGTCTTTTTGCTCGTGCAGGACCACCATTGCCTTTTCCGGCGCAATTAAAGACGGGCTCACCTCGATGATGCCACGCGCGATGTGATTGTTGGTTTGGGCTAGGGCATCGTTCCATACCATTACCTGCTCGAACTGCGTAACGGGCTGATTGGTACCCTGCCGGTGAATACAGCCAATGGCAGAAAGCAGGACGCATGTAAATGCGAGGCCTGCCAGATGAGTTTTCATGGAGTCTCCTTTGTTAGCACTCAGCAGTCAGCACTCAGCATTCCGCCAAAGACAGATTCTTCACGTTGGATAGCGTCTCGCAAATATGCAAGTGTGCTCGTTGATCTTCTCTGCGACACTCTGCGTATCTCTGCGCCCTCTCCGGTGAAGCTCTTCGTTAGCCTCGCCATGCTGATTGGGCGTGAAGGATCATGCTTTGGCTGAATGCTGAGTGCTTAAGATCTACCGATCGCTTAATTTCTTCGGATCAGTCATCAGGTGTGCGATTGAAGAGAGTGCGGCGACCAACACGGTCAAGAACGGGTGGGCGTGGACGAACCCGGCTACAACGCTCTGCACGGCCGGGTTCAGGGCGGCTGTGGCGAGCAGGCTATTCAGCACGATCAGGACTTTGGCGGTCTTATTCATAGATTGCTCCTTGCGTTTTGTTATTCAGACTTCGAGATCACATAGAACACCGCGGAAATAGAGAGGAAAAACAGCGCGACCAGGACCATCAGAACTATCTTCACGACAAACCACCTTTCGTGATTGCCAAAATTGCCAGAATTTGTAATTGCCAAAATTGGCAATGCTGGTGAGTGTCCTTAGGTTCGCTTTTGCGTCCTTCGCGGCCTTTGCGGTGAAATGTCCAACTACTGGGCCACGACGGATGCTCTTATGGCTGCCAGAGTCTCGGCTGCCTGGGTGGTGAATTGAATGCTGATCACATCGCCAATGGCAAAGGCGGCGGTGTGGGTGATATCCGAGCAGGAAGTCGCTGTGCCTGTGGTGCAGGTCAACGTGGTTGCAGACCCGTTCTTCAGTACCGTGAAGACTCCTGAAGAAGCATTCACGCCGCCTGTGCCTGCTGTGACCTGCAAGTTCAACAGAGTGCCGGCGCGGTTCATCACTTGCCCGATATTGAGCGTGGTGCTGGTGCAGGTAGTCGCGGCAAGTTCGCCCAACGCATAGAGTCCCAGAGTGGAGCTGGCGGTAGCTGTGCCGGTGCAGGCTCCCTGGAGGGTGAGGGCTGGGGAAAAACCCATGTTCCCAAAGGAGCCTACCTTGGCAAACGCTGTGGTAACCGTGTTCCAGCCGTAGACGTCGTATTTGCCGTTGGAAATATCGATGACAAAATTGCCTGTTGCTCCGCCGGCCACCGATGTAATGGTCGAAGCCGAACATCCCTGATCGTAAAATTCCTGGGTGACCAAGGCGGTTCCGCTGGCGCCCAAATCATTGAGCGCTTCCTTTAAGCCGCAAGTTCCTGACCGGACCAGGTACGCCCCAGCGCTGTGGGCATTGGCAAAGGTTGCAGAGATGTTGCACTGCGATGCATTGACCAGTACGGAACTGGGCGTGACCGTTTCGGTGTTCGCGGAGTTGGCTGTGTCCACGATTTTGATGGAGGCGGTGGTGCTCCAGGGATTGAATGTCCGTCCTGTGCCAATAATCACGCTGCAGAAATTCGGATTGATGGTGATAGTTCCGGCGCCCGCAGCCAGGGTCGTGGGGCCAAGCACGCTGTAGTTGTATTGCGATGCAACGGCTTGCCCATTGACCTTATAGTTGGTTACGCCATATTGCTGTCCTGATGCGTGAGTTGACAGCAACGCGACAATTGCAAAAATGATTTTTTTCATTCTTAGGTCCTCTTGAATTGAAAGTTGGAGTTGAAGGAAGCTTTGTAAATCTTTTGATACAACCTTGGGCGTTACGGCACGAGTAAACCTGTGCCCTCTTCAGAATTTCTTATCAGATATGGCAGCAAAACTGGAGTTTCTACATTTGAGCGGACTCTGTGAGGCTATGAAGAGCATTCCTGAGTCCCCCGAAAGGGGGACGGGTGAAAGTAGCCCAGCATGGTTCGGCGCTGTTCTTTGGTGCCGAACCCAATGCTGGGTTACGTTGCAAATAAATAAGAGTCCCCTTTTAGGGGACGGCTGAAATCTTTATGTCACATAGCTATATTTGCCGATGAATTCAAGAAACTGCTGGCGGCAAGCCAGAAGCCATTAGCCAAACAGCCAGTAGCTAGCAGCTACTTCCTGCGGTGGTGATAAAGCAGTTCCTCATCGCGGTAGGAATCCAGCTTGTTTTCGATGCGGTCAACGGTAGCTTTTACGGCGTCTACTTCGCGCCGGGTGACTGCATCTTTTTCCAGCAGTTCAAGCCGTCGTTCCTGATCTTTCTGCAGATCCTCAACATGGGTATTGCGCGAGGAGTATTGGTTTACAAAAGACAGTCCCGCCATCAAGATCGCAAGGATAATGCCTAGCTTTCCGGAAAGGCCTTCCTTGAAGAAATCGACTACACTTTGAGAACCGTTGCTCATGCTCTGCCATCCTTGTCAAAAATGATTGCGTCCGGTCTTGTCGGCGGCCAAAGAGCCGGCCTGGAGTGACCACCGGTCATAGTCATCGAGGCTGGGCTTGCGGTTACCGCGTCGCGCAATGCCCTCCCATTCCCAGTCGATATCGCTTTCATCCCAAGGATTCCAGCCCGCCATTCGTGAAGAACGCGAAGAGTGGGGCGCCCGGCACGAAGCGTAGGGCGGCGGATCGGGCGCTAGAACTTCGGGGTCCAGGCTCATTGGCTGGTACTGGTGTCTGGTTAAATGTCGATGACGTTTTCTTGATGGATGCGATGATCTGTGGGT
>DASZEU010000607.1:0-13025 GCA_035940535.1 Candidatus Angelobacter sp.
AGAAACATAAATTGGTGGTGAAGGGACTTGGCTTTACCCGGTTGAACCAGGTTATCGAGCGGGAAGATACGCCCTCGATTCGGGGAATGATCGCCAAGATCCCGCACTTGGTGCAAGTGAAGGAATAACTGGATTGGGTAATTTCGTAATTGGGTAATTTGAAGGACTAGAATAACAATTACCCAATTACTCAATATAAGACGTCCGCGCAGCTTGCGGCACGAGGACACAGATGGCAACGAATTTATCTACATTACGGCCTCCCAAAGGGGCGACGGCCAACAAGAAGCGCGTCGGACGCGGCATGGGTAGCGGTATGGGAAAGACCTCTACCCGCGGACACAAAGGCCAGCGGTCCCGCTCCGGTTCCCGCATGATGCGCGGTTTTGAGGGCGGCCAGATGCCCTTGCATCGCCGTCTGCCGAAGCGCGGTTTTACCAATATTTTCCGCACTGAATATAAGGTCCTCAATCTTGATCGGCTGGCGGAATTGGGCGAAGAGCAAATTACTTTCGAAGTGCTCGCCAAACATGGCTTGGCCGGCAAGAATGACCTCATTAAGGTGTTGGGGGATGGCGATCTGAAATCGCCTCTCACGGTCCACGCTCATAAGTTTTCCAAGTCGGCCCAGGAGAAGATCGCGAAATCGGGCGGCAAGGCCGAGGTCATCGCCGTCTTTGTTGCTGCGGCCATCAAGAACGACAAAAAGAAGAGACAAAAGAAGTCTTAAAATGTTCGAGAAACTGGCAAACATCTTTCGCGTCCCTGACCTGCGCAAGCGCGTGTTCTTCACGCTGGCCATGCTGGCGGTTTATCGCCTCGGTTCGCACATTCCGACTCCGGGCATCGACGCCGCCAAGTTGGCCGATGCTTTCAAGAATCAGGGTGGAAGCTTGCTGGGTTTTTATGATCTGTTCAGCGGCGGCAACTTGCGTAAGTTGACGATTTTCGCCCTGGGGATCATGCCTTACATCACCTCCTCCATTATCCTGCAATTGCTGCAGGTAGTGTGGGAGCCGCTGGCCCGGTTGCAGAAAGAGGGTGAGCTGGGACGCCGAAAGATCACTCAGTGGACCCGCTATCTCACCTTTCTCCTCTCCATTTTGCAGAGTCTGGGTGTTGCCTTTACGCTGCAAAGCGGGGGATATGTGCTGCAGCCAGGACCGGGATTCGTCCTGATGACGATCCTGACGCTGACCACAGGAAGCGTATTCATCATGTGGCTGGGCGAACAGATTACCGAGCGCGGCGTCGGCAACGGCATGTCGTTGCTGATCTTTTCCGGAATCGTTGTGGGGCTTCCGAACGGCATCAACCAGTTGCTGATCAAGATCAGGACCAACGCCTGGGGAGCTCTAACTCTGCCCGCAGTGGTATTCCTGCTCGCGGCCATGATTTTGGTTGTGGCGTTTATCGTATTCATGGAACGGGGTGAGCGGCGCATTCCGGTCCAGTACGCAAAGCGGGTTGTTGGACGCCGTATCATGGGCGGCCAAGCCACGCACCTGCCGTTGCGCGTCAATTCCGGCGGCGTAATGCCGGTTATTTTTGCTTCATCGTTGCTGAGCATTCCGCAAATGCTCGGCTACACCTCGTTTGTCAAAAACCACAAGTTCTTTACCGATTTATTCAACAACCTGAAATGGGGCGAGCCGCTCTATACCTTGATGTATGTGGTGGGCATTATCTTTTTTGCCTATTTCTACGTCTCCATAGTTTTCAACCCTTCCGATGTGGCCGACAACATGCGTAAATACGGAGGGTTCATTCCCGGCATCCGTCCTGGGCACCGTACTCGTGATTACATCAATGATGTGCTCACCCGCATCACCCTGGTGGGCGCGCTTTACCTGATTATCATCTCTCTCATCCCCGAATGGATGATCATGGGTATCCATCTCAATCATCTTCCGAGATTTCTAGGGGGCGGCTTGTTCGAAAACCTGCCTACCTGGATACTCAACGGATTGAATGTGACATTCTATTTCGGTGGAACGTCGCTGCTGATTGTGGTGGGCGTGGCCATGGATACGGTGAACCAGGTTGAGTCGCAGCTCATCATGCGCCATTATGAAGGCTTTACCCCACGCAGCGGGCGTATTCGCGGCCGGAGGATCTGGTAAAGCCGTGACAACCAACACCGCAACGGACTCCGTGCCCACTAAGGCAGTGGCCATCGGTCCGATCATTCTTTTGGGAGCGCCCGGCGCCGGCAAAGGTACCCAGGCCAAACGCATTGTCGAGCGGTATGGCATACCGCAGATTTCTACCGGGGACATCCTGCGCGACAATCGTGACCGGGGGACCGAATTGGGGAAAAAGGCGGCCCCCATTATGGGGTCTGGCGGGTTGGTTCCCGATGATTTGGTGCTCGCCATGGTCGCCGACCGCCTCAACCAGCCGGATTGTGAGCGAGGTTTTATTCTGGATGGCTTCCCGCGCACCGTGGCCCAGGCAGAATGGCTGGATAACTTTTTGGCCTCTCACACTTTCCTCGGGCGCAAGCTGCCGCCGGTTGTTATCAGTATTCAAGTCGAGTATAATAAATTATTGCAACGGCTTACCGGACGCCGCTCTTGTCCCGTCGACGGCAAGATTTACAATGTCTACTCCCATCCGCCCAAACAAAATGGCGTGTGTGATTTCTGCGGTTCGCAACTGATTCAGCGCGAGGATGACAAGGAAGAGGTCATCTCCGAGCGTCTGAAGAGCTATGAGAAAAAGACCCTGCCGCTGGTGGATTATTACCGCAAGCAGGGTCGCTTCCACGTTTTAGACGGCGATCTTCCCGCAGCACAGGTAACTGCGGAGATCTTTGCGGTGATTAAGGGAAATGATTAACTGCAAATCACAGGCAGAATTGGGAAAGATGCGGCGCAGCGGCCAGATTGTCCGCGAGGTGCTGGAAGCGGTAAAGGCCACAGTCGCGCCCAACGTCTCCACTATGGATTTGGAGCACGTGGCCGAAGAGAAAATCCGGGAACTCGGCGCAAAACCCGCGTTCAAGGGATATCACGATTATCCCTGCGTGCTGTGCACCTCGGTGAATGATGAGATCATCCACGGGATACCGTCAGCAAAACGGGTCCTCAAGGTGGGCGACATTGTTTCGATTGATTGCGGCGTAGTCATGGAAGGATATTACGGTGACTCCGCAATCACCGTCCCTGTTGGGGGAACGTTATCGCCAGAGTTGAAGAAGCTTCTGCAAGTGACAGAGAATGCCTTGAAAAAGGCGATTCAAGAGGTTCGGCTGGGTAAGACGGTCGGCGATGTAGGGGCAGCCGTCCAGGAATATGTAGAAGCGAATGGCTTCAGCGTAGTACGCGATTTTGTTGGCCACGGTATCGGCACGCACCTGCACGAAGATCCCCAAGTGCCCAATTACGGCACGCGTGGGCACGGCACGAGATTGCGGGAAGGCATGGTGCTGGCTATTGAGCCAATGGTCAATATCGGCAAACCCGGCGCCCGCGTGCTAGACGATAAGTGGACAGCGGTTACCGAAGACGGCAGCTACAGCGCCCATTTTGAGCACTGCGTTGCGGTGACGAGAAATGGTCCGCTGGTTTTGACGGCATGAATGGCTGCTAGCTTCTAGCCAAAAAGGCAGATTTTTAAGGGCGGCTTCAGTCGTGCATAGAGTTTGCGGCAATGAAGGTTCAGGGAGTGCCGAAAGGTCTCCGAAAAGCTAGGAGCTAGCAGCCAGAAGCTAGTAGCTATCAACAAGGAGCTAGGTGAGCAAAGAGGACGCGATAGAAGTCATGGCGACGGTAATAGAGCCGCTGCCCAATGCCATGTTCCGGGTGGAACTGGAGAACAAACATCAGGTGCTGGCGCACGTTTCCGGCAGAATGCGAAAAAACTTTATCCGCATTCTTCCTGGAGACAAGGTTGCGGTGGAGCTTTCACCGTATGACCTTACGCGAGGCCGAATCGTGTACCGGTACAAATGAAAGAAGATTGGGTAAGTGGGTAATTGCTAACCGGTTGTCTTTTCAATTACTCAGTACAAAATTATCCAATGACTCAATTCTAAGAGTAATAGCAGCACCAGCAAGGAATTAGCAGCATCGGTGCAGAAGAATTCGAAGGGAACACGGCATGAAGGTGAGAGCGTCGGTAAAAAAGATTTGCGATAAATGCAAGATCGTCCACCGCAAAGGTGTAGTGCGGGTGATCTGCGAGAACTCGAAACACAAACAAAGACAAGGATGAAGAAGAATTTGTAATTGATAATTTTAAATTTGTAATTTTGTTTTTCAAATTAGAAATTAAAAATTAGAAATTCCCGACTGGCCGAGGATTTAGGCAAGACCATTCTGCTGGACCGGTCAACACTGATTTAGGAGAAAACATGGCTCGTATTGCAGGCGTCGATCTTCCCCGTAACAAGCATGTGGATATCGCGCTAACTTACATTTACGGCATCGGCAATTCGCGCTCGAAGCGGATTCTTTCATCCGCGAATGTTGAAGCGATGAAGAAGGTCCAGGACCTGAATGAGGATGAGGTAAACCGCATCCGCCAGGTCATTGAGGAAGAAGGCAATGTCGAGGGCGATCTGCGCAAGGACATCTCGATGCACATCAAGCGGTTGATCGAGATTGGTTCCTATCGCGGATTCCGACATCGCCGCGGTCTTCCCGTTCGCGGGCAGCGCACGCATACCAACGCGCGCACCCGCAAGGGACCACGCAAAGGCACAGTCGCTAACAAGAAGAAGGCGGCAGCAAAGACATAGCGAGTAGAGGGATAAACATGGCAAAGGCAGCAGCCGGCGCAGGCGCCGGAACAAAAGGCAAGAAGAAGGTCTTCAAGAAGAAAGAGCGGAAGAATGTCCCTCATGGGATCGCTCACATCCAGGCCTCCTTCAACAACACAATCGTCACGATTGCGGACGGTGAGGGCCGTACCCTGGCCTGGAAGAGCGCCGGATCATTGGGATTCCGGGGTTCGCGCAAAGGTACTCCCTTTGCCGCACAGCAAGCGGCCATGAATGCTGCCAACCAGGCGCGCGAACATGGCATGCGCTCTCTGGACGTGAAAGTCAACGGTCCTGGTTCGGGACGCGAATCGGCGATCCGCGCTCTGGCTGCGGCTGGGCTTGAGGTGCGCTCCATCAAAGACGCGACGCCCATCCCGCACAACGGCTGCCGTCCGCCGAAAAAGAGAAGAGTCTGAAGAGATTTGGTAATTGTCAAATTGGGTAAGTGGGTAAATTTGCAGTATTAGCCAGAGATTTTTCAAATTAGCCAATTACAAAATTACCCATTTACCCATTGATTTGGATCGGGAACGAAGGGAACACCAATCCTGTAAACCGATCGTCACTGGAAGTTAAAGGAGAAAAAACATTGGCACGATATAAAGGTGCGGTATGCCGCCTTTGCCGTCGCGAAGGCATGAAATTATTTTTGAAAGGGGCCAAGTGCTTTACCGATAAGTGCCCCATTGAAAAGCGCAACTTTGCTCCTGGCCAGCATGGCAAGGACCGCAAGGCCAAGGTCGTAGGCTACGGGCTCCAACTCCGCGAGAAGCAAAAGACCAAGCGCATCTATTTCACCCTGGAAAACCAGTTCCGCAACTACTTTGAAAAGGCTGCGCGCAAGCCGGGCGTCACCGGTTGGCTCTTGTTGCAGCAGCTTGAGCGGAGACTCGATAACGTGGTTTTTCGGCTGGGTTTTGCTATTTCTCGCCGCCAGGCCCGCCAGATTGTTCGTCATGGCCATATTGATGTGAATGGCCGCCGCGTGAACATTCCTTCATACCAGGTCAACACCGGCGATGAGATTCAGGTCCGCGAAAAAGCCCGCAAGTTTACGGTAGTAGAGGGCGCGCGTGAATACGCAAGCCATCAACCCGTAGCAAGCTGGCTTGAGGTGGACCGCGACAATTTGAAGGGTCGCATTGTGAATCTGCCCAAGCGTGAAGAGATTAACTTGCCCATTAACGAGCAACTGATTGTCGAGTTGTACAGCAAATAGCTAGAAGCTAGTAGCTAGTAGCCAGAAGCTAGTAGCTGCAGTACATCACCCGCGCCAAACCAGCCTTGGGCCGCAAAGCCCTTGCGCCAAACGGGGCGGAGTTGAAAGGAAAAAGAAAAAATGGTTCTTTGGAGAGGTTTTCAGAAACCCAAGCGTCTCGCAACCGATACCGAGACATTAACTGACAAATATGGCCGCTTCTACGCGCAGCCTTTTGAGCGCGGATTCGGTACCACCATTGGCAACGCATTGCGTCGCGTGCTGCTGTCTTCGATTGAGGGCGCGGCTGTAACCGCCGTGAAGATCGAGGGCGTATTGCACGAGTTCCAGTCCATTCCGGGCGTGGTCGAGGACGCGACCGACATCATCCTTAACTTGAAACAAATCCCGTTTAAGCTGAATGGCGATGGTCCCAAGGCCATCTATCTCAAGGCCGATCAGCCGGGAGTGATTACCTCTGGCATGGTCGAAGCCGATGCCGACGTTGAGGTTCTGGATAAAAACGTCTATATCGCCACCGTCTCCGAGGGTGGCAAGCTGGAGATGGAGATGCGCCTGAAGCGCGGGCGCGGCTATGTCTCTGCCGATAAGAACTTTGACGAAGATCTGGGGCTGGGCTTTATCCCCATCGATTCAGTCCATTCGCCCGTGCGCAAGGTCAACTATACGGTGGAGGCCGCGCGTCTGGGCCAGATCACCGACTACGATAAACTCGACATCGAAATCTGGACCAATGGCTCCATTGCCCCGGCCGATTCCCTGGGACTCGCCGCTAAGCTGCTCAAAGACCACATGACCATCTTCATCAACTTCGAAGAGGAGCTTGAGGCCGAGTCCAGCCGCGAAGAGAAGCCGCTGATCAAGAACGAGAACCTGAATCGTTCGGTGGAAGAGTTGGAGCTCTCGGTGCGCAGCTACAACTGCCTCAAGAACGCCAATATTCAAACCATCGGCGAACTGGTGCAGAAGACCGAAGCCGAAATGCTCAAGACCAAGAACTTCGGCCGCAAGTCGCTCAACGAGATCAAAGAAATCCTGGGGACCATGGGACTTTCCCTGGGCATGAAGATCGATGATCAGGGCAACGCTATTCCGGGCCCCACCAGCCAGATGCCGTCAGCAATCACGGCTCCAGTTGGCGATGGCGACGGGAACGAGTTCTAAGGTTGGTAAATTTGTAATCGGGTAATTGGAAGGTTTTTTATTGCTTCGAATTACCCGGTTCTAAAATTTCTAATTTCTAATTTGTAATTTGAAAACCAAAAACGAAGGAAGCTCACCGCCTGAGGTAGAGTGGGTTTTGAGAAATTAGAAATTACAAAATCATAAATTTGAAATTTAAGGATTTCGTCATGCGTCACCGCAAAGTAACCAAGAAGCTTGGACGTAACACCAGCCATCGGCGCGCGCTGCTGCGCAACCTGGTGACCTCACTCATCATGGAAGAGCGGCTTGAGACCACTCCAGCCAAAGCCAAAGCCATGCGTCCACACGTAGAGAAGATGATTACTCTGGGCAAGCGCGGCGACCTTGCTGCTCGTCGCCTGGCCGGCTCTTATCTTCTGACCCGTGAATCCGTGAATCGTCTCTTTGAGACTGTGGCTCCGCGTTTCGGTGACCGTAATGGCGGTTACCTGCGCATCATGCATAAAGGCTGGCGGCAGGGTGATGGCGCCGATACCGTGTATATCGAACTGCTGGGCAGTGAGAAGTTCATTGAACAGAAGCGCACCAAGCGGGCTGAAGTTCGTTCCAAGCGCCAGGAAAAACTGCGCAAGGAAATGGAAGAAGAGCAACAGGCCGCGGCAGCCGAAAAAGGCGCAGACGAACAGAAATAATTTGTAACAAGGAACACCTGCCGTGCGCTTGATTGATGGGAGCTTCGGCTGCGAGCTACTTGGCTTCTGGCTGGAAAAAATCGAGCGCTGCCGAGTTGCCTCTTAATCTAACGTGAAATCTTTATGCATTTGCGGGGTTCCTTCGGCGAACCTCAGGACAGGCACTTCAGCGCAAAGAACGCGCTTCAGGATGACAGAGCGTTATGAGGGCAAAAATTGATGCTCAGCCGACGCAAGGTAACATGGTTGAAGCCGTCGTAGCGATGTAGCGGCAAAACTTTTGACCTTTTCCACACCATCCACACATTTCCACAAGCCTGCACTCACCTGGGGCCTTGATCCTGGGCAGTTATGCGCATAGAGTCATCTGACCACGGAACGATCCAGCCCTAATCTTCCGAGCGCTTGAAACCCTCAATGTTCGCCGAAAGTACTACAAGTACTAAGTATGTGGAAAAGCCAGGCAATCACCCCCAAAACCCGGAGAAATTCCTGTAACAGCCAGAAAAACCAGGGGTTACGAAAGGCAAGGGGTATCTGGTAAAATAGTACAATATATAGTGTTTTGCGCTTGACAGGCCCAATATAAGGGAGTAACTTCCCTTCACGGACGTTAAGAGCATGAGCGACGCTGAGGTGGCGTTGCCCAGACCCCGGTAGATCGCGGTGATAAATCGTCGTGCCACACAACTAAATTGTTCCCACGGTGGTGCAGGGTAATTTGAATGCGCCACTGTGGTTATCTGGGAGGGGCAGAGCCATGGAATTGAATTGGTCGCGATGGTTTCGCTGTGAATCCAGCTTCGGGCTTTTGCTGGTGCCGGATCAAGCTGGCATCTTTGCCCTGGCTGAGGAGTTGGTGCAACCGACAGGCCCGCAGTCCCGCCGCATGTTGGCGGTGTTTGAGATCGATGAAGCGGAAGACATTGCCCGGGCCTTGAGCCGGATGTTTCTTCCTTCCAGTCCTTGGCGGAGTCGCTTGCTGGAATCTCGTTGCTATCTCCGTTATGCCGTCGTAACGGATGCGCAGGAGCGCCGGGCTTCTGCTGTGATGTTGAAAAACTGGCTTGTTTCCCAAATGGATGCGGCCGCCCAGATCTTCGATCCTTCGCGCGTGCAACAGCCATTTCGTCAGGATGAACCGGGGCAACCTTACCAGTCGCTGGGCGAGAAAACCGTGGCCGAGCGCGCAGTCGACAAAGTTACAGGGACGGCGAGCTGTTAGTACTTAGCCTTTGCCATTGTCTCGTGCGAGAAGGCTAAGTTCGAACATAGTAGTTTGAAAGGCTGGCATCAGTCCAGCGATGGATTTTGTTTTAAGGATTTTTAGATCGGTGCGAGGGCAGGTGACCAAGCCTGCCCTTTATCCCGCAACAAAGAATCTAGAATCAGGAAAATAGCTTGGTCTGGCTAAGGGCTAAGTACTAAAGGCTATCCGGGAGTAAATCATGTCTGAAGTGACTGTAAAAACAACCTCGACACAGACCTCCAAATCGACGCAACAGAAAAAATCTGCTGGACTCAAATTTTCGCGTTTCTTCACCAGGCCCAGCGTCTCTCCTTACGACGAAGTGGAATGGGATCTGCGGACCGCCAGCATCACCGATGCCAAAGGCAATAGCATCTTTGAGCAGAAGAACGTAGAGTCTCCAAAAGACTGGTCGATGACCGCCGTCAATATTGTGGCCAGCAAGTATCTGCACGGTCAGGTCGGGACGCCCCAGCGCGAGACTGGGGTGCGGCAGTTGATCCAACGCGTGGCGGAAACAATCCGCGATTGGGGCTGGGTGCAAGGCTACTTTGCCTCCACGGATGACCGCGATACCTTTCATGACGAACTGGTGCATATCCTGGTACAGCAGAAGGCTTCGTTTAACTCTCCCGTATGGTTCAACGTAGGCTGCGATCGATTGGAGCCGGAATCCGATGCACAGAACTGGCACTGGAACAGAGAGACCGGCCAGGTGGAGTTCACCACCAGCGGCTATCGTAATCCCCAGTGCTCAGCCTGTTTCATCAATTCGGTAAAAGATTCGCTCGATTCGATCCTTACCCTGGCCAAGACTGAAGGCATGTTGTTCAAATGGGGCAGCGGCACCGGAACCAATCTCTCGCCTTTGCGTGGCTCCAAGGAAGAACTCTCCGGAGGTGGGCAGGCATCCGGTCCCCTCAGCTTTATGAAAGGCTTTGATGCTTTTGCCGGCGTAATCAAGTCGGGAGGCAAGACCCGTCGTGCCGCCAAGATGGTGATCCTGAATATTGACCACCCGGACATTGAAGACTTTATCGAGTGCAAAGCCAAAGAAGAAGCCAAGGCTTGGGCGCTGATCGAGATGGGGTATGACGGCAGTTCGCCCGATTCCGAGGCCTACAGCTCCATCTTCTTCCAAAATGCCAACAACTCCGTGCGTGTCACCGACGAATTCATGCACGCGATAGAGCGTGATGGTGAGTTCTCCACCCGCGCAGTCAAGAGCCGCGAGGTGGTCAAGGCATACAATGCCCGCCATCTGCTGCGCAAGATCGCCGAGGCCACTTGGCAGTGCGGTGATCCGGGCATGCAGTACGACACCACCACGAACAAGTGGCATACGTCGAAGAACACGGACCGGATCAATGCTTCGAATCCCTGCTCGGAATACATGTTCCTCGATGATTCGGCCTGTAACCTGGCGTCGCTCAATCTGATGAAGTTCCTGGGGGCAAACGGGACTTTTGATGTGACCGCCTACCGCCATGCCGTAGACATCATGATCACCGCGCAGGAGATCCTGGTGGATAATGCCGGCTATCCCACCGAATCCATCAATCGTAACTCACATGATTACCGGCCCCTGGGGCTGGGCTATGCCAACCTGGGTGCGCTGCTCTTGGCTTCCGGTCTGCCTTACGACTCCGATGCTGGCCGTGATTATGCCGCTTGCGTTACTGCCATCATGTGCGGCGAAGCGTATCTGCAATCGGCCCATATCGCTGAGCATTGCCCCTCACTTACGCCAGCGACCTCGCGGGTTTCCGAGCGCGAGGTGACTGGTGGAGCTTGCCCGGGTTGGTACATCAACCGCGAGCCATTCCTCGATGTCATTCGCATGCATCGGGCCTCCGTGAATAAGATCAACCGGGAAAGCGTTCCGGCCAATCTCTACGAAGGCAGCAAAGATGCCTGGGACCAGGCACTCGCCCTGGGAGAAAAAGTCGGCTACCGCAACTCGCAGGTCACCGTGCTGGCGCCCACCGGGACCATTGGTTTCATGATGGACTGCGACACTACCGGCATTGAGCCTGACTTGGCTCTTATCAAGTACAAGAAGCTGGTGGGCGGGGGCATGATTAAGATCGTTAACAACACCGTGCCAGCAGCGCTCTTCAAGCTGGGTTACAAAGAAGATCAGATCAATGCTATTGTCAGCTACGTCGATGCCACCGGCACCATTGAAGGTGCGCCTGGCATCAAAGACGAGCATCTGTCTGTCTTCGATTGCAGCTTCAAACCTCAAAAGGGAACACGCAGCATTCACTACATGGGTCACGTCAAAATGATGGCTGCTGCCCAGCCGTTTATCTCCGGGGCCATCTCCAAGACTGTCAACCTGCCGGAGAGCGCCACCGTAGAAGACATCATGGAGGCCTACATCCAAAGCTGGAAGATGGGGCTTAAGGCTGTGGCTGTCTACCGCGATGGCTCTAAGAAGGCCCAGCCGCTCATGGCTGCGCAGAACAAAGAAGAAGCCGCCAAACGCGGAACACGCGGAGAAAAAGCTGTCCCGCCAACTACCGAAGAGACTGCCTTTGCTCGTCTCACACCCGAGCAGCAAGCGATGGCTTTGGCCGCCGTGCGTATGCCGACCACGGAAGAGCAGGAGTCCGCGCCGCCTCGAGCGATTCGCCATCGCCTGCCTGCCGAGCGCCTCTCAGTGACTCATAAATTTAATATTGCCAGCCACGAAGGCTACATCACCGTGGGCCTTTACAAAGATGGCAAGCCAGGCGAAATCTTCATCCGCATGGCCAAAGAGGGATCCACTGTCTCTGGCTTGATGGACTCCTTCGCCACTGCTGTTTCCGTGGCCTTGCAGCACGGTGTGCCGCTGAAATTGCTGTGCGACAAGTTTTCGCACACGCGTTTCGAGCCGAGCGGTTGGTCCGGTAATCCCGAGATTGGCTTCTCCAAGTCCATCATGGATTACATCTTCCGCTGGCTCCAATTGCGCTTCTTGACCGGCCAGCAATACCTGCTGTTCAAAGACATGAAAGCGCCCGGAGCCACAGCGCAAACAGCTTCAGAAGAAAGTGGAACGCAACCCACCGCTACGCCCCGACATGCTGGCCCGAGACCTATGGACATGGGAGCAACAACGCCTCCTCAGGGAGGTTTGGTAGCACAGCCGCCATCGGCTGTGGGAACCCAACAGCCAGTAGCTAGTAGCTCGACTGGTATGGAAGATCGCGGCATCTATCATGCCTCCGACGCCATGAAGGACTTGGTAGACATGGGCGATGCCCCAAGTTGCCACGTCTGTGGAGCGATCATGACCAGGAACGGCAGTTGCTACAGGTGCATGAGCTGCGGATCGACTTCAGGTTGTAGTTAGGCCAGGCTCTTAAACGAGGATCAACATGGCAATGGTCTTTTGCAGGGGATGTGGTAGAGAGATTCATGATTCCGCAATCACTTGCCCGAGTTGCGGCGCGCCGCAAAGCGTTAGAACTTCTCAGCTTCCGGTTTCGGCCACTGACAAGCGCATCCTGCCGGCGTTTCTTCTGTGTTTTTTTCTGGGCTTTCTCGGAGTTCACCGCTTCTATGTCGGGAAGATTGGCTCAGGTATTGCGCAATTGCTTACCTTTGGCGGCTTAGGGATATGGGCTTTAGTTGATCTCATTATCCTGGCTACTGGCAGCTTCACTGATGCCGAGGGAAACAAGATCACGCTGTGGACATAAAACCTGCGCTCCAGTTGTCGATTCAGCCTAATCTTCGCCGAGCCGCACAAGGTAAGGGCGGATGGGGCGCTTCAGCAGACTGCTGACTTCTTCTGGCCGAACCTCAACACACGACAGGATCTCGCAGTCATCAGGGACATCAACCTTGGTCCCGACCATGAATTTCTCTGGGTTCAAAAAGGTCTTTCCGTTCTCGTCTCCCAAATCTTCGATAATGATAGCAAAGAATTTACCCATACTACTCGCCTTCCAGTTTGCG
>DASZEU010000608.1:0-15562 GCA_035940535.1 Candidatus Angelobacter sp.
TTTCCCAGGGTTCCACTGCGTTTCACCCTGGGCTAACTTCTTAACGCGCCTCCGGCGCTGAACATTTCAATGTCCAACGTTGTTCACTTCCTCAACAGCATGGATCAAGCTTGAGTCCTAAAATCATCGTCTTGTAAAGTAAGTGACGTTAGGATAAAGCCCGGAACTTATAAAATTCCTTTCGGCACGACTCAAGAGCTTGCGGAAAAAGTCTTCTTGTAAATGACAGAAGACTATTTTTATGTGTAAGCACTATGCGCTAAACGTTTTTGCTGGCGAATAATTCTGGTGCTCCTAGCTTGGGTGGACGCTTTCCAAATCCTCGATCGGTGCGGGCTTTTGTTCCTGGATGTCGCTGTATCCTTTGTCACTGAACATCGAGGTATAGAAATGATGGGCGCGTTCCCAGGCATGCTGATCCGGCGCTGCGCCAAAGGTTTGAACGTACAGCGCACTGCCGGGGAAGGGAAACATCGGCACGGGTTCGCTGACCCATACTCCCTTGCCTCTGAGATTTTCTTGCCATTCACGAATTTGTGTCCGGTCGTCTTTGTCGGTAAGAATCAGGTTGGCCTGCACCCACGGTATGCGGCTGCGCGCATAAATCAATAATTCGCTGATACGGTCCGTTTCCATGCGGCAATTTTTGTTCAGCTCCTCGCGGCCTTCCCTGGTAATCGATTCGATGCCACACTCCATGGAGATGCAATGCCCCCTGCCCAGCAGATCGAGGGTTTCTTCATTCCAAAGATCAATCCGGGTCTGAAAGCCGATTTTCACAGGACGCTCGGCAATTCCTTCCAGCAAACGGCGCACATTCTTGCCAACTCCAAAAATCTCATCGATGAAATAGATGTACTGGACGCCCCGGCTTACCAGCGTGTCGATCTCCTGCAACAAAGCTTCTACGCTGCGCTCGCGGAACTTGTTGCGAAATAATGTCTTGTTACAAAACGTGCAGGCCCAGGGACAGCCGCGCGCGAACTCCAGCTCTGCGCCAATTCCGTGCTCCTGGTTAAACACGTGGTGACGATGCCAGTGGGCCTCAACGTTGTAGTTATGAAAATCAAGAGGCGCCAGGGCCACCATATCGGTCACGCCCAAAGTTGGGTTAATGTGAATGCCGTTCTCACTCTTGAAGCAGCACCCGGTAATCTCGTTCCAGGGCGTGTTTGCCAATTGAGCAATGGTCTGATCGGGTTCGCCCCGCAAAGCTACATCGCAGCCGGTTTTACGGATCGTAGCTTCAGGAGTGGCAGAAGGATGCGGCCCGATGGTCACAGTTGTGGCTTTTGTATTAAGCGCTGCAATCCATTCCATGGGCACGCGCAGCTCCGGCGGCGGACAGCGCCAGAACAAATAAGATGGCGCAGTGGGTACTACCAGAAAATCGGGAGCAAAAGCAACGATGCGCCGCTTCACCTCTTCTACCGTCAGATTATCGGTTTGTGCATCCACCAGCAAAGGCTCATGCCCAGCATCCTGAATCTGATCGCTGGCAAACAGCAACTCCAGAGGAACGTGTGGGTCTTTGCATCCAAAATAAGTGGAGCCCGTGAAGTCCCAATTTGGATTGACCAGCGCGAACTTCATCCGGCCCTCCCGGAGAGTTCGGTGGCCACTGCGAACGCTTCTACAGGAGCTATACGATTATCCATTTGAGCGATGATCTCCTGGTTCTCTGCAACTCCTTGCTTTAGACTGCGCCACAAGATACACAGGATGTATGCTGGTTCTTACTGCGGAATGCGGGGCTTAAGCGGAGCGGGTTGTTGCATATTTTGCTGGTTTTGCTGTTGGTTTTGTTGCTGCTGTTGCATTTGTTTCAACTCTTCCAACAACTGTTCTGAAGTCTTGGGGCCATTGCCTGGCGCTCCGTTTCCAGTTTGGGGGATCGGCTGTGGCTGGATTGCCGGTTGGGGTATTGGCTGCATTTGAGGTGGGGGTATGTTCGCTTCGTCCTGGTTGGCCTCATCGTCATCTACAGGTTGAACCAAAACCATTCCCGGACGTGGTTGCAGCGGTTGTATTCCGTTGGAGGCGCTGGTCGCTCCCGATACTGGCGTGAGAATCACTCTTTGCACAATGTCAGGCCGGCCAACGCGACCCAGAATCATGTAGTCAAAACGAGAGCCACGCAGCAAACCTGTGAGCACTGCCTCCACTGGAGCCGGTCCCAGCTTGACCGCAACGCGGTCGTGGGCGCCCTGGATCCCTTCGATCTGGATGCCTGCCTTGGTGCGTATCCCATTCAAAATGTCGCTCAGGGTAGAGTTTGTAGCTTCCACGCTTAACAGCCCGTTCTGGTATATGACCTTAGGTGGGACGGGAGGCATCTGTTCCGGACGCAACGGAACCTCTGGCTGCTGCGGTGCTGGAACAACCAGGGCGGGCGTCTCGACGATGGCAGGCGTTGGTTTCTGCTGAGTGTTCTTGCCGGGTGGAATGCCACCCGGGAGCTGCGCCTGAGGTGGCTTGGAAGCTTTGGCAGGAGGGTTCATCATTTGCGCGCCATTCGCGGTCTGTGTCTGGGCTGGGGGCGCTACAGCCGCCAATCCACCCAACAAGATGAAAATCCCGGAAATCTTGAATCCCAAACGCTGCATGTAAGCAGTTACCACACTGTTGCGAAGTCTAGCTAAATTTTACTCCGAATACTCTAAGAACGGCGCAGTAAATAGAATTTGCTATTCGAATCGCCTTAGGAGCAAAATCCTTATGAGATGGCGGCGCCGAGTAGCCCTTTCGCAAAAGGCGCGAAGGATGGGGTATTCAGCGCGGTCTTTGACCAAAGTATTGATATTTCAGAGGTTTAGCTAAAGGCTAAGGACTAATGGCGAGCGCGCCAAACATCTGGCTTGCTCCGCCGAGCATCTTACTGTACCAACAGAGCAGCACTGTTTTCGGGCAAACGATTATGAATAGACTAAGTTTCAGATTTATTTTGGCATTTTTGACTGTAGCGTGCGCCGTTTCGTCATGGGCGCAATCCTGCCAGGTTCGCGACGAGATTCCTGACCAAGTGAGGTCGGCAATCGAGAATTCTGCACAGCAGATTTTCGAGCAGGCCAGCCGTAGCGACGTGAATACCATACGGGCCAATACCATTGCTGCGCTGCAATCCAACTTCAACGGAATCGCGACCGCCATTACCGACAATAAGGCTGCTTTTGCCGGAGCGCGTGCCCAGATTCGAAATGTCTTCCTATTGGATACCGGCTCTAACCCCTCACCTGATGGACGCTTTTACTGTGGCGTATTTGAGGCCAGTGGCATGAGCGCCAGCAGTGCCGCCTTCGATCTACCTGGCCTTCCCGTAGGCAAATACAGCATCGTGATTGAGGATTTCATCGGCAATCGTGGTCCCTACTCGCTGACGACAATTTTTCAGGACCAGAATGGCTGGAAGTTGGCTGGATTCTATGTGCGTCCCCAGGCGGCTGTTGGACATGACGGCATCTGGTTTCTGGAGCATGCCCGCGATTACAAATCCAAGGGGCAAAGCCACAATGCATGGTTTTATTACTCGACTTCATGGGAGTTACTTGCCCCGGTGACCTTCATGGACACACGGTTGCTTTCCAAAATCATTCAAGAGTCGAATAATGTGCAGCCCAAAGATGTCCCCACGGGTGGAAAGCCGGTCGCGTATTCCGCCAACGGCAAGACCTATAACATTACGGATATGAGTGTCTTTCGCCTCGCCAACACCTTCGACCTCAACATTCGGTACTCTGTGCCCAGCACCTCGGACTTCAACGCCACCCAGGCAGATGCCCGCCAACTGGCCACCGCCTACGTCGCCCAGTACCCGGAGCTAAAGGAAACCTTTAATAATATCTATGCTCACGCCGTAGACACTTCCGGCGGTGATGTAGTGGGTCTGGTGACTCTAAAGCCTGCAAAATAGCAGTCAGCATTCAGCATTCAGCCAAAGGAATTGCCATGATTGCCATAAATGCCAGAATTGCCAGAATTAGCGAGAAGTACCCAGCGCAAGGTGGTTGTTCTTACCAACGCAATCGAAGAGGATACTGATTGCCTCCGAACCCTCGACTGCTTCCAAATGGACTATGGAGCAGTTAGAGGAGAGCCCATGAATCCATCACGAGGGTGATAGGATTTATTGGATTGATTTTGATCACTCGCGTTCGAAGAAGTCCTTCAGGGTGAAAAAGAAACGTTGACGGGCTGAATGCTGAGTGCTGAATGCTGAGTGCTTTTCTAAAATGCCGAGTGCTTCTCCTCTTGTATTGATTATTCTTGATGGCTGGGGCTATGCGCCGCCTTCCAATGCCAATGCCATCTCCTTGGCGCGCAAGCCCAACTATGATCGTTTGCTCAAGGAGTTTCCTAACACCTTGATTCAGACCAGTGGACTCTCCGTCGGGCTGCCTACGGGGCAAATGGGCAACAGCGAAGTTGGCCATTTGAACATCGGCGCCGGACGCGTAGTTTACATGGACATCACCAAGATCGATCTCATGATCGAGAATGGCGATTTTTTTTCTAATCCGGTCTTGCTGGAAGGCATGAAGAATGCCCGGCGCGGTGGACGGCAACTGCACATCTGCGGGCTGCTTTCTGATGGCGGGGTGCACTCCCACCAGAACCATCTTTATGCCTTGCTGCGTATGGCCCGGCAGAATGGAGTAGATCGCACCTTCGTTCACTGTTTCATGGATGGCCGCGATACCCTCCCCACCAATGGCGCGAATTATATCCAGCAACTTCAGCAGAAGATGCGCGAGTATGGCGCCGGAAAAATCGTCACGGTCGGTGGGCGTTATTATGCGATGGACCGCGACAAGCGCTGGGAAAGGGAGCTGAAGGCCTTCAATGCGATGGTGGCCGGCAATGGTGAAGGCGGAACTTATATTGATCCAGTCCAGGGTGTAAAGGAATCTTACAATCGCGACGTAACCGATGAATTCATCATCCCTTTCGTCTGCGTGGACAATCGGGGCGCTCCTCTGAGTGTTATCCGCGATGAAGATACGGTGATCAATTTCAACTTTCGCGCTGACCGGGCGCGCCAGATCACCCGCTGTCTGGCCCGCGAGAGCGGCCTTACCGCCCAGGAGGGCCGTGATCTGCCAGATGCAGAAGCGCTCGATGTTGTTATTCCTCGCCATTGTGTTCCGAAAAAACTGAAATACACTTGCATGACGCAGTATGACAAGCAGTTCACCCTGCCCTACGTGGTGCCGCCCGACTCATTGAAGAACATACTGGCCAACGTGATGGCTGAACATGCTCTGCGCAATTTGCGTGTGGCCGAGACCGAGAAGTACGCGCATGTAACCTATTTTTTCAATGGCGGAGTAGAGAAGCCTTTTCCCGGGGAAGATCGCATCCTGGTACCCTCGCAAAAAGTGGCAACTTATGATCTGAAGCCGAAGATGTCGGCTGCGGGCATTGCGGAGAGCGTGGTCAAGGCCGTGAATGATTCCGCTTTCGACGTGGTGATCGTAAACTTCGCCAATGCCGACATGGTGGGCCATTCTGGCAAGATTCCTCCTACAATCAAAGGAGTTGAAACCGTAGATGCCTGCCTGGGAGAAATCTACAATGCCGTTCGCCAGCGCGGAGGAGCTATGCTGGTAACTGCCGATCATGGCAATGCGGAGATGATGATCGATCCAGCGACGGGTGGGCCTCATACTGCCCATACCACCAATCCAGTACCGTTTATTGTGGTAAGCGAAGATGCCAAGCGGATCAGTCTCCGTCCCGATGGCTCGCTTCAGGATATATCGCCGACCATTCTCGGGATGCTGCGCTTCGAGCAACCCAAGGACATGACCGGCCACGATTTGAGGGTGGTCCATCCCCAATCATGAAAGTTCTAATCGTCCACTATCATCCTTTTGAACTCTGGCAAGCCCCGACTTGGCTTTTGGAACGGCTAAGAACGGCTTTTCCTCAGATCAAGTGGGTACACCTTCCCAACTATGATCGTGTACCCCATGAAATCAGCGATACCGATGTCTTGATTGGTTGGTCGATCAAGCCGCAGCAATTTCGGGAAGCGCATCAACTCAAGTGGATCCATTCCCCTGCTGCTGGAGTCCATCAACTTATGTTCCCGGAACTGATCAATAGTCCCGTAGTCGTCACCAATTCGCGTGAAATCCAGGGCGTGGTAGTGGCGGAACATGCCATCGCCATGGTGCTGGCGCTGGCCAAGCGGATTCCTCAGTCGGTCAGGTATCAGTCCAGAAAAGAGTGGGCGCAAGAGAAGCTGTGGAAAGAACATCCCCGCCCGCGTGAAGTTGCAGGTGCAACGGTGGTGGTTATAGGCATGGGTGCAATTGGCCGCGAGTTTACGGCCCGCGCCAAGGCGCTGGGAATGCGAGTGCTGGCTGTGCGCGAGAATCCTGCCAACGGTACGAATGGCGCAGATGCCGTCTATGGAGCCAGCCAGTTGGATGAGGTGCTGCCTCAGGCAGATTATCTTTTGCTTTGCACTCCAGTCACACCCGCGACCACAGGGATCATCAATCGGTCCCAGTTAGCAAAGATGAAATCCGACGCCTATCTGCTCAATGTGGGACGCGGTCCTCTGGTTGACGATGATGCCTTGCTGGAAGCATTGCAAGCACGCCGAATTGGGGGCGCAGCCCTGGATGTCTTCGTAGAAGAGCCACTGCCGCCCGAGTCGCCCTATTGGTCGCTCGACAACTTGTTAATCACTCCCCACACCGCCGCTGTAACCGATAAGCTGTGGGATCGGCATTATGATCTGATCGTCGAGAACATGACCCGCTTCCTGGAAGGTCGTCCACTGCTCTATGAAGTAGATAAGCAGAGGGGGTATTGAAAACTGCCATGATTGCCCAAATTGCCATAATTGCCATAATTTGGGCGCGCAATACACCTGAGGGGTACTTCCCTTAAATGAAACTGCAAATCAATGGCGAGCAACGCGAGTTTCCCGAGGGCCTCACCGTTGGAAAGCTCATCGAACATCTCGGCATGAAAGCTGATCGCGTGGCCGTGGAGTTGAATCTCGAGATCGTCCCACGCACCCAATGGCAGGCTGTTGCACTCAAGGAGGGCGACCGACTCGAAATAGTCCATTTTGTAGGCGGTGGTTGAGCGGTGTGCTGGAATGATCAAATTCCAAGGCTTGATATAACCTTCAATAAAATTGTAGTATTGTGCATGGCTCGATCGCACCGCGAATCATCTCGACGGCTATTTGAGTATGCCCAAGAGCAGCAAGGCTTCTTTACCACCAAACAGGCCAAGGCCGCTGGATTCGCCGAGAATACACACCCTTACCATGTCCAAGTTGGTAATTGGGTTCGTGAGCATCGCGGAATCTACCGCCTCGCTCTGTACCCCGCGGCTGACCGGCCTGACCTCATCCTATGGACGCTCTGGTCCAGGAACAGGAGCGGAGAAGCAGAGGGCGTCTACAGTCATCAGACAGCACTCAGCCTGCATGAACTCTCGGATCTAAACCCGGCGAAGCTGCACTTGACGGTCCCTGTCGATTTCCGTCGCAATAGCAATATTCCCGCCATTCTGACTCTGCATTACGCTACGCTAGCAGAGAGCGAAATTCAGGTAGCGCAAGGCTTCAGGTTTACCCGTCCGTTGAAGACAATTGTAGACTTGATTGAGGCCGAGACCGTTGAGCGGCGTTTCATCCGCCAAGCGCTTAGGCAGGCCATTGATCGGGGTCTAGTTGCTCGTCAGCAAATTCGAAACGCGCATCTGAGCGAACCCGCACGTAAAATCATCGAAGAAGCCCTGCCGCGCGTTGCATAATGACGATATCCAGAACATATTCAAGCGCTGGAAGAACGTCTGAAGCAAACTTCTCAGACCGAACAGATTGATCTCAATCGCCTTAGGCGCCAAATATCCTTTGATCGTTTGCTGGCACGGCTATTTCAGGGTGATTCGCTGCCTTGGGTATTGTAGCTGTTCGGGTCAACGCTCTTCTGATCTTCACCGCAATGGGCGAAGCCCCTTGTTGAATGCTTGTGCCGTTATTAGCCCGAAAGAGGGATAGCATCTCAAATTACCAAATTCTTCTACTTGCCGGTCCTTAAAAATCCTCACCCAATTTGCCAACACAAAACATCTTGACATTCAGTTCTCTCATCCTACAATCGAAACATTGGAGCTCAGAAATGTTTTAAACATTTCATGAGGAAGATGGAACAAAGGTTTACATCAGCGCAGGTAGTGAAATTGACGGGGATAACCCCGCGCCAGTTGCAATGGTGGGACGAGCGCAAAGTGGTGGTCGCGCAACACGAGGGCCGCAAGCGGCTTTATTCAGTTGAAGATTTGACTGAGATCGCCGTTATATGTGCCCTGCGGCGCAAGGGAGTGCCGCTGCAACGCGTTCGCCGCATCATCAAGTTTCTACAAAAGGAATTTGGACGGCGATTGGCCGAGGCGGTGGGCAACGGCTCCGACTACCATCTGCTCACCGACGGCAAGCGTATCTACCTGGAAAACTCGCAGCAGCAAGTAATCGACATCCTGAAGAATTCCCGCCAGCCATTGCTTGGGATTTGCCTGAACGACGCTGTGCGGGAGGTGCGTGCCGAAATATTCAGTCGCCGGCCAGCCCAGTCCCACCCGGCACAGAATGGGCGCAGGAGAAGGAGTTCATAACAAACCGGTAGTAGGGCGCAGTTTCTGGTCCAAATCGGAGGGGGTGAATATGGTGGCGGAGCTGAACATCCTTACAGAGTGGATTCCCGAGCAGATGGAGCCTGGGACCCTGTTTATTCTCGAAAACGCCGGGCAAGTTGGCGAGCCGGAGGATCCCTATTGGGCGGTGCTGTCTTGCCCCGAGTGCGGGACTTTGGGACTTATTACGCGGCGGCAAATGAGCGGCTTGGTGCCGGTCATTTGCGGTTCAGCCTCATGCTCAGCCCAGTTCATAATTCACGATGAGCAGGTGTTTCCGAAGAAGCCGAATTGAGAGCACTCAGCATTTCACAATCAGCATTCAGTCCGCGTGCGTTTTTTCTGAAGTGACAAAACAGTGTGCGTGGTGGGGGGCGATTGAACCCATAACATTGCCGTCGTGCTTTAGGAACTTTATGAGTTCGGAACGATGTCCCCTGAGCCATAAATACGGTAACTGCCACTTCATGCGGCCCAATGAGGAGGTGACGATGCATACAATAGGAGAGGCAATTATTTAGGATAGTTCATGACCACGCGACCAGAATCGGGTGCAACGGACCGCCGCGGGGAAGCGAGGGGAGAACGCGATGAAGAACCGAGCCCGTATTACGATGGCAAGCGCTGCCACTATCGTCCTAGCTGTGGCGACCGTGCTCATCGTTAGAGTGTTCGCAGGGCCTCCGACGGAGGTAAAACAGGCGGCCGGGGTGTTCCTTGGGACCTTGGTTTTGGACTGCGGGCGTTACAGCTACGCAGACCTAAGTGGTTACCGATACCGGTTCAAATACTTCCAGCACGATGAAACTTCGGTTTCCCTCGATCGCGACGACCGAGCCCAGGAAATACAATGGAAATATCTAATCAGGACATCTGCCTCGTCGGTGGAGTGGTATGGCGGCAAAGCGTGGAAGAAGGCCCAAAACCCGTTCCAGAACTACATGGAATATGTATTTAAGCGTACCGACGGCACGATTGGCGCTGGACCTATTACATCTTTCATCAACGTGATGGACGTTTCCAAAATGAAGCCATTGCCCCAGTCTAAATGCAGCGAACAGCCAGAGTAGTCGGACTGTGCTCATCGAGATTGAAACGGCGGACACGAAGCTGGGCAAGATACCGCAATGGAGTTTGCCCATCGAGCCGAAAGCTGTTCGATTGTATCCACTCAGATGCAACCAGAGGCATAAACAGCGGGATCTGTGGCCACCATTAAGGACTCTCGGTCCCGCGATGTTCCGCTTGGCTTTTTGGCTTTCGATTGACGTGTGGGCGGTCGGCGGTCTTGCGGGAGGTGGATTGCAATCCAAGAACCTGCACGTAGATGCGTCCGTCGAAGCGTTTCTTCAAAGAGAAAAGTCTGGGCCACACTCGATCAATGACGTAGCGAAGCTAGGGAGTAATCTATCTGAATGCTACTCGCGCTGGGAACAAACGACTGACTTCTCCGCGAGCAACTTGAGATAACGAAACCTGCCGATGCCAGTGAATTGAAGGAGCAGATTCAGCAGATGGCGAATCTGGCTCTCAAATACCCACATTCTGTGTTGCTGCTGGCGGAGAACATTCCGGGCAGTGGCCGATTCAACTGCTACCAGTATTCGTTTGGTCTAGCAGACGTTCGTTTCCGCAGTGGAATCCTCGAAATCTTTCTAGGACGTGACTTCGCTCAATTTCTAGTCGGAAATCACCTTGAAGAAGTTGACCCACAAGGTGCCGAAGATGGAGATTACGTACTCTATTCGGGCTCGCAGATTAAGCACGCCGGGAGAGTACAGGCTGGAGCGGTCCAGACCAAGTGGGGAACCGGGCACATATGGCGTCACGGTGTGTATGAGGTCCCAGGGTACTACGGCGATACCGTGCGCTTCTTCCGCCGCATCTCTGGAGAAGACGTTGTGCGCCGCCCTCGACTTCTACCCGGATGCTCGAATAGAAAAGTGACGTGCCCGATGTTGAAAGTTCATTTCGACGACCGGAAGACTCTGAGTCTCGTAGTACCCACTGACACTTTACGCTCCCATTCTGCACTCTCTGCCAGTTTATGGTTCCGTTCGGGGCAAATTGCTGCGGAATAGAGGCCCTCACGCTAAAGGACTTCCTGTCATTGTGTTACTGCCACTTTATGCTTTCCAAGTGCCACTTTATGGTTCAAGGGACACGGATGGTGCCGTCACTGGACCCATAACTTTGCCGTTTGACAACTTTATGAGTTCAAGAATGGTTGTGTTTGAGCGATTAAATTGGCAGTAGCTTCCGGCGCTTGATCGCAGAGTGCACTCTATACAAACCGGAGGGGCGGCCAAAAGGGTCGGCGCGAGCGTCGAATTATGTTCAGCGTGCCACAAAGCAGATCGTCAGCGCAATCGGGGTGGATAGAGAATACGCGCCGCGCGGCGCGATGGCCTAGCAGCACCAAACCATTCAGTGCAGTGGCTTCTTATCGATCGGGCAGTGCGCCTTCTCAGATATGAAGATAACCCCACTGTAGACACAGTCTTTGCATATGAAGTGGCCTTTCTCGCAGGTCTTACCACCGCTTACGTCGCGTTCCTTTCCACATGCATCGCAGGTTCTCTTTGCCACTTAACAGCTCCTTTCCGATAGTCAGGCTTCTGCCAGAACTCATGAATTCCGCACCGAAGCAGCCGAGGGTGCCCTTTGGTGAGTCAGACACAACAGAGTTTTACTTACGCCTCTTCGCCAGAAACGCCTTTGCCAACTCAGCGGCGGGCTTCACCAGGAGTCTCCGGGCGATCGCCCGTCTGGTTTCAGATCGTCGAATGAAAGCGGCGAGGACAGGACCTGCGACATTGTATGCGCGAATAAGCATTCTTCCTGACACTCTCTCAGCCAAGAATCTATCCCGGAATTGGCGCAAACAACTTAGCTCATCAGTGTCCTGTGACCCATAGACCGCTGTGGCGATGAAGCATCCAGATTGAGCCCCAGAAGCTGGTTTGGACTCTATCTGGTTCAGCTTTTGTTCAGATCCCTGCCGAATGGCTGGCTCATTCTTGTTTTCGTCACCGGGAAGAACAGGTTCGCTGTGCAAAATGTTCCTGGAGCAGGCTGCCGCGCTTTCGTTTTGGCCCTTTTCCAGGTAAAGGCTACCCAAGGTGAACGTCGTCAACAGAAGCGGAGTAGTTGAGAGAAAACTTAAAAGGCCAATCTTCTGCTGGAGGTAAGCGATCGCGCTGTCGATTCCCTTGCTGTCCTTTAATACGAGTCCCGCTAAATTATAGAATTCATCGATAGGCCGTAGACGAGCACGGTTTAGCGGCTCGCTGAAGTACTGATACTGACCTTGGCGATCTATGAGGACTGCTTGTTCAGCCTGGTTCAAGGCCTCCAGAAACTCAGGCGACGCGACCAATTGCTCGGCACTTAGGCGAGCTTTAGACGCCACAGCTATGTCGACATATCCCTCGGCCAGCACAAAACGAGCAAACAACTCGTCGTCCTCGGGCAAACCATGCTGGAGTGCTTTTTTGAGGTCTTCCATCCCGGCAGTGGAGTCGTCCGCCAAACTCTTTAGCGATGCCTCTTTCAACAATTCTTGGGCAGGGCTCTCCAAGTAGAAGCCGCAGTGCCAGGTTGATTCAACCTGTTCCTTGAAGTGCGGGCTTTGAGGATTGCCGCAAATGCTCCTGCTCTGCTTATGCTTGCAATTGCCGCACTTCGGTTCAATCGGCATACAATTGTTCCTTCGAAATGTGGGCGTAACAGCGAACAGTCCCCACCGTCACCTTGTGATGATTAGTTACCCTTGTGCAATGTCCGCAGACGATCGCCGACCGCAACACCTTCTCTTTTAGCGGATTAATCTATGTACAACCCACAACCACAGTATAGCCAATTTAGCCTGAACTAAGCAGGAACGATAATGTTGAGAATCGATTTCCCTGACTGTCCTATTTTGGGATGTGGCTCTAAGTGCCAGACCGAGTGATAAGAATACACTTGCCGTGAGTGTGAATATAAAGCATATCTTTGTCAAATGGTTTGCGCTAGCGTTCATTCGGACGAGAGACGGAGATAGTGGAAGTGGATCTTGCCGGGAGAGGTCAGATGCGTCAGCCTCGAGAATCCAGTGGGACTACATGTTGAAAATGAGCAAAGCAACTGGCATCCATTCAGCACCCACGGCTACTTTATGCTTCATCACACTGCATCTTATCGTTCCAGTGACGACGATATATAGGTGATTGTGGGCTCGATTCAAAACACACCAAACCCGGTTACACAACAACCGCGCAACCAGAGATGAATAGTGCCAGCCGATTAGAGAATTCTTACCTTGCCACGCAGACTTGCGCAGGCAGAGCACCTAAAACTCAAAGTGAGAGGGAAATAGTTCGAATCCCAAGCCTTGCGGCTAAGCTAAGTGATATATGATCCTGTCTTTTGAACTACCGTGGCCGCCTGGAGGTGCTTCTTGGGACACCATTGTTGGACCTGTGGAACCCCGTACGAAGGAGTGAGTTGCCCCAGATGCGCCGAGGAAGCTCGCCACGAAGAAATGCTAGGGGCAGTTGAACAAGCTGCTCGTGACCAAGCTGATCAAGCTAGGCGGATGGAGGCAGCCGTTGCCAAGGCAGCAGAGGATCACAGAGAAACGACGGCTAATGCGTGGAAGCTTACCTCCAAAGCGAAGAGTGACCGTGCACTCTCCTTGTTTGAGTCTCGTATGTACGACGATGCCTTTAGGCTGGCCCTTGAGGCCGTCGACCCGCAGGGAGGGGATCCCGGTAACATCGACGGCTTCTATGTGGCTGCGGCGTGCCTCCATGCTCAGGGCTGCTCACAAGAGGCCAGACAGTACATAGAAAAGCAGATCAAGCTGCTCAGCAGCCCGGACTATCGCGGGGATGTTGTCCCCTTTGAGCGAGTCCTGGGAGGCCTTCCGGGTGATGTAGATCTGCTCCAAATGTTCTGCGACGCAGTGAACACTAACCTTGGATATTGGAGCGCGTCAACCAGTTCCGTCGACATTGCCGCCGGAATCGGGGAGAAACTCCTCTCCAGGCGACGACCCATCGCTTGCCGGGTTGTCTTTGGCTGGATCATGGAAAGCCGCTACTTTGCATCGCCGAGAGCGCTGCGTCTTATGCGACGCCTGGAAAAGGAGCTTGTGGATGCTGGATTGACGACGGAAGTCGTCCAGATCGCGGACAGGTTCTCGATCATGGCCGATTGTTTGCTCGACCAAGCCTATCTGATGGATATCTGTGCGTTGTTTGGACGGGATACTACGCAAAGCCTCGTATCATTCACTCAGAGTCTTCATGTTCTGGAGGCAAGAAAAACTGAGCGCGAGCTTGCTAGATTGAAGGAACTGTACGGGCAAAAGGAACTCACCTTAGGGACGCTTACTCGCGTAGTTGAAGCGGTATCGGCCCGCTACGCGCAGTGGAAACCAGAGTTGGAGAAAACGGTATACGACGGGGTTCTCGCTGGAGTCCGCGGCAACGGGTGGATTGTCGGACTTATTGGCTTTCTGCCGTTGCTCATTTTGGGACAGTTCGGCTCGGCTCTACGACATAGTCGAGGGGACGAGGGGACGAACGCGCTGCTGGTGCTCGGTACTGCTCTTGGAGTAGTCATTGTCAGCATCTTGGGTGGCAAAACGATAAGACGATTCAAGATGCGAGGAAAAGCCGGGATTCATCTCGAGGCAGCATTCGCTGAGAGAAACAGGATATTTCAGGAGCTAGGCCTTCCCCAAATCAAGCCGTTTCGGTTCAAAAGCCTTTCTCCGCTGGCTACATTGGTTCTGTACAGCACCCTTGTCGCAGTCTATGTAGTCGCCTGGATATCCCTCCTTTCGGGTTCGTTCGATCCCTGAAACAAGAGTTAGCCAAAGATGTGTCAAAGGGGGGAAATGGTTAGAAAGCATAAGCTGGCACCGGGACTTACGGGCTTTGAGAAGATCGCCGAGCGCATTTTGCTAGCCACGGACTATGCGTGGAGGTCGTTAAAAGCCCTCGTCCGTGACATGAGGCTCACGGAGACGAGCGCCCAAGCAGCGATCACGCGTCGGGAATACGAGGCGATGGTCGCGAAAGGCGAAGCGCAGGTTCACAGGAAACTCGAAAATTTAGACAAGCTAGGCCGGCGAGTGAGAGACCGGGAAAGCAATCTGAGGTGGCTGAACGAGCAGAAACGGATCTGCCGGAAGACGGGACAGTTCGAAGGCTATTACTTCGACATCGTCGGCGTCTACGACCCGAATGGAGTTCCCAAGGGTGAAGCAACCGTCTATCGGATAATCGGATAAAAGGACGGAGAACCTGAAAATGCCGCTGAGTCGCCCAAGAAGCCGTTTGGAAGTTATATCTAAATACAGGCTCAATCTTGCCTGCAAATCGCCATTGCGGTCAACTCGGTCGGCTCAGAAGTAGGACACTGGGCCTCTGAAAACGCCACGAGCATTGTAACCTTCTGCCAGTTTATGCTTCCGTTTTGTACCTGCTGCTACTTTATGATTCAAGGGACATGAAGGAATGCAGTGTCGCGGACATGGTTAAGATAGGATCAAAGTGATCCAAGTGTTGAAAGTTTTGGCAATTATGGCAATTTTGCCAATCTGCATTTTTAGCCAGCTACCGATCGGGTAACAGTCACCGGCACCTGCTCTTTGATGGTGATGCCGAACCCCTCCAGTCCGGCTACTCGCTTTGGATGGTTGGTAAGCAAACGTATTTCATGGATATTAAGGTCAGAGAGGATCTGCGCGCCCACCCCGATCTCCCTCTGTGTTTTTCTCTGATGGTCTGCGGTTCTGGGCGCTCTAACTTCGCGGTGAAACACCAGCCTGCTCTGGTCATCCACGCTAAAGCCTTTCGAGGTCTGATGCAGGTAGATCAGAGCGCCGGTGCCCTGGCGGGCAATTAGCTCC
>DASZEU010000609.1:0-14725 GCA_035940535.1 Candidatus Angelobacter sp.
GCATTGTGCCAAAAGGAGCAGCAAGCGGTCTTGTTGCCATGACCTGGAAAGCAGTTGCAAAGGTAAATCCCGTATCAACTAAATCTGCCACTGAAGTGTGGCTGTGCTCGTACCGCTCCACAATAGAGCGTTCTCCTGCAGCATAAGAATATGTCAAACGCTCCTGCGCAGGAGTGAGAACAGTAATCAGGCGGTTGAGTTCATCATATTCAAACTGCGTGACAGAGCCGTTCTTTGAATGTTTTGTCAGGTTGCCGTTTGGATCATATTCAAAAACTTCTTCGGTTCCGTCAAAGAGCAGTCGCTTGATAACCTGATATGAATCGTTAAGCGAAAGTTTCTGGCCTTGAACCTGTTTACTCTTTTCGTCAAATATTTTGGTCGAAATCAGGTTTCCGGCTGGATCATAGTCGTACTCAGTGTGCCGCCCGTCTTTGTAAACGAGTTTTGCTCGAAGGCCTGATGCGTGGTATTCGTACTTTGCTTTGCGGCCATCAGCAAAGCTGATTTCGGAAAGTTCGCCGCCGGCCTTATATCCGAGGCTGGTCGCATCCTTGACTTCTTTCATGGACGTAATCAGGCCGTCAGAGTCGGATGCCAAAGAAAAAGTAAGGTCATGGACTGAATATGTCGTTAGGTCACCGAAAGAAGAAAAACTATAACCGTGCAGCCCATCGCCTGTAACAGCAATGCTCACATTGCCGTTTCCGTCATAACCAAACGTTTTCGCAATCCCGTTTCCTGAATCAATGCCAGCCAAAGCTCCGGTTGCAGAATCGTATTTGTAGGCCACATCAACCGTACTAGCCGTGTGCCGACCGACAAGGCGGTGCTGTTTGTCATATTCCATGTCTTGGATGATTTTTCCATTGCGTGATAAAGAGCCTGGGTTTCGAGCATCATCCAGACGGATTCCAGTTTCCTCTCCGAGGGGATTTACAACCCTTATCGTGATGCCTTCGTCGTTTTGGAAGTAGCGATTGACCAACTCTTTATGGTCAATGACAGTTGTTAAGCGGTTTGAAGGATCATAGATGTACTGGATCACCCCTGACGGCTGCCGCAAACGGCGGACCCGATAAGCTTCGTCGTAAGACACCTCAAAATTGAGGCGCTTCATTGGATCAATTGCGGTCTTTAGCTTGTTTTCATCGGTATAGGAGTAGCGCCAGGTTGCACCGCCCAAGTCATCCGTTTCAATGAGACGCCCCTTTGCATCGTAGCGGTACAATACTTTCCTTGGTTGGTCGTCTTGGACGCTTATGATCCTTCCCTGGTCATTTCGCTTCAGTTCAATGAAATGGTTGGCATTTTCAATTCTTGAAAGCTTGCCGCCCTTATAAATCAGGCTAACCTCATTGCCGTTTCGGTCGGCAACTTTGGTCAAAAGAAAGCTGTCACCAATGAGCTTGAATTCTTTTTTAAAGCCGGTTCGCAACTTCAGTTGGAGAGTGTCTGCTGCGGTCTTGCGAAGCTCCAAATAGTCTGAAGGGCGATCTTCCGCGAGAGTGAACACGCCGCTCTTTATTTCAGCAAATTCAATTACAGAGCCGCTCTCACTCAAAAGCCTTGCGCTGTGGTCTTGAATAGAAATGGTCTCTGCTGCTGAAGGCATCCATCCTGGGCCAAAGTCACTACTTCCTGATGAGCTTGAATCGTACACTCTGGCAAGCACAATCGGAATCCGGCCACTTGCAACAAGGTCGCGCCGCAAGAACGTCAGATTGCCCAATCCGACGTTGACGTAATTGAATTGTACTCCCCGGAAGATGTCCTGGGGATTTGTGAAATACACGTTAGCGCGGGCACGTGAAGTCAGTTCAGACGCAAGTCTGACATACTGAGCGATCTTGGAATCTGAAGCGGTCGAAGCGTGTTGGCTAAATGCAGATGACGGGAAAACAGACGTGACAATAAGGACTGCTGGCAGTAGAGAGGGACAAGACTTCCGAGCCATCATAATCTCCAAATATTTGAAAGGCCGATGTCGCAGGTGCTACAACTTTCCTAAGAACGAAAACTGCCACAAAACGTCCAAAGGCTGTTACAAATTATTTACGGCAATTTAATGAGCAGCCAGAGCTTGCAGGAATCGGAGTGGAGTTCATGAAGGAATCAACTTTACTAGCAATGTCTCAGGGATAGATTTATAACTCAAACGCTAGGAAGCCAGAGCGGTGAAGCACATACAAGCACTTTGAGTTTCTCGCCCAATGCATTCGGCGATCAGCAAAAAGCAGACACCGTCGATCGTCCCAACCTCGCTTATTTCCAGTCCGTTTCATCGGCCACGCCTGCGCCAAATCTTTCCCATCAACGCCCTGAATTCCGCCGACGCCTCCGAGGCCAGTACACGGCGACTGTCGTGCGGCGAAAGCTGTTCCCAGCTATGTTTTGCCAGCACCCCGGAACACGCGAGTACCAGAGCTACAAATGCACTTAACCCAACAATCAATGAACGTATGGGACTGACTTTTTTTTCAGGATAGCTGCCATCATCCATCACCCGAACAATCGGTAGCTCCTTCGCTTCCTGGACCCTGGCTAGCTCATATTGCTGGGTCAGGAATTCGTAGAGTGTTTCCTGAATCTTGGCGCGCCGATACAGGTCCAGATAGTAATAGCCGAGAGCAGGCAGAGTGCGCATTGAAGGATAAGGAGCCATGCCGACTCCTGACTGGCTGGCCAAGCTGGGGTCGGTGTAATCTCCAACCATCTTTTTCAACTGGCCTTGCAGTTCGGCGACCCGGGCCTTCAGAGCGCGAACACGAACGTTGTCATCCGAGTAAATTTCTTGCAGCCCTTTGAGTTCAGACTCCGTGAAGATTAGTTCTCCTTGCAGTCTGGCCGCGGCATCCATCATGGACTTGCTTTGCTGTTGCACATCCATCATGGAGTGCTTGCTGGAAAACTGGCTTAGCTCCAGAGAGTCCCGGTCAAGTTCTTTCTTGGCGCTCTTCAAGCGATCTTCTAAGAATTGGCGCTCACGATGGGCGGCCGAGGTATTCAGCTCAGCGGCCAGCCGGTTCATCTCTTCTATATAGGCCCCTACCATCTTCTGGGCCATATCGCGGTCCCAGTCGGTCACGGACAAAGTAATCACGCCACTTTTTTTGTCTTCTTCAATATCGGTTGCCTTGTCGAGCCTCTTGCGGGCATCCTGATAGTAGCGTTTGCCGTAATGGGTCCTCAGATCGAACCGATTGATAAGGCTATCGCGCACCGTGCGGCTGCGAAGCACCTCAACATAAAATGCGCCAGGGGTCTTGACTCCGAGAACTCCGGCTGCATCCAGGCTTAAGCCGCTGGCTGAAGTTCCGCCAGAAACCTTGTTCAAGAGTCCAGCCATGGTCGATGTATTTGAGTTTTCTCCTGGCACCAGGCGGGCCGTCGACTGGTAGCGCTTAGGAATTACAAAAGCCACAATCAGAGAGAGGACAGCAGTTATCCAGACCACATTCCAGATAAAGCCCCGATGCCTCCACAGCCGCAGCAGGTTTTCAGCCGCGCCGCGAGGCTCGGGCTTTAAGGGATCAGGGTCGTGATGAAACTCAGGCTCATAAGGAGAAGTCGGCGCGTACGCTGGTCCGCTACTTTCCACTACTCAATCTCCAATGGGGCCAATAGGTCAATTGGAAGGAAGCCGTAAAGTCATTCTGCCGGTTTCCATTCGTCAGCAGAGGGAAATTCCACCATTCGTATTGTACGAAGCTGGAGAGCGCCATGCCTGGATTTAATTTCCACTCAGAACGCAAATAGGCGTCCCTAAAGGCGCCGCCCTTGGCAAATGCCGGGTCAGCCGCCATGTTCCGGTAGCCAAACTGAATGGTTTTGTCAGAGGCGAACCAATAGGTGCTTTCTCCCCGGAAGGCAATTCCCTGTCGGCCCACCGTGCCATTTCCAATGATGTTCCCTTGATTCGTGTAACCATCCTCATAGCGGGTATTCCAGTAGAAGAACCCTCCGCCTGTGGTTTGAATCAAGCCGGGGAGATTCGTATACGAGGCTTCCACGCGTAAATCCATCTTCGGCAACTTGGGAAGCTGGGGCATGTAAATTCCAGGATTGTGAGCAGCCCGGCGCGGGTAGCCGATAGGAGAAACCTCATCTTCGACAAAGGAATCTTCATAGAGGGTCAGCCATTTGCGGAAGCCGGGAATGCGATAACTGAAATCGAAGGTGGACCGCCGGTCCCCTGGGTCATTGTTCCGGCCAACAGCATTGCTGGCAGAAAACAGTGATAGCCGTGTGGTATGCGCAGTGATCGGGAAATCCGGCCCTCCCCAAAGGCCCGTTCTTCCCACTCCAAACTCAAAATTCGGCGTTGGCCTGAAGTTGATCTTTAGACCATTCACCATGGGTTGCTTCGCCAAACTCCTGCCAACGGAAAAGATAACCGGAGGACCCGCTGGATCCTGGGTAGTAACAATATGATGCCCGGTCAGCTTACCCACCCAGAACTCCGTGCGATAGGGGCCGAGGAAGCCAAGAAAACTTGGCAGCTTCTTGGGCGTGGTCTGGTCTATGCGAAACATATAGATAGGCTCTGCGTTACTGCTCCACAAGAATGGATCTCGGGTGGGGCCAAGCCATAATGTCTGCTTGCCAAAGGACGTTTGCCAGCCCTTCAGGTTGAGCATGACATAAGTATCCAGCAGACGGAACTGGTTGAAAGCTTGAATTGGGGAGGCAGGTTGGATGAGCGGCTTCAAATCCGTAAGTTGCAGCGCATCTTGAACGGCCTGAGAAACACCGGGAGCCGAGGGCGCGTGTTCGAACTCACCGCGAACATAGAACCCGAGCGGACCAGCCGAGGCGCTGCTGGTAAAGCCACTCAGGAAGTTCGCGCCTGATTGGAAGGGACGCCCATAGTCATTCACAATGGTCCTGGCAAAGTGGTAGCCATCGGTAAGCGGCTTGCCTGAGATTCCGGTGACCCGAGCATAAACCGAGTCCAGACCAATATAGTTTGTCTCTAGTCCGCCTAATTCGGTAGCAAACTCTTTGTTCAAAACAGCTAATAGCCGCTTCGCCTCGTCGTCCGATGCATCGTCAACGTACTGCGGCGCCTCTTCCAAGAGACGCGCGCACTCGCGGCGTGTCCAAGGACGCAATCCCAGCATTCCGCTCGGAATAACCCCAAGGCTCGAAAGGCGATCAAAGGCTGGATAGACCCAGCTATCCATGTCGACGTAGGCAGAAGAGATACTGTCAGAGGAAGAGCTGCTTCCTGGCTCTCGCGGGGGCTTGTCTTTAACGAAGGTTCCATAGTTGGCTCCGGTGAGGTCAGCCTCCTGGTGGCGGTTGTATATCTGCCGCCCAATCAGCCATCCCATGGCGCTGCCCGCGACCACATCACTCGGAAAATGAGCACGGCCTGTAACTCTGGCTACACTCACGCCGGTGGCCAGTCCGTAAGCAAGGATTTGGGTTAAAGGGCCCGGATATTCATGGGCCACAACACTGGCAATCGACCATACCGTGATGGCATGGGCCGAGGGAAATGCAGAGTTGGCGATTGTGCCGTTAAAAAATCTTCCCTGCCCTGTACCTTCGGTAGGGCGTTCTCGGCGGGTAGCAACTTTAAACACTTCAGCGACTACATAACTATTGAGGGCTGCTTCCCCGGCCAGGATACCGGCTTCCTGCTGATGGTCGTCGGCATGAATTCTTCCTACGAGCCACAGCACGCCTGCTCCGCCCACCGCCAGTCCCAGTCCAGCATTCGATAAATTCCCGGAGTTCTTGGCTAGCGTGCCAGTTTTGTTGAGGCGCGACGAAAGTTCAGCATCGGCGGTGATGAGGCCTGCCGTAAGGCCGATGGCTGGCAGCATCCAATTCATATCTTCCACGCGGGCCTTGAATGGCGAAGTCCAGATGTCCTTTTGGTCGCGGAGAAAGTTCCGAGCAAAGCCTGTTGGGTTGAGAGTGGCGGGATAGGATTGCGGGGTTGTGGATTTCTTCTGCTTACGATTGGCCGTGGTCTTCTTATTATTTCCGCTAGTTTGACTGCCGGAGCTCTGTCCATAGACAGTAACCGACAGACTCACAAAAAGCATAGCCGCCACGAGTGTTTGTTTTTTAACGCGCTTTAGGATCACCCAGAAGTCTCCCTTAGAAGCTAATCGCTACACGGGCTGCTACGGCCAAGCCGGAAAGAACTTGAGAAACCTCGGCAAACTGCTTCAGTTTGTCGCCCGAGGCGATCTTCTCAGGAACATATACGGTATCACCCGGCTGCAAGATGGTATTCAGGGCATTTCCCGTCCACCACTGGCCAGAGCTTTTTCCAACCACAGCACCATTCGCTCGTACCACAAAGATTTCTTTTTTGTTGGCAAACCCTGTTGGTCCACCTGCCTGCCTGAGATACCAGCTTGCATGTCTGCCAGGAGCGAAGCTGATGGCCGTGGGACTATAAACTTGACCCGCAACCAGGATAAAGTTTGGCTTCTTGGGAATAATCAATGAGTCCGCAGGACGCACCTCGATATCGGCAATGGTGTTCTCCCATTTTTCTATGTCTGGCGAAATATGGATTAAGAGCCGTCCATTGGGCTGGATCTGTTTCAGCTTGTCGATCAGTTGCTGCCTCTGGCGCGTAACCGCTGGCGGTTCCGGTCGTCCTGTACCATCGCTCGCAAAGGCCTGACTCTGGAGCTTATTAATCAATTCATCCCGGTTTTTGGACGACAGTTCCCGTACCTGGGCGCGATCCAGAATTGCTCCATACGGATAAGCTTCTGATAAAAATCCTCCCGCACGTCTCAAAACTGAGCTGAGCCGCTCCCCTTGTTGAATTCCGTACCTTCCCGGATGCAGGACCTCGCCCGTAACAGTGATCGCGCCGCCAATATTGTTCCAACCACCAAGTTGCCGTATGGTGAGGCTGTCACCGGGCTTTAAGAGCACATCGGTATCGAGTTCACCAGCCGCCGCTCTGCCAATGGGAATCTCACGATGTTCGAGTTCAACCCGTTCGCCATTTACGATGGCATAGCTGGAAAGATCAGCCGAAGCGACATAAGCGCTACGCTTGAACCCACCGGACATGCGCAAAAGGCCGGCGGCCGTCATGTTTTCGGAAAGAGGATATTCCCCAGGACGAAGGACCTCTCCATAGATGGAGACCTTAGGAGCATCGGCCTCATACCGTCCGTAAATGTGCACTGTATCGAAGGGCTGGAGAGCCGGTCCCGGCTCCTGCTTTTCAAGCACGTCCCGAATATTGAAGCTGATTACTGTAGGCCGGTAGTCAGGAGGGGTGAGATGCACAATCTCGGCCCGGTCCGCTGGTTCCGGCAATAAATCGTGAAACGAACTGATCAGGTCCCCCACCCTGATGCCATCTTTATAAGGGTACTTCCCCGGACGATAGACGTGCCCCAGCAGATAGACCGTCCTGTCACTGTAAGGAAGGATCGGGGCAATGGTGACGCGATCTCCATCTTTGATAGGAAGCTTTTTAAACGTTTCCTCCATGGCATGAATGTCGCCGCTCTGCGGCAAATTAACGTCGAGCATCACCTTGCGTTCGTGCGCCTGGACCCGTTCAACCTTGATCTTGCTGGTCTCGCCGGTCACCAGTACTCCCCCGGCTAAGTCGAGCGCTTGATCCAGAGTTTCCTCGCGATAAAGTTCATAAATTGCAGGGCGGCGAACCATCCCCGCCACCGTAACCTGCGGTCCGACCGGAGGAACCAGAATGCTGTCACCGGATTCAATACGGCCCACCGCTGAAGTCACACCCTTGAGCATGAGTTCGTAGAGATCGATCTGCTCCACCAGCTTTTGTCCGCGAAAATGTTTCACGATGCGCAACGAGCCGGTATCGGTCGGTCCACCTGCCGCCAGCAAGGCGCTCAGCGCGGTGGAGAGAGCACTAATGTCAAAGGCTCCCGGATTCTTTACATCGCCAACTACATAGACGCGCACCGACCGCAGCCGGCCCAAGGTTACATCCACCGCAATGTTCTTAAACTGCCGGGAGAGAGCGCTCTTGATCATCTGTTGGGCATCGCCCAAGGTGCGTCCAGCGACCAGGACCGAACCGGCTTCAGGAAGCACTACGCGGCCCTCGCGATCAACATTCACTTGCAGCCGCTGTGAGGCGCTGCCCCAATACTCGATCACAAGCTGATCGCCGGGGCCAAGCACATAATCAGAACCTACGGGAACATCGAGAGCTGCTTTATCGGTGGTCGCGCTGCTGTTGCGAAACAGGGAGGCTCCAAACCTCTCCAGCTTGTCTGGATCTTTGATACTTTGCGTTTGGGTGTAGAGTTCCTTGAGCGCCGGAAGATTGCGATAGGGATCAACCTTTTGCGTCTTGTCCTTCTCCGTCTCTCGATATCTTTTTTCAGTTTCAGGAGTGCCCGGCACTCTTTCACCCTGCGGTGCTCCAGTCTGCGGAAGATTGCGATTGGCATTCTGCCCCGGAACCGCTTGCCTCTGGCCGGAAGTGGAAGGCTGGCGTGTGGGCTGCTGCTCTTGCGCCCCAAATCCGCGCTTCTTTAATTCATCACTGATTACCAGCCGCACACGGTCATCATCCCGGATCTGAGAGAAGAGCCGTTCATCGGTGATCTCCGCTTCGGTAATGGTGTAACCGCGCTCCTGCGCCTTGCTGACAATCTGAGCCTTGGCTTCAGACAGCAGGTCAGGATTGTCTTGCAAAATCTGGATGATCTCGTCTGCGGAAAGTGGCCCCGTATCGGTCGGCGCTTGCTCTTGCTGTGTTTGCTGCTGTGTTGGTTGCTGCTGTTGCTGCTGGGGATAAGCTTGCATGTCCTGGGATTGCTGCGCTCGTAGGAGCCCTGCAGAAAGAACGATAAAAAGAAGACGAATAAAAAACCATGAACTTTGGTGGACACGAATAGGCGATACCAAATTTGACGTCCTTGTCATAAAAAGATTTCATCCTGGTCACCCAGCCACGTCAGCGAGCAAGAAAAGGCTTCTCAAGGTTCCAGTGGAAGTTCCGAATCATTGTAAACAGCAGAGGATGAAATACAAAATATTGAACCGAGGAATTGCCATCATTGCCACAAATGCCAGAATTGCCCATAATTTGGAAAGAAATACTCGGTGGATGCTTCTTCTAACTTCCTCGTCTGCAAACTCATTCTTGGCTAGTGGCATCCCATCTAAGACAGAAACCCGAAATGATTTCTAGGAGGCCATCAAAAATGCAACGGCATTTTCTCATTACAGCATTCGTAATCTCCCTGGCCCTGAGTGTAGCGGGCGCGCAGACAACAGGAGGGAGCACAGGATCGTCTTCACCGGGCGCACAGACAACACCCGGAACAAGCAGCACCACGGGAACACCAGGGACAACCACCGGAACTCCGTCGACCACTGGAAATCCCGGCAGCATCAACACACCGGGCACAACCAGCACACCGGGACAGACTGGCGCTCCATCGGTAACCTCGCCGTCCCAGACCGGGAAACCATCGGTTACTTCTCCTTCGCAAACAGGAAGCAATTCAACAACGTCGCCCACTCAAGCCAACCCCTGTCCGCCCGGCACCTCGCCCAGCAGCACAGGAACTTCAACTTCTTCGAGCAGCAGCACGGGAACTCAGTCTAGCTCCACGACCAGCCCCTCGAGTTCGACAACTCCCTCCAGCAGCTCGGCCTCCCCTGGTACTACGACAAGTTCAACCAGCCCAGCATCAGGAACTACGAGCAGCACGACCACAACACCTTGCGTTCCCACAGGAAATTCGCCAAGCACGACTTCCCCAAGTTCAACCACATCGCCCAGCACCACCCCGCCAGGTTCTATGACGTCGCCAAGCGGCGCCACCTCGCCAGGCACGCCTCCGTCGGGAGCCGCTCCTCCGCCAGTGGCAAATCCTTCGACCACGACGCCACCAAGCTCAACCACGTCACCCAGCACGGCCTCTCCAGGTTCAAGGCCGCCACGTGGGTGATAGTTTGTTATTAGGAAAGCGACTGCCTTGCAGCCGCTTTCCTAAAATCTTGTCCAGGGTGCTGATAATCTAATAGTCTGATTCTATGAAACAGAAAGCCATCAGTGTTACTGAAGCAGCACGCAATCTTGCCGATTGCGTTAACCGCTCTCACTATCAAAATGTCACTTTTGTTTTGCTCAAAAACGGAACACCATTCGCTCGCTTGACGCCTGATCATGAGAAAGTCTGTCGTGGCCAAGATTTAGCCAAAGCTCTGTCTAAAATCCAGTTGTCGAGGAGAGAAGCCAAACTCTGGCATCGTGATCTACAAACTGCTCGCAAAACCCTCAAGGCCCCAGCTAATCTGAACACGGCCCTTTAGCAGGCCGTTCTTCCACCGGTGCTTGGACCACAGTAAATCTAAAAACCGCTATCAACTCAAAGTTACGCAGCCTTCAATTTCCTTTTTTCCTTTGCGGCCCTTCGCGTCCTTTGCGGTGAAATTGCTTATCTTCCCTACTCAGCAGCCAACGCTGCTTCCGCCGCAAAGTAACCGCACATTCCATGAACACCAGCGCCCGGAGGAGTCGAGGAGGAGCACAGATAAATCCCTTTCAGGGGTGTCCGGTACAAGCTCGCCGTAGGACGCAAGAAGAGTTGGTTCAACATCGATGCGCCACCGGCAATGTCGCCACCTACCAGGTTAGGATTGTGCTTTTCCAGGTCTAGCGGCGTCAGCACCGAGCGGGCCAAAATGCGTTTACGAAAGCCTGGCGCAAAACGCTCGATCTGCGTCTCGATCTCTTCTGTCATGTCTCCTGTATATCCATTCGGGACATGACAATATGCCCAGGCAGTATGTTTGCCTTCCGGCGCTCGATACGAATCAAAGATGCTAGGCTGCGACATGAGTACAAAAGGACGCTTGGCGACAGTTCCCTGCCATGCGCTACGTTCCGATTCACAAATCTCCGCCAATGATCCACCCAGGTGAATCGTTCCGGCCCGGAGGCATTCTGGAGCCGTCCAAGGAACGGGCTGCTCCAGCGCCCAATCCAGCTTGAATGCCGCCATTCCATAACGATAACGGCTGAGCTTGCGCCGGTAGGAATCCGGCAGTTGGTTCCCTGCCATTTTTAAGAGCTGTCGGGGAGTAATGTCCAGCAAAACGGTCCGTGACGGGGGCAGTTGATCGAGCGATTCAACCCGACAATCGGTAATGACTTTGCCTCCCAAAGAACCCAGATAAGAAACCAGCGCTTGGGTGAGCTGCTGTGCTCCTCCACGCACCACCGGCCAGCCTGAGATATGGGCACTGATTCCCAGAGTGAGTCCGAATCCTGCAGTGGACAGAAACTCCAGCGGCAACATAGCATGAGCTGCAAGTCCAGCGAAGAATGTTCGTCCACGCTCAGTCGTGAAACAACTCTTCGCCAGGGAACGGGCAGAGCGCACTGCACGCAGGCCAAACATCCCAAAATCGATGGGATGACGCGGGAATTGCAGTGGCGCTAAGAGATCTTCGAGCAGTTCTTCCCATCTCTCTGCGGACCTTTGCACTAATCGGCGATATGCGTCACCATCTTTCCCCAGACTACGTGCAGTTTCATCAATCGATGTGGTGAGCTTGGCCGCCGAACCATCGTCAAACGGATGCGCCAGAGCCACCGGAGGAAAAACCCATTCCAAACCGTAGTCCTTCAGTGGCAGAGTTCGGAAAAACGGCGAACAAACCGTAAGGGGATAAACAGAAGAGCAAACATCATGAACAAAACCCGGCAAAGTCAGTTCCCGGGAACGAACACCACCGCCAGGTGTCCCGGCTGCTTCCAGCACCACTACCAACCGCCCGGCCTGCGCCAAGCGAATGGCCGCAGCGAGTCCATTCGGCCCCGACCCAACTACAATGGCATCGGTGGACGGCAAGTCGAGCTTAGAGTTTGCGCTTAGCATCCATCCAAGATTAACCCAAACCTGTAGTACAGCCGCCCCCGGCTGTGGTGAGATTGTCGACACAGCTCGCAATTTCAAAGATCTTTGGCAAGACCACAGATCTCCCAGTTAGAATTATGTCTATGCCCACTGCCTCACTCGACGCCCCTTCTTCTTATGCTGAAATCGCCCGCCGCCCCTTGGAACCGCAGCGCTGTGTTCTGTTGGTGATTGATATTCAAGAAAAGCTGCTGGCCCCGATTTACGAAAAAGAACGTCTGGTGCGCAACTCACAGCTCTTAATTCGCTTGGCCAAACTCCTCTCGATACCCATGCTCTTTTCCACCCAGTACGCCAAAGGACTAAGCCAAACCGTTCCTGAAATCAGCTCTCTGGCTCCTGACGTCGAGGTCACCGACAAGCTGCAATTCGGATGCTTCGCCAATGGCGAATTCTGCTCAACCTTCGCCAGCATCAAAGGCCGGGATACTCTGCTCCTATGCGGCATGGAGACCCACATCTGCGTAATGCAGACAGCGCTCGGAGCATTGAACCAGGGGCATATCGTCCATGTAGCTGCGGATGCGGTCAGCTCCCGCACGAAGTTGAACTGGAAACTTGGACTCCAAAGGATGCGAGACGCCGGGGCCGTGATCTCCTCAACCGAGATGATGATCTATGAATTGCTGGTCAAGTCCGGCACGCCAGCCTTTAAAGAGATGCTTCAACATTTGAAATAAATTGGGTAATTGGGAAAATTGGGAATTGGGTAATTTTTGAAGGAGGACAGTGAGCCTGCCGATCTTGAAATTACCCATTTACCCAATCCAGATTGATCAAGCAGTCGGCGACCCGGCTGCCTTCACGCGTACAACGGTGATCTTCGCGAATCCTTCTTCAAAAGCTGGGGGCTTGAGCTTGGCTGCCATGCGCTGAACGAGGTCTTCTTTTACCTGGCGTTCGCGGCGGCGGTTGCGCTCCAGGCACACTTCAAGTGGTACATCAAAGAATACCGCGTGGACCTCGTAACCAAAGCTCTTAGCCATCTTGATCCATTGGCGGCGCTCGTGCGGTCCCAGGTTGGTGGCGTCCACATAATTCCAGGGCATACGGGCGATAAGACGGGCTCGCAGCAACGAGCGAAGGGTGGAAAACACCAACCCCTGGTAACGCTGTTCCGTAATGTCGTCAAAGAGAATACTGCGCAGCATGTCGCTGGAAAGTGGCGTCACGCCCCGCCGTTTGAACCAAGTGGTTTTTCCCGACCCTGGCAGGCCAATCGCCAGAATAACCACGCCTTTGGGCTTTCGCTGGGATTTGCCCGCCTCTGAAACCGGTTGCTGTTCAGGAGCACCCGGTGGCGGCATTGAGGGAGACTCAGGCTGAATTTCGCTTACGATCCTGCCTTGCTCCGAGGGGGCGATCTCAGTCACTGCCGGTTCTTCTGCGACCGGCTCAGGTTCTGATTCAGTTTCAGGCTGTTCATAAGACGGCACAAGAGGCTCGGGATGGTGCTCATCGACCAGCGGCTTCTGCTGGCCGACCTTACCGGTGGCCTCCGACGTGTTTTCCGGTTGCTTCTTTTTACGGCGCCTCATGCGCTCGCGCATCCAGTTGCGCATGTCTCGTGTGTAACACACCAAGCTTAATCGTTGCAAGCAAAGGAACCAACTTCGTATCGATTTGGCAATTGGATGGTTTGTAATGGTAATTTTGCCGCTACTCCCGGCCAATCTCTTCGATTCGTTTTTGGATGGCCAGTCGGTTCAGGCTGGTAAGCGGCAGGCTCATGAAAAGAGTGATTCTGCGGTCCAGAGTCAGGAAGACGTCATGAAATGCGCGTTCGACTACCTCTTGGGGGCCTTCCATGGCAGCCGGATCGGGGACACCCCAATGAGCTGTCATCGGCTGGCCTGGCCAAACCGGGCAGACCTCTCGCGCAGCATTGTCGCAGACCGTAAACACAAAGTGGAGGTGCGGGGCCCCAGATTTCGTAAACTCGTCCCAACTCTTGCTGTAGAGGCCATCTGTAGGCAACTGCACCTTTTCAAGCTGCCGTAGAGCTGCTGGGTGGACTTCTCCCCTGGGATGGCTTCCAGCACTGTAACCGGCAAACCTCGGCTTCCCTTTGTATCGGAGAATGGATTCCGCCATGATCGAGCGCGCGGAATTACCGGTGCACAAGAATAAAACGTTAAGAGTTCCTTCCATTGCAAGGCTCCGCTATTAGTCTATGCGTATATTAGTGAGATCAACATGGCAGTGGGCTCTCTAACCCGAAGAAAATTCCCCGAGGGGCGCAGGTGAACCCACGCGATTCTGTTAAGAAGTTCGTTGCAGAAGCCATCGGTACGGCCTTCCTTGTCGCTGCAGTGGTAGGCTCCGGCATCATGGCAGAGAAATTGTCTGCGGGAAATGTTTCCTTAGCATTGCTCGAAAACTCGGTCGCGACCGGCGCAGCCCTGATTGCGCTCATCCTGTGCTTCGGTCCGATTTCGGGCGCGCATTTCAATCCCGCTGTGACGGTGGCGGACGCAACCCAAGGCGGCGTTCGCTGGAATCTTGTTTCAGTCTACGTCTGTATTCTGCTGGCTCCTTTCCGAAGCCCATCCTCCAACGCATCGAAAAAGGAGCGATATCTTGGTTTTGATTTTCCTTTGCGTCCTTGGCGTCCTTAGCGGTGAAATAGTTTTTGGGTGTACCGCAATTGAGTGTGCCGCAATTTGCGCCACCCCATTACCTCCGCTAACCTGATTTGTAACTCATTTTGTAAGTGCTGCGTGGTCTTCCCGTTAGATTTTTCCGCATCTAAATCCAGGTTTTCAGTTTTTGGGAGGAAGTTTATAAATGGCAATCAAAGTAGGCATCAA
>DASZEU010000610.1:0-2697 GCA_035940535.1 Candidatus Angelobacter sp.
AATGGCTATCAAGACTTACAGACCGATTACACCATCGTTGCGGTTCCAGACCACATTGACCAACGATGAGCTTACGACCGACAGGCCGCATAAGCCGCTGACCGAGGTCAAGAAGCGCACCGGCGGGCGCCGCAATTCCGGCGACATTACTATTTGGCACCGGGGCGGCGGACATAAGCGCAAACTGCGCATCATCGACTTCAAGCGCGACAAGGTTGGCGTTCCTGGCACGGTTGTTTCCATTGAATATGATCCGAACCGCTCGGCGCGCATCGCGTTGATTTCCTACGCCGATGGCGAGAAGCGTTACATCCTTCAACCGGTAGGGCTTCAGGTAGGGCAGAAGATTGTCAGCGGACCGGAAGCCGACATTCTGGTTGGGAATGCTCTGCCGCTGCGTAATATTCCTGCCGGTACTACTGTCCACAACCTGGAACTGAAGCCGGGTAAGGGCGCCCAGATGGTGCGCTCGGCAGGCGGGGCGGCGCAGCTTGTTGCAAAAGAAGGCGATTATGCACTGGTCAAGCTGCCCTCGGGGGAAACGCGCAAGGTCTTGATTGATTGCATGGCTACTGTGGGCCAGATCGGCAATGTAGACCACGAGAACGTATCGATCGGCAAAGCCGGGCGCAAGCGCTGGATGGGACGCCGTTCGGTGAACCGTGGCGTTGCCATGAACCCGGTTGATCATCCCCATGGCGGTGGTGAAGGCAAAACTTCCGGTGGACGCCATCCAGTGACCCCCTGGGGCCAGCCAACACGCGGCTATAAAACACGTAATAACAAGCGCACCGATGAGTTCATCGTGAGCAGGAGACAGAAATAGATGGCACGCTCATTAAAAAAAGGCCCGCACATTGACGGCCACCTGTTGAAGCGGATTGACGACATGAACCAGAGGAACGACAAGAAGGTCGTTCGCACCTGGTCGCGCCGCTCTACCATTTCTCCGGAAATGGTGGGACACACCATTGCCGTGCACAACGGAAAGAAGTTTATTCCGGTGTACATCAGCGAAAACATGGTCGGACACAAACTGGGTGAGTTCTCTTTGACCCGTCAGTTCAAAGGACACTCGGTCAAAGCGGCGACAGAGGCAGCCGCCAAGCCGGCGCCCTCGGCAGCACCAGCGGCGCCGCCTCCGGCAAAGTGATCGCTACGGATATCCTGAGCAAGGTAAGTGAGCGAGGGACCTCCGGCACGAGCAGTTCAGAAAGTGAACAACGAGATCAAGCACAAGGTTGAGATCTTATGGAATTTATAGCAAAAGCCCGATTCATCAGAGTTTCGCCGCAGAAGGCGCGGCTGGTGCTGGACCTGATCAAAGGCAGAAGAGTGGAAGATGCGCTCACTACGCTGACTTTTACCAAGAAGCGTATTGCGCCCGACATTGCAGAGCTGCTGCGGTCCGCCGTGGAGAATGCCAACTACCTGAGCCAGGAAAAGGGCTTTGACGTCGACGTAGACAGGCTTTATGTAAAACGCGCTATTGCCAACGATGGTCCGCGCATGAAGCGCATCCGTCCAGCTCCTATGGGCCGCGCTTATCGCTATCAGCGGCGCATTTCCCACATGGAGATTGTTCTGGAGGAAAAAGGCGCCCAGAACAAGGAGCCATTGGCGACCGTAGTCGGTGAAGAAAAAACGACGGCAGTAGCTCCCGCGAAAAAGAGAGCTGCGGCCGCCCGGAAGAAGAAGTCCATCGGCCGCAAAAAGACTGCTGCGGCCCGCTAGGTTTATACACAGAGACGTAGCTTGCTACATCTCTCAAGAAGGAATCGTGAGTAGAGACGTTGCATGCAGCGGCTCTACCTTTAAAAGAGGAACTATGGGACAGAAGGTCCATCCATACGGATTTCGCCTCGGCTACACCAAGCCGTGGAGGTCACGCTGGTTCGTGGAGCGTGATTACAACAAGCTGCTTTTGGAAGATGTGAAACTAAAAGAAGAGCTGAAGGAAAAGCTCAAATCCGCGGGCGTAAGCTCCATCGAGGTGGAACGCCCCGGCAATAAGCTGCGCATCATTATCCGTACCGCCCGTCCGGGCATCATCATCGGGCGCAAAGGCGCGGAGATCGACAAGCTGAAGCAGGATGTCCAGAAACGCACTTCACGAGAGGTCTTTATTGATATCCAGGAAGTGCATAAGCCGGAACTGGATGCGCAGTTGGTGTCGGAGTCGATTGCCCTCCAGTTGGAAAAGCGTGTGGGCTTCCGGCGGGCCATGCGCAAGTCCGTGGATTCGGCCTTGCGGTTCGGCTGCAAAGGCATCAAGGTCCGCGTCTCCGGCCGGCTCAACGGCAACGAAATCGCGCGTTCGGAGTGGTACCTGCAAGGCCGGTTGCCGCTGCATACCCTGCGCGCCGATATCGAATACGGGTTTTCCGAAGCACGCACCACCTACGGGGTGATTGGTGTGAAGACGTGGATTTACAAAGGCGACATTCTGCCGCAGAAAAAGAAAGCTGCGGACCAGATTGGCGCCGGAGCGTTTTGAGGCAGGCTGTTGCTAGTAGCTAGTAGCTAGCAGCTAGAAGCTATACGAAGGACCTTGCTAAGGTAAAACAGCCGGAGCAGAAAGAACTGCAAGTTTTGAATAAGGATTTCGACTATGTTAATGCCAAAAAAAGTTAAATACCGCAAGCAGCAGCGCGGACGCATGCGTGGCAAAGCCTGGCGCGGCGGAGAACTGGCGTT
>DASZEU010000611.1:0-17172 GCA_035940535.1 Candidatus Angelobacter sp.
TGATTGGAGATCTGAAATGGAAGTCATTCTCAAAGAAGATGTTGCCAAATTGGGAAACCGTGGCGATGTTGTCAAAGTTGCAGAGGGCTACGGCCGCAACTACCTGCTGCCCAGGAAGCTGGCCATTGAAGCCTCCCAAAGTAATAAAGCCGTGATTGAACAGATGAAGCAGTCGGCGATACGCCGCTCGGCAGTCGAAAAATCCGATGCTGAGGCCCTCGCTAAGCAGCTTGAAGCGGTGTCCCTGACCTTTGAACGCAAAGCCGGCGAGAAAGACCATCTGTTTGGCTCGGTCACTTCGTCCGATGTTGCGGACGCCTTGGAGAAAAAAGGTTTCAACATCGATCGCCGCAAGATCCAGCTCTCGGAGCCTCTGAAAAGCCTGGGCGATTTCGAAGTTCCCATTAAGCTCCACCGCGACACTACAGCCAAGGTAAAAGTAACGGTCAAGAAAGAAGCGACGGAAGAAGAATCGGGTGATCGGTAACTTGGAGCGTGAGGAGCAACAGTTCGAGGCAAAGCTTGCCGCCCTACGGGCTGCCATTGATGAGGCGATGCCAGCGGAATTGCGGACGGCAATGCATTTACTCGTATCCGGGAAAAACTCAAACTTCCAAACTCAAACTTCCCAAGACGCAGCGTTAACTTATGCCATTAGGGCTAAAGCTTAATGTCACTTAATTTGCGCTTTTTGAGGCACCGTATGCTCTTGTCCGTGCCTTACGTTTGGATAAACCGGGGCTAAAGCCTTAATGTCACTTACTTTAACAAGGAGCACCAGCCGTGCGTTTGATTTATGCAAGCTTGGGCTGTGAGTGACTGGCTCTGGCTGCAAAAATCGAGCGTTGCCGAGTTGCCTCTTAATCTGAAGTGAGATACTTATGCCATTTCGGGGTCCTTCAAGGCGCAAAGAACGCGCCTTTCAGGATGACAGAGTGTTTTTGAGGGAGAAATTGATACTCAGGCGACGATACTCAGCCAACGAAAGTAAGTGACATTGGGCTAAAGCCCAATTTTATGCATCTCAGGACGCGGCCCTATAAGGGCCGCTCTTCCACCGCCGCTTTACCTTGATTTTGGTTTTCTCCGCGTCTCCGTTCCTCCGTGGTAGGTTTGGGGTTGATTTTTGGTTGTGGCTTCGCGCACTTTCTATTTCCCCTCAGAACCGTGTAATCTCAGCTTACGTATTGCTTTGTGTCTCGTCCAAATAAGCGGAAGTAATGGATTTATCTGGAGGGGACAACATAGATGCCAGCCGGAACAGGTGTACTCCGAGGAGCGGTTGGCGCTAAAAGGCAAAAAACACACTCCCTTGTATCTTTAGCGGGAGCAATGGTGAGCCAAGTACTAGGCAAGGTCCATGACAGTGATCTGATTCGCGCTGCACAGCGTGGTGACCGGGTTGCGTTTGAAACCCTGGTTCGCCAATATGATCAGGCGGTGCTTCGCCTTGCGCTGCATCTGACCGGTTCGGAAGCCGACGCCCAGGATATCTACCAGGAAGCCTTCCTCAAAGCGTATCGCCACATTGGCAACTTTCGTTTTGAATGCTCGTTTTACACCTGGATTTACCGGATCGTTACCAATCTCTGCCTGGACCATCTGCGCAAGCGCCAGACCCGCAAAGAAGATGCGCCCGTCACCATCGATTCCGCCGGGCAGGAGGTTGACCTGCTGGATCGCGTCTCGGATGACCGCGCTATGGCGAACCCCGAGCGCGACCTGATGGCGCGTGAACTGGGCAAGAAGATTTCATTGGCTCTGGGCCGGTTAACGCCCCGGGAACGCATGGTTTTTGAATTGAAGCACTACCAGGGTTTGCGCCTGCGCACCATTGGGGAGATGCTGAACACCACGGAAGAAACAGCAAAAAATACTCTTTTTCGGGCCACGCAAAAGCTGCGAAGCGCGCTGGCCACGATGCGCTGAAGCAGAGAAGAGACTTTTATGAATTGTAACTGGATGAAAGAAAACGTAGTCCTCTATATCTACGAAGAGCTCACCGACGATGCTAAATACGAATTCGAGCATCACTTGCTGCAATGCGAGACCTGCAAAGAGGCAGTCGAATCATCGCTGGCATTCAAGAACAGCATGTCGGCCCGTCCCGTACAGCAGGTTTCTCCCAACTTGCTGGCCTCCAGCCGTATGAAGCTGCAAGAGAGTCTGGAAGAGACCCAGCAGTCCCGGGGCTGGAACCGCATCGTTTTTGATCTCGCGGGATGGATGCAGCAGATTAAGCTGGCTCCGGCACTTTCAGTCGCGCTGATGATGATCGGCTTTGCCGGAGGCGCGTTGACTTCTTATCGCCTGGGAATGGCCCGGCAGATTGATAGACCTGCCACCCAGACCCCTGCCTCGGAAGCCAGCATCGCCGGCATCGATTCGATCGTCCCGGACGAAACCGGCAAACACGTAGTCATTCGGTACAACACGCTGGCTCCGCAGACCGCAGAAGGCACTACCGATGAGCCACGTATTCAAGAGCTTTTGATGATCGGGACCCGGAACGCTGGTAATCCGGATGTGCGGCTGAAATCCGTCGGTATGTTGACCGCCAAGTCGGCTGACAACGAGATAAGAGAGGCCCTGATCGGCTCGCTGCGGGCTGACCAGAATCCGGGAGTGCGCCTGGAAGTCCTGGAGGGACTGAAGAGCTTCGTCCACGACGATGTTCATGTACGCGATGTCTTGGTAGAGGCTCTCATTCACGATCCCAACCCTGGAGTGCGCGCCAAGGCCCTGGGTCTTTTGAATCCGGCGCTCGCCGATACCAGTGTGCGCGAGGCTTTGAAGATGCTTGCTCAGCGTGATAAGGACGATTTCATCCGCTCCGAATGCAAGCGCGTCCTGGCGAACACGCCGAACCTGGATTAGGGCGTTATGCCACCGATCCCGCGCGTGTTTGGCTCTCATTTGACGCGGGCGACGTAGACGCGTTGAGCATTTGGTAATTGCGTAAGTTGGTAATTGAGTAATTTCGAACGTCCCGAATTATCGGATTACCAAGACTTCCCAATGATGGAGGAACATCAAGGCCGAAGAGTCAGGTTCTGAATTCAAATGGGCAAGAAGTATCTACAACTCGCGGTTCTGCTGATCACAGCCAGCCTTTCGACGGTTGCCGAGGAGCCTGGTTCTCGCATCTATCGCTCCAAGGGAGAGTGGGTAGAAGAGATCAGCGGCACGTTGGCGGCGCGTAAAACGGTTGAGGTCAAAACACAGGCTGGACCAATCAGCCTTCAGGGCGGCCAGCAGAACACCGTTACCTATACCATTCATAAGCATGTTCGTGCAGGATCGGAAAGTGCAGCACGGCGCGAATTGGGCCGGTTGCGCCTGGTGACCTCGGCCACGGGTGATGTCACCATCATCCGCAGTGAGGGCGGAGGATCCAGAAACGGGTCCATGGACTTCGATGTTCACGTGCCCATGCAGACTATGTTGGTGAAGCTGGAAACCAAGGGCGGTGCTATCCAGTTGGATCAAATAGGCGGCTCTGTCTTTGCCTTCAGCGGCGGTGGAGATATCGGAATCGGCAAGGCCGGTGGCGACGTACATGTAGAGACCGGTGGTGGCGCCATTGAGATCGGTTCAGCGGGCGGGCAGGTCGTCGCTTCTTCCAAGGGCGGCGCTCTGGTAATCGGGGCCGGCTCCAACATGAAACTCGATACCGGCGGCGGCGCTATCCACGTAAGGAAATGCACGGGGACGGTCAACGCTTCCACTGGCGGCGGTAGCATTGAGCTACACGACGTAAGCGGAATGGCCCAGGCACAGAGTGGTGGTGGAGCGATTCGCGCCATTTCCGTGCGGGGCGGGGTTCGGGCGGAAACCGGCGGCGGCGCTATTGTTGCGGAGTTGTCGGCCGATCACGGAACATTCAGCGATTCGCGGCTCGAAACGCCCACAGGCGACATCATCGTTTACATTCCAGATGGTTTGGGCGTCAATATCCAAGCGGCTGTAGAGGTCGCTCAAGACGCCGGCATCATCACCGATTTCTCAGAGTTGCAAATTACGCATAGTAATAAAAAATGGGGACCACGCGAGACCTACGCGCAAGGCCGTTTGAATGGCGGAGGGCCGGTACTCCACGTACATACCACCGCTGGGCATATCGAGTTCAGGAAGAAAAGCAATAAGTGAGTCAGGGGAAACCAAATTTCAACCTTGGAGTATGCAAATGATCTACAAATTTTGCACTGCGTTACTGCTGCTGGGCTTGCTGGTTCCTTCTGCATTCGCAGAGGAACAGGCTCCTTCTCAATGGAATAACTCGCCCGAAGGATTCTTTTTCCCGGGCGCAGGGTCTTATCTGGGAATCGATATTCGTGACATTACGCCGGAGCGCATGAATGCCTTGAAACTGAAAGAGGAGCGCGGCGTGGAAGTCGTTGCTCTCGACCAGGACGCACCGGCAGGCAAGGCCGGACTGAAGGAACATGACGTCATTCTGGACTACAACGGTACCAGGGTCGAGGGCCAGGAGCAGCTTCGGCGTCTGATCCGTGAAACGCCTCCGGGCAGGACTGTCGCATTGGGCGTGAGCCGTGACGGCAATCCAACAACCATCAACGTTCAGGTTGGCGACCGGAGCAAACTGGCTGAAGGCTGGCAAAAAGTCAACCGCGACCGCATCATGGTTATGCCCACCATGCCGGATTGGCCAGAGATCGATCTGGGAAATCTCGACATCCATACCTTAGGCAACTCCTATTCCATGGGAATGCAATTGGAAAGCTTGAACGAGCAACTAAGTGAGTTTTTTGGAGTGAAGGGCGGTGGCGGCCTTCTTGTACGCTCGGTCGGAAAAGGCAGCGCCGCGGAAAAGGCTGGCATCAAGGCTGGCGATGTAATCGTGCGCATCGATAATGAGAAGGTAGCGAATCGCACCGATCTGCGCCGCATCATGCGCTCTCACCAGAAGGGCGGCAAAGTTACACTCGGAATTATCCGGGAAAAGCACGAGCAAAGCGTCCCGCTGGATATTCCCGAGCACAAATCGCAGGATTCCTCCAACATGATATTCAACTTACCTGAACTGGATGCTCTGCGCAATGAACTTGCGGAGCTGAAATACGACCAATCAGGGCTCATCCAGGAGCAGATCAGGCCCGAAATCGAGAAAGCCTTGGAGCAGTACCGGTCGCAAATCGGAGACATGCACAAGCTTTATGATTCCGACAAGATCCGCGATTTGGTCAATGGCCAAAGGAAAGAACTCGAAAAGATCAAACCGGAAATCGACAAAGCCATGCAGCAATACAAATTGCACATCGAAGATTTCCGCAAAATGTACGACGAAAAGAAGCTCCAGGAACAAATGAAAGAGCAGATGAAAGAACTGGAAAAAATGTTAAAGCGGCAGATGGTATAAGAAGCTCGTTCTTCACGCATCAACGGGAGCGCGATTGATTGTCGCGCTCTCGGGGTAGCTGTTGATTGGTGTTTTAGACGATAGCGCCTTGATTTTCAATTACCCACTTGCCCCAAGTGCTATCACTCTGTCCAGCGCTGAAAAATCAAAGACCCATTTGTCCCGCCGAAGCCAAACGAATTCGATAAAGCAATGTTGAGAGAAGCTTTGCGGGCCGTGTTGGGCACGTAGTCCAGATCGCACTCGTCATCGGGATTCTCGAAATTGATTGTAGGTGGTAGCACTTGATCGCGTAGCGCCAGTACCGTAATGCCGGCTTCCAGTCCTCCAGCGCCGCCGAGGAGATGCCCGGTCATGGATTTTGTGGAACTGACGGCGACCTTGGTATTTTTGCCAAAAGTTCGCTTGATGGCCTTGGTCTCGAGCACATCGCCTATTGGAGTTGAGGTGCCGTGAGCGTTGACGTAGTCGATGTCTTGCGGCTTAATTTTGGCGTCACAGATGGCATTCATCATCACGCGATATCCGCCCTCGCCTTCTTCAGCGGGCTGTGTAATGTGGTACGCATCGGCGCTCATGCCATAGCCAATGATCTCCGAGAGAATGGGAGCATCACGGCGACGGGCGTGCTCCAATTCTTCCAAGACAAGGATGCCTGCGCCTTCTCCAATGATAAAGCCGTCGCGATCTCGGTCCCAGGGACGGCTGGCGCGTTCCGGTTCATCGTTGCGCGTCGAAAGCGCACGCATGGCGGCGAAGCCCCCCACTCCCATGGGCGTAATAGCGGCTTCCGTACCACCGGCGATCATCACATCGGCATCCGACCGCTGGATAATCCTATAAGCGTCGCCAATGGCATGGGAGCTGGTGGTGCATGCAGTACAGGTGGCTTCATTTGGACCTTTTGCCCCGAAGCGTATGCTGACGTGGCCGGCCGCCAGATTTACGATGGATGCAGGAATGAAAAATGGCGAGATCTTACGCGGGCCTCCGGTAAGCAGGGCCTGATGCTCCCGTTCGATAACGTCGAACCCGCCTACGCCGGAACCGATATGCACCCCAACACGCGCCTCGTTTTCCGGCGTCACTTTCAGAGCTGACATTTTCATGGCCTCATCTGCGGCTGCGATGCACAGATGAATGAAGCGGCCCATCTTCTTCAGTTCTTTTTTCTCAATAAAGTTGAGCGGGTCAAAATTCTTGACCTCGGCCGCGATCTGGCAGGCAAACTTGCCGGCATCGAAGTGCGTGATCCTGGCGACCCCGCTCTTGCCGGCAACAATGTTGGACCAGACCTCGGTGCTCTTGAGACCTACTCCACAGATCAGGCCGAGACCTGTGATGACGACTCTTCTGGCCAACTACTTGCCACCTTTCCCATGTTTGTCGATGTATTCAATCGCGTCTTTGACGGTGCGGATCTTCTCAGCTTCCTCATCTGGAATCTCGATATCGAAGGCCTCTTCAAAGGCCATGACCAGCTCCACGGTGTCCAGGGAATCAGCTCCCAAATCATCCACGAAGGAGGCAGTGGGCGTAACTTCACCTTCATCGACTCCAAGTTGCTCGACAATAATCTGTTTTACTTTCTCTTCAACTGCGGTTGGCATTGGCTTACGTCTCCTTATTTTTCCTGATTGAAATCATTTTGATGGATTGTGCTTGGTTCAAAATCTTGTTTTTGCCGCAAATTTTGCATGGGTTCCAACCAAATCAATTCTGCTCTGCGGCCCTCTGCTTTCTCCGCACCCGCTGCGGTGAGCCTTTGACTTTGGTTTTCTCCGTGTCTCCGGGTTGGGATTTTGGTTTTTGGTTGTGGCTTCGTTACCGAGTAACCTCAGTGGTTGATTATTGCTTTACCGCCTTGCTGTATTTCTGCACGTAGTCGATCACATCCCGTACGGTTGCGATCTTTTCTGCATCCTCATCTGGAATCTCGATGTCGAATATCTCCTCAAAAGCCATGATGAGTTCCACGCGGTCGAGCGAATCGGCGCCCAGATTATCCACAAAAGATGCGCTCTCGGTTACCTCGGCAGAATCCACGCCCAACTGGTCGATGATGATCTGCTTGATTTTTTCCTCAACCGAGGGCATAAGAGTCTCCTGGGATTCCACACGCTAAACCGCTTAGTGTAATTGTTGGAAAAATGTTGTGTAAAGGGTAGCAAGGGGTAATTCGCAATTAGCAGTTGCCAATGAGCACTAAGACTGCAGTATTAACCAGTTGAGTGATAGAAAACGTGTCAGATTTTACTCAATCTCGCATGGAACCAACCGGCAATTCACAATTGTGTCAGATTTTACGCATTAGCAAAAGCTTTCGCTAACTTAGAATGAAATCTTGTCTTTCAAACAAAAACTTCTGCTGAAGTATGGCGCCATCATTGCCGCGCTCAAAGCTCTGGGCACGTGGGGGGTGCTGCTGATCGCCCTGCTGGACGCTGCTGCCTTTGGCATTCCCATGGACCCGCTCATGGCCGGCTTTGTTTATTCCAGTCCGCCTAAGGCGCTCTTCTATTGCCTGGCCGCCTCCATTGGCTCGGCTGTGGGCAGCCTGTTGCCCTATTTGCTGGGCCGCGCTGGTGGAGAGCTCTTCTTGCTGAAGCGGATCAACGAGGCACGGCTGCAACGGATTCGTGACCGGTTTGAAAAGCAGGAGTTCCTGGCCCTGATGATTCCGGCGATGCTTCCGCCACCCACGCCGTTCAAGCTATTCGTTTTTTCCGCGGGCGTCTTTGAAATGAAGACGCTGCAATTTCTACTGGCCGTATTCCTGGGACGTATGGTGCGCTTTGGCGTCCTCTCAGTACTCACCATCGTTTTTGGCCCGGAGATTGTCTCGACCACAAAGATGTTGATCCATCGCCACCCGTCGATTGCAATAGCCTTGGGCGTTGCGATTTTGGCGCTCGCTTATCTTTTGTTCCGCCTGCTACGCCAGCCGGTTGCAGAGGTCGTACATGAGATCGAAGAGCCAGAGGGAATTTCTAATTTCTAATTTGAAAACCAAAACCTGACGAGGCACAGGTGACAGTTTTCAAATTACAAATTTGAAATTTTAAAATTAGAAATTATTTCTCTCCCATATACATGTCCACTACATTCAGTTTTGAATCCAGCACTACCGTTCCACTTAGAATCGAGCGGCGGCCGGTGGCGTTGGAATTGACGCGCTGGTTGTTAAAACGCAAGGAGTTAAAACGTAGATCAAGGAATCGCACAATGTATCCGCTATCGCCGGACAGGTGCTCGACCTCTACTACCGGGTACTGGGCCCAGTCGAGAAAGACCCGTCCTAGCCTGGATTTTTTCGCGGCCAGGGTTACTGGGGTCTCTTCGGGTTTGTAACGCACTATCGCGTTGTGCTGAGGATCGATCTGGCCTGCGTTGGAGTCCACTACTGTAGTCTCAAAAAAGTCATGGGTTTCAACTACACCATTCCAGACAAAAGGATTGATGGGGGTAGGAAAGGCAGAAGCACGAATGGGGTCTTCATCGTGATAGCTAACAGCTTTTAGCGCGTTGACGGCCTTACGATGTTCGAAGTCACGCACAAAAAGCACCACGGCAAACGACACCAAGGCGAAGATTGCTCCGCCGCGTCCGCGAAATGGAGCTTTGCGCGCGCCAATCTCTTCGGTCACCAGGCTGAACAGGCCAGGAACAACCAGTCCCAAAATAAGCACCGCCAGAATGATTGGCTCGATAATGAAATTGATGTCCCAGGAATACCACTTGAAATTGAAGGGCTCGAAAGGACGTACGCCGTAGTTGTTGGTAAAGTCGAGCAGGATATGGCTCAGCGAGCCAAGCAATGCATATCCATAGAGCAGCTTCCACTTGGGAGGGAGTTTGGTCTGCTTGCCGCTCTTTAAAATCAGGCGATAGATTCCATACACCACGCCCACAGTAATGGCTGCGATGAACGGCGCGCCCACCAAAGAATGCGTGATCCCACGATGATGCTGCAAACCATTCACGGAGCCGCCGAAATACGAGACGGCATCAATATCGGGCCCCTCGGCGGCCAACATAAGAGTCAGGGTGGCCAGCCCGGTTTTCCGATTGAGCCCCGCCCGAGATATGCAGGCTCCTGTTAAGAAGTGCGTGATGGGTTCCAAGTGTTCTCCCTCATTTCATTGGGTAATTGGGTAAGTTGGTAAATGGGTAAATTGAAATTCTTACGATTGCGCCTTCACTAGTTCTTCCATTTGCTTTTCGTCCACCACTTGTACGCCCAGTTCTCTCGCTTTATCGAGTTTCGATCCCGGATCGGCGCCAGCAACTACGTAGTCGGTTTTTTTGCTGACTGATCCTACGACTTTGCCTCCGGCATCCTCAATCATTTTCTTGGCGGCATCGCGCGAGTGGTTGGCGAGCGTTCCAGTCAGGACAAAGGTTTTACCTGCGAGGGCTGTTCCGCGGTGTTTTTTCTTGCCGGTAAAATTCAGATAGGGCCGCAGCTTCTCCACCAGCTTGCGATTGCCGGCTTCCTGAAAGAACTGCCGGATACTTTCTGCGATGCGTGGACCCACTTCATTCACTTGCTGAAGTTCTTCCACGCTGGCCTCCCTAAGGGCATCGATGGAGCCAAAATGCTCGGCCAGAAATTCGGCCGTACGTTCGCCCACGAAGCGGATTCCCAGGCCAAAAATCACGCGCTCCAGCGGCAGCTTGCGCGATTGCTCAATTTCCGCCAGCAGATTTTCTGCGGATTTATCGCCAATGCGCTCCAAGGTCAGCAGCTTTTCTTTGGTCAGGTGGTAGATGTCGGCAACGTCTTTGACCAAACCCTTGTCGCAGATCTGGTTGACCAGCGATTCTCCCATTCCTTCTATGTTCATTACCGAGCGTGAGGCAAAGTGCAGGATGCTCTCGCGCAGCTTGGCGGGGCAGTTGGCGTTGATGCAGCGGTGGTCGGCCTCGCCTTCCACGCGCACCACTTGGCTTGAGCAGACAGGACAGTGCGAGGGGATATGAAAGGGCTTATCGCCTCGTGGATGCTCCTTATCGTCGATAACTTTAACGACCTTGGGAATCACATCGCCGCCGCGCTCCACCATGACCCAATCGCCAATCATCACTCCTAGCCGCTCAATCTCGTCCTGGTTGTGCAGTGTGGCGCGGGTGACGGTCGTCCCGCCGATCAGGACCGGTTTAAGCGCGGCAACCGGAGTCAGTTTGCCGGTACGCCCTACCTGCACCAGGATGTCTTGCACCTGGGTAATGCCGCTGCGGGCCGCGTATTTGTAGGCCAACGCCCATCGTGGCGCTTTTCCCGTAAACCCCAGTCGCTGTTGAAGCCTCTGGGAATTCACTTTGATTACGATGCCATCAATTTCATAAGGAAGCTTCTCTCGCATCTGCTCGCCTTTCGCGATGAATTCCAGGAGTTGATCCATGTTGTTGGCAGTGATGTGATTGCGATTTACCTTGAATCCGGCAGCTTGCAGGGCTTCCAACGCCTCAGAGTGCTTTTCAGGGAAGTATTTTCCATTCACCAGCAGGAAGTAGGCGTAAAAATCCAGTTGGCGCTGGGCCACAATGTTGGGTTCAAGAATGCGAATGGTGCCGGCTGCAGCATTCCGGGGATTCGCAAACTTGGCCAGGTTCTGGCGCTCCCGCTCCTCATTCATCCGCTCAAAGGCCGCCAGAGGCATGACCACTTCGCCCCGTACCTCAAAATCGGGCGGAATACCCACTTTCTTCAGGGTTGCCTGCGGAATAGAGAGCGGAACCGTGCGCATGGTGCGTACATTGGAAGTAACATCTTCGCCGATCGAGCCATCGCCGCGCGTAACACCGCGTTCCAGATTTCCGCCCTGATACGACAATGCCAGTGACATTCCATCCAGCTTGAACTCGCATACATACTCGATGTTATCCGTGCCCGCCAGTTCACGGACCCGCCTTTCCCAGTCGCGCAGCTCCTGTTCGTTGTATGCGTTGTCGAGTGAGAGCATGGGGCGGGAGTGTTCAACTTTGATGAAGCCTTCGCGGGGCTTGCCGCCAACACGCTGCGTAGGAGAATCGGGCGTGATCAAGGTTGGATGCTCGCCCTCCAGTTGCTTGAGCTCTTGCATCAAGCGGTCAAATTCTGCGTCACTAATCTCCGGGGCATCCTCGACATAGTAAAGGTATTCGTGCCGGCGGATCTGCTCGCGCAGGTTTTCGATTTTGTGCTCGACATCTGTAGGACGGGCAGGCATATCGAGATTATATTTGTGAGACTCGGCAACTTGAATCTGGTAATCCACGGCAAGCAGAGACAGGTTGGGTAATCTGATGAAGCGGAGCTATTGACGGTGGGCTGATGTGAATGTGCGCAATAAAAGTGGCAAAACACCGATCTTTACGACAGTCGATGACGAGCCTAGTCCGTTGTTTATCGAACATGGAGCGGACCTCATTAGAACTTACAAAATTGCAAGCTAAGCCCTCTTTCGCACTAGCCAATAAGCCACACTCAAGACCAGCAGGCATGGTGCGGCGCTCACTACGGTGATGCGGAATTGTGGTACCCACCAAGTTGCCATTACTGCCGCAGTAATGGCGACAAAGCCGAGAATTGAGCCAGCGGCGCCCAGCGGGGCTCGCAACTTCAAAACGGCAAGCTGCTCCCGCGTTATCACCTTTCTGAAACGCACGTGCGCTGCCAGGGAGATCAGCCACGCCAGCATGCCTCCAAAAAGGGCAGCGCCAATGATGTACAGGTAAGCTTTCTCCGGAGCAAATTTTTGCACGAAGATGGCAATCACAATTCCCGCCATAGATGCCACCACCGCCCGTATAGGTACGCCCTGGGAGTTCAATGCACCCAGTCCGCGGGGCGCGTGACCGGAACGGGCCAGGGAAAAGAGCGTCCTTGATGTGACATAGAGCAGGGCATTAGCAGCGGAGAGAGCGGCTGAAAGCACCACCAAGTTCATGATCGTGGCCGCGCTCGGAATCCCGGCGAAATTGAAGACTCTGACAAAAGGGCTCTGGGCCACGCCCGCGTCGCGCCACGGCATCACCCCTACGAGCACAGCCATTGCGCCCACGTACAAGCACACCAGCAGGGCAAAGGAAATGCTTGTTGCCTTGGAGACTTCAGCCCCGGAGCGTGCCTCGCCCGAGGAGATAGCAACCATCTCAATACCCAGGAAGCTATATAAGGCGAAGGAGGCAGTGATAAATGCCGCCCTCCATCCGTTGGGAGCAAACCCTCCATTTGCAACATACTGTGGATGGATCCTGGTTCCCATCAACAGCGCTGCGCCAATCACAATGAAGAGAAAGATCGTAATTACTTTAATGAAGGCAAACCAGTATTCAAAAGTGCCGTAATTGCCGACCGGAAACAAATTAACCAGCAAAAGAAGAAGCCCGAAGACCATCATCCAGGTAACGACTGGTACCTTTGGGTACCACACCTGCATGTAAGTGCCTGCGGCCACCACCTCGGAGCCGATAGCCATGATCGCTGAGAGCCAATATCCGTAACGGGCCACAAATCCGGCCCAATCATTTAAATATAGTTCGGCGTAAACACCAAACGATCCGGCTGCGGGGTGTACGCTGGACATCTCTCCCAAAGCCAACGCAACAGTCCAGCAGATCAGGGCGGCGATGATGTAGGAAACAATCGCCGCAGGCCCGGCCACCTGGATTGCAGCGCCGGAACCCAGCAGCAATCCAGTCCCGACCGAGCCGCCAACAGCCACCATGGCCATTTGGCCAGCCGTGAGGTGCTGCTTCAGGCCATGTTCGCGGTCTGTAACTTTCGCAATTTGCTGTTCAATCATTGGAAAAGTTATAGCAGGTTAGTCGGAATCACGTAGTTTGTCCCGAAATGGATAGTCATTTCGCCTAAATATCCCTTCTGGCATTGAGCCTAGCCGCAATCCCGCTTAGAATAGGCATACCTCAGCCTCAATCGCTCCTGGCCAGCCCCTTCCCAAGAGCACGAGGGATTTGGATTCAATGCCAGACATTTCCAAAAGACTGGAGAAAGCGGAAAGATATCTCCAAAGAGGCAAGCCTGAGGCTGCCTTGGAAGAGTATCTCAATATTCTGGACGAGGACCCGAAGAACGATCAGGTCCGCCAGACCGCCGCCGACCTTTGTCTGGCAGCCGGACGCAACTCTGAGGCAGCCACCCTGCTAAGCGCACTCCTGGATGAACAGATTGCTGCCGGCGATCATGGCAGTGTGGTTACCTATAAGAAGCTGGCCAAAGTAGGCTCGCCTACGCCCATGCAGACCTTTCACTTTGCCCAGGCCATTGAAAAAAGAGACAGGAAAGAAGCGCTCGACGCCTACTCCACCGCCTTGCGGGGCTTTGAGCTTCAAAGCCGCGACAAGCAGGCGCTAGCGGCAGCCAAACATATAGTTGAACTCTTGCCCAATGCCAAGAACCTGCAACGGCTGGCGGAAAAGGCCGCTCTTCTGGGCGAGGGCGAAACAGCTTCGGTGAATTTCGTCCTGCTCGGAAAAGCCAAAGATCAGGAATCCCCTGGTTCAGGCTTCGAATGGTTTGAGAAGGCCTATACCCACAATCCGGCGAGCCTGGAAGCTATCCTGTTATATGCGCGTGCGCTTTTTTCGCGCAATGCCATTCCTGAATGCATTACCGTGCTGGACCGGGCTGTAACCAATCTGGAAAGCACCAAGGAAATTCGGGAGCTATATGCACGCAGCTTGATGGCTGCCAAGCGTCCTAAAGAGGCTGAGCCTTATGCCTGGGAGCTCTTTCAGGATGATCCCCAACAGGTAGATGAGATCGCCTCGCTGGTGGGCGCCTACCTGGATGTTGGAGACACGCACCGGGCGCTTTCACTGGCCCAGAAGCTGGAGCAGCATGAAACCAAGGCTGGCAGACGCAAAGAATTCATCACGTTGATCAATGAGATCGCCGACCGGCGCTTGCCCTCCATCGAGTTCCTGGAGTATCTGGTCGAGCTCTTCAACTCGGCCAACCGCGAGCACGAATATTGCCGCACTCTGATTAAGCTCTTTCAGCTTTATTACGCCTCTGGGAAATTCGCCCGGGCAGGTGAATCGCTGGATCGCGCCGCCGAAGTTGATCCCTACGAACCTGGACACGGCAAGCGCTTGGAAATGTTGCGTGGGAAGATCGATCCCAATCAGTTCAACACCATTGCCAATCGTTTTCAAACCGTGGCCAGTTCCGTAGATCCCATCCTGGTAAGCGATGGTGGCATTCACGAATCTGAGCCTACTGTGTTAGAGGATTTTATTCTTCAAGCCGAGATTTACTTGCAGTACGGCATGAGGTCGAAAGCTCTGGAGCGCCTGGAGCGCATTAGCAAATTATTTCCGCACGAAGAAGAAAAAAACGATAAACTGCGGCATATCTATACAGTCTCCGGGTTTTCGCCGAAATATGAAACGTCCGCCAAAGCAGCAGCTAACAGCCAAACAGGCGTTCCACTTCCGGGGAAAATGCAGACTAGCACTCCTACGGTAACACCCACCGCTCTCAACGACGAGAATGCCGTGGACAACTTTGCCCGCGTCACCGAGATCACGCGCAACATTTACCGACAGGCCAACGTAAAAAGCGTGCTGTTTACCGCAGTGAATGAAATTGGCCGCCATTTCAATGCCAGCCGCTGTGTGGCTGGATTATGTACCGTGGGCAAACCTCCTTCGGCGGCGCTTGAATATTGCGCGCCCGGTGTGAAGCAGTCGGATGTGATGTCGATTGTGAGGTTGATTGGAATCACCCAGCACCTGGCGGTAAACGGCGTTGTCAACATTCCGAACGCCAAGAGCGCCAGCGAATTGGAGTCGGTTCACGAGCATGTGCAGAACCTCTCCATTGAATCGCTATTGGCTGTCCCTTTGATGGATGCGGGCGAACAGGCAGGCATCCTGATCCTGGAGCAATGCGCCGCGCGTCAATGGCGGCCGACTGACGTTATCGTCTTGAGGACAATTGCCGACCAGATGATCCTGGCGGTCAGCAATGCGCGCCTGCGTACCTTGATGAAGACCCTGGCCGTGACCGACGAAAAATCGGGACTGTTGAAGCGCTCTTCTTATCTCGATGTTCTGCTCTCTGAAGTACGGCGCTCCATGCAGCAGCGGACTCCTCTGACACTGATGCTGCTGCATTTTGGCAAGCCCACAGCTTTGACCAAGGAAGTTGGGGAAGCCAACGTGGAGAGCCTGATGCAGCAGGTGGCCCAAACTATTTGTTCCCACATCCGGCAAAATGACGTAGCCTTGCGCTACGACCTGACCACCATCGCCCTAGTGCTCTCCGACACCAACGAGAAGAACGCTTTTCTGGTCGTGGACAAGATGCGCAAGGTCCTGGTCTCCACCAAAATTCCCACTACGGATCGCCAGCCTGCTTTGAGCGTAGGCATCGCGGAGGCCGTTCTTCAGCCGCAGTTTGATGCAGTCGATGTGGTAACCGAGGTAATCAACCGTGTAGAGGCCGCCTTGGATGAAGCCCGAGCGGAAGGCGGCAACAAAGCCCACTCGCTGGCGCCCAACCTTCAGCCAACGGCTCTGAGTTCGTAACAGCAAAATTTGGTAATTGGGTAATTTGAATCATGGGGTGGCGCAGTCACCCGATTCTCAGTCCTTCTGCTAAAATCAAATTCAAGAAGTCCTTTAGTTCTGACGGAACAACGCAGGGCGCTTAACTCAGCGGTAGAGTGCCATCTTCACACGGTGGAAGTCATAGGTTCGAATCCTATAGCGCCCACCATTTTGACCATTTCGAAAGTCGCAGGTCGAAGGGCCTTGCATGAAAATGAAGAGATACGCCTTACTAAAAGTTTCGATCGGTAGAACCGACGCCTGGCGATTGAGCGCCAGCGTTAAAAAATTTATTGAGAATTTATGCCTGATAAATTGACGTAATGAACGTCATCAAGAAAATCCAGCCTCTTCCTTTCATGCTGCTCTTAGTCCTGTTCGTGGCCTGCGGGACCCCAGGAGCTCCTCAGCCGCCATCGCTGAATATTCCCAAGCCGATCACTGACCTTGCTGCGGTTCGCAAGGGAGATACCGTCACACTCTCGTGGACCGCTCCGGAAGAAACAACGGATGGAACCTCAGTTCGTCATTCGGGAAGAATGATCGTTCGGAGGACGGTCAGCGACGGAGGGGCAGCCAAGGTTGTAGGCGAGGTGCCACTTGTGCTAGCCCACAAAACCCAGGAGGCGCCAGTTAAGAGCCTGAAAGATTCCGTTGGTGACCTTGTGACTTCGGCTTCGGTCGACTTTGTTCGCTACACAGTCGAAGCTGTCAATAACTCAGGAAAAAGTGCCGGACAATCCAACCAGGCAGTGGTCCCATTGGTTTTGACACCGGTGCCCCCCAAGGATATTCAAGTCAAACCTGTTCCTCAAGGTGTAAGCATTTCCTGGCAACAAAATTGGCTTCCGAAAAAGCACACAAGCCTGAGTACGCAATACGTTTACCGAATTATGCGCCGAGCGGGATCAAACCAGCGACCCGTAATGGTAAAGCAATTGAGTGCTGGGGGTGAATCGACATTGGTAATCGATACCGGCATCGAGTGGGAAAAACAATACCAATATTGGGTTATTCCAGTTACGCTTTGGCAAAAGGATGAGCAGGAAAAAGGCGAAGTGGAAGGTGACGATTCCACGATTGTGACGCTCACTACCCTTGACAAATTTCCTCCGGCGGTTCCATCAGGGTTACAGGCCGTCTTTACCCAGGCTGGCCAGAAATCTTTCATTGACCTTAGTTGGACTGCCAGCATGGATTCTGATTTAGCTGGCTACAACGTCTACCGCAGC